>NZ_JBQVRO020000005.1:0-264834 GCF_052439115.2 Halorubrum sp. FL23
TGTCGCGCTCGAGACAGCTCAAAATTGGCTCGAAGCCCTCGCCGTCTACCACAATTCACGCCAAACTTAACGCGACCAAGCCGGCGTGTGAAACCGGCGTGCGAAACCGGCGTGCAGAACCGGCGCGCGCGACGGCGTCGGGGGAGGGAGAAGCGAGACCGGCTATCCCCAGTTCCACCGGGCGTGGAGCCGGCGGACGGAGAGGTCGAGCCAGAAGCCGATGAAGCCGATCACCAGCATGATCGCCGGGATCTCCGCGTAAGAGAACCGGTCGCGGGCGTCGAGGATGAGGTAGCCCAACCCGGTGTTGACCCCGAGCATCTCCGCGGGGACGAGGATGATCCAGAGGATCCCGATCGAGAGGCGGATCCCGGTGAGCATGTCCGGGATCACCGCGGGGACGACGACCCGGCGGAGCAACGCGCGCGTGTCACCGCCGAGCGACTCGCCGACCGTGATCCAGTCGTCGTCGATGGTCCCGATGCCGTGAGCGGTGTTCAACACGATCGGCCAGAGGCCGGCCATGAACATGACGAACACCGCCGACCGGGTCCCCACGCCGAAGACGATGATGGCGATGGGGAACCACGCCAGCGGCGAGATCATCCGCATGAACTGGAACAGCACGGTCGTGGCGCGCTCGGCCGCCGCGAAGTAGCCGACGACGACCCCCACCGGGAGCCCGACCGCCAGACAGAGGCCGAGCGCGACCGCGAACCGGTAGAGGCTGACGAACACGTGGTCGTAGAACTCGGGCGACACCACCAGCTCCGCGAGGACGGCGAACGTCGCCGCCGGCGCGAAGTTGGTGATGATGCCGCTTCCGAGCGCCGTCACCGTCCACCAGACGGCGAGGCCGACGAGGAGGCCGACCGCCGGAAGCAGGCGGTCGGTCTCCCCGAGCAGCTCAGAACCGTATCGTCTCTTGTCTCTCGTAGCCATCTTCTTCAGGTACGTCGAACGCCGGCGGTCCGCCGGCGTCTTCCAGCGCTGTGCGAACGGGGTCGTACGCGACGAGGTCGTCGGCGACGGTCGCGGGGTCGAGCTCGTCGAGGAAGGCGTCCTCGCCCTCTACGCGCGTCTCGCTCATGCGGCGGATCAGCTCCTCCGTGTACGACGGGTACGGGTACGGGTAGAAGCCGATGCGGTCGATGTCCCAGTCGGCGTTCCGGATCGCGCCCGACTCGAGGTACGGCTCGTGCTCGTCGTAGTGGGTGAGCGCGCGGTCGATCGGCTCCGGCCCCTGCGGGAGCAGGCCGCTCCCCTCAGAGGAGAGCAGCCGCGCCGCCTCCGACCGGTTCTCGCGGAGGTACTGTTGGGCGTCGACGAGCCCGCCCATCACGTCGGTCGTCCACTCGGGCTGCGACTGCACCAGCTCCTCGCGCATCACGACGACGCAGCAGGCGTGCTCGCGCCAGACGTCGCCGGTGAACCGCAGTATCTTGCCGCCGGCGTCGAGCTCGCCGATCGCGTTGAACGGCTCGGCGACGATGTACCCCTCGATGGAGCCGTTTTCGAGCGCCGCGGGCATGTCCGGCGGGGGCGTCACGACGAGGTTCACCTCGTCGTCCGCCACGGCGTCCGCCGAGGAGTCGGTCCGGGGCGTGAGTCCGTGCTCGCGGAGCCCCATCTGGAGGATCACGTTGTGGATCGAGTACCAGAACGGGACGGCGACGGTGCCGCCGCCGAGGTCCGACCACTCGTCGATCTCCTGCTGGACGGTGAGCGCGGAGCCGTCCGTGTGGTCCCACGCGACGACCTGCACGTTCGCGTCCAGCTCGTCGCCGTAGCGCATCCACACCGTCATCGGCATGAGGAAGTGCGCGACGTTCACCTCGCCGGAGAGGAACGCCTCCGCGAGGTCCGACCAGCCGCGGAACAGGGTTGGCTCCGCGGCGTCGACGCCGTGGTCGGCGAAGTGGTCGTTGGCGTACCCCGTCAGGAGGGGCGCCGCGTCCGTGATCGGGAGGTAGCCGATCTCCGCGGTCGGCGGGCCGTCGTCGCCGCCGCTCCCGCCGCCGAGACAGCCGGCGGTCGAGCCGACGCCGGCCGCCGCGAGCGACGCCAGCCCGGACTCCTTCATGAACTCGCGCCGCGAGAGCCCGCTCGTGCGGGCCTTCTCCGACGGGTTCCGCCAGCCGGCGCCGCCGACGAGTTCGCGCGCGCTCGCCGCGACGTCGGGGTCGACGCTGTCGTCGCGGTTTGCGGAGTGTTCGTGCGTCATTCGAGCCCCACCGCCTCCAGGCGTTCGAAGGTCGCCGCGCGCTCCGCGAGGAACGCCTCGTCGTCGCGCGAGCGCGTCTCGCTGTCGATCCGCTCGACGTGTTCGATGCCGGCGGGGACCGGCCCCATGATCGCGACGCGGTCGCCGAGGTACACCGCCTCGTCGATGTCGTGGGTGACGAAGACGGCGGTGACGCCGAGCTCGTCGACGATCCGGAGCAGCTCGTCCTGCAGCTCCATCTTCGTCAGCTGGTCGAGCGCGGAGAACGGCTCGTCCAGCAGCAGCACGTCGGGGTCGTTCGCGAGGGTCCGCGCGAGCGACGCGCGCTGCGCCATCCCGCCGGACAGGTCGGACGTGTCGGCGTCGGCGACGCCGTCGAGTCCGACCAGTTCGAGCAGCTCGTCGACGTGGTCGGCGTCGGGCGTCTCGCCGCGGAGGCGCGGGCCGATCTCGACGTTCTCGCGCACCGAGAGCCACGGGTAGAGGAGCGGGTCCTGAAAGACGACGCCCCACCGGTAGTCGGGGCCCGTCACCGCCTCGCCGTCGATCTCGACGCGGCCGTCGGTCGGCTCTTCGAGTCCCGCGAGCAGGTGCAGCAGCGTCGTCTTGCCGCAGCCGGACGGGCCGAGCAGACAGCAGACCTCGCCGGGCGCGACCCGGAGGTCGAGCCCGTCGAAGACGAGGGTGTCGTCGTACCGCTTCGTGAGGTCGCCGGCGACGATCGGCGCCGCGTCGGCGGCGTGACGACCGACCGTCTCGGCACCGTCGGCGGCGGCGCCGACCGGGGACGCGGCGTCGGACCGGCCACCGGACCCGTCAGCGTCATCGTCGGCCGCCGCCGGACGGGACTCGAGGGACATCGGTTAGTCCGCCGTCGCCTCGGGCTCGTCTTCCTCGGACTCGGCCTCGTCGTCCGGGATGACGCCCTCGTTATCGAGCTCCTCTGCGGTGCCGATGTCGGCGTCGTCCGGGACGAATCCCTTCTCGCGCATCCACTCCGTCGTCGCGCCGATCCGGTCCTCGTCGGGGGCACGCACGGGGAGGAACTCGCGGAGCTCGAACTCCTCGCGGAGCCGCTCGAAGTTCACGTCGTCGAAGGCCGCCTTGTCGGCCGCCTCGTCCTCGAGGAGCGCGACGTAGCGGTCGGTGTACCCGTCGAGGTCGTCGTTGATGTCGGCGACCGCGCGGTTCAGCGCCGCGAGGAACCCCTCCAGCTTCTCCGGGTCGGGCTGCTCGCGCGTCGTGATGGCGGCGCGGCACGGGCCGTCGAACACCTCCTTCAGCTCCTCGTCGTAGCGGCCGAGGGTGACGAACGGCTCCAGAACCGCGATGGAGTCGACCTCGCCGTCCTTCACCGCGTCGAAGCGGTCCTCGGCCTCGCCGACGTGTTCGAGGACGATCTCGTCGTCCTCGAACCCCTCGTTCTCCAGCATCTCCCGCATCGAGTAGAACGAGGTGGCGTACTTGTTGATCCCGACGGAGCGGCCGCGCAGGTCGTCGATCGTCTCCGCGTCGTCGGCGGCGTCGACGAAGACGACGCGGTCCCACTCGCTGTAGGAGCCGACGATGTCGCGGTCGGTCTCGGAGACCTCCTGCACCGCGTTCCACTCGCAGACGCCGTGGGTGCCGCCGTCCTCGTCCATGTCGTCCCACCAGTCGGCGTCGAAGGCGTTCTCGCCCTCGAACTCCTGCGTCCCCGGCGCGAAGTACGAGAGGTCGGCGTCGACGCCCTCGTCCTCGAAGTACCCGTTCTCCTCCGCCACGTCCTGCACGAGTCTCCACGTGAAGTATTCGTGGGAGACATTGAGATCTGACATCGAATGTCTCTTGGTTTTATTGTAAGGTATAGCTCCGGAAACCGACAAGCATGAGCGGTGAAACCGTCTTCGCGCAAATGTTGCGACGGCCGACGAGCCTCGTTCATTGACGCTTCGACAGAATCACCGTAACGTCCCGTTACGTCCCGAGACACGCCCGTTCTGCGGCAGCGACCGTGAGCCGTTCGCACTCGGGAAATCGGCAACATTTGTCTCATCCTGCGTCGCTGGAGAGAAGTCGGCCACTCAGCCCCTCTCAACGCGATTCAGCAGGGTTTCGGTCGCGTCGGCGTCGAACGACATGGGTCGTCGCCACCACGGCCCCTTCCCGGAGTCGCTGGAGAGCGCCGTGACGAGGCGGTTCGCGTCCGCGCCAGCCTCGGGCGTGCTCAGCGGGACGACGCGCTCGAAGAGCCCGGAGGCCGTCGGGTCGCCGGCGACGACGACCCGCGCGTCGAACGGGTCGCGCTTCAGGTGGGCGTTGGTCGGCGCGAGCGCGGCCGCCGCGTCGCGGTCGACGGCGCGGTCGCCGTCACCGACCGCGAGCACCCGCTCGACGCGGATCCCGGCGAAGAGGTACGCGCCCCAGTCGGGCGCGATGTCGTCGTCGGGATCGAGGCCGCCGGCGTCCGCGTCGCGACCGCCGGTCTCGCCCGGTCCGACCCACCCGTGGGGGCGCAGCGACAGCGTCGCGTAGAAGAACAGCCAGTCGCCCGGTTCGAGGCCGGCGATCCGACCGGCCTTCACGCCGTGGGGGTCGCCGTAGGTCGCGCGGTCGCGGCCGTGGACGCCGGGGAATTCCGGATCCATGTGGACCGGGGTCTCGCGCAGGTCGGCGGGCACCGCGAAGGGGAGATTGAGGTCGCCGTAGGTCGGGAGGGGTTCGTCCACCGGGAACCGCTCGCGCGGGAGCGTCGCCGCCGACTCCGGGATCGGCACGTACGCGAACGACCCGTCGGGGTAGACGGGGCCGCGGAAGTCGGGTTGGTTCGTGTTGGCGGCGACGTTGACGGCGACGGCGCGGGGGTCGGTCACGAAAAGCGGGGATCCGGGCGCGTCAGTCCACCGCGGGGGCGGGCGTGCCGTGTTCGATCTCGGTGCCGAGCAGGTCGAGGAACTGCGCGATCCACTCGGGGTGGTCGGGCCACGCCTGCCCCGTGACGAGGTTCCCGTCGGTCGTCACGCCGTCGACCCACGAGCAGCCGGCGGCCTCGACCTCGGGCCTGACCGCGGGGTAGGCGGTGAGCTCGTAGCCGTCGAGCACGCCCGCGGCCGCGAGGATCTGCGGACCGTGACAGATCGACGCGACCGGCTTGTCGGCCTCGAAGAAGTGCCGCACCGCGTCGAGCACCTCCTCGTACCCCCGCAGGTACTCGGGCGCGCGCCCGCCGGGGACCACCAGCGCGTCGTACTCCGTCGGGTCGATCTCGTCGAATCCGTGGGTGAGTTCGAAGTCGTGACCGCGGGTCTCCAAGTACGTCTGGTCGCCCCGGAAGTCGTGGATCGCGGTCTTGACCGTCTCTCCGTCCGCCTTTTCCGGACAGACGGCGTGGACCTCGTGCCCGACCGCCTGCAGCGCCTGGAACGGAACCATGATCTCGTAGTCTTCGCCGAAGTCCCCGACGATCATCAGTATCTGTTGTCCTGTCATGTGTACAACACCACTGCCACCTACGTCCCGATCGGTCATAACGGTACTGGCAGGTGGTGGCACGGCTCGAGGCGAACGATATCACGACGCAGCCGCTCGATCGAAGCGCGTCCGAGGAGGTGCGGACGCTTTCGCGCCGTCGTTCAGACGCCGCGGCCCTGCAGCTGCTCCTCTTCGCTCATGTCCTCGTTCGACTGACCCTTCATCCCCTTGCCGATGCCGGAGGCGATGTCGGCGAGTTCGTCGGGGTCGTCCCAGTTGTTGACGGCCTCGACGATCGCGTTCCCCATCTCGACCGGGTCCTCCGCGCCGAAGATACCGGAGCCGACGAAGATGCCGTCACACCCGTGGTGCATCATCAGGGCGGCGTCGGCGGGCGTCGCGATGCCACCGGCCGCGAAGTTGACGACCGGGAGTCGACCGGCCTCGGCAGTCTCGTGGACCAGATCGCGGGGGGCGCCGTGTTCGCGGGCCCACTTCTCTCGCTCCTCGTGGTTGAGCCCGGTGAGCGTCCGGATCTGGTTTTTGATCGTGCGCTGGTGTTGGACGGCCTGATTCACGTCGCCGGTGCCGGCCTCGCCCTTCGTTCGGATCATCGCCGCGCCCTCGCGGATGCGGCGGAGCGCCTCGGGGAGGTTCCGGGCGCCGCAGACGAACGGCGACGCGAACTCCCGCTTGTCGATGTGGTACTCGTCGTCGGCGGGCGTGAGCACCTCCGACTCGTCGATCATGTCGACGCCGAGCGACTCGAGAATCTCCGCCTCCTTGCGGTGGCCGATCCGGGATTTCCCCATCACCGGGATCGACACCTCGTCGATGATCTCGGTGACGTTCTGCGGGTCGGGCATCCGCGCGACGCCGCCGCGCTTGCGGATGTCGGCCGGGACCGCTTCGAGCGCCATCACCGCGACAGCGCCGGCGTCCTCCGCGATCCGCGCCTGCTCGCGGGTGACGACGTCCATGATCACGCCGCCCTTCTGCATCCGCGCGAAGCCGCGCTTGACTAGGTCGGTCCCCCGCTTCAGCTCCTCCAGATCCGTGGCCTCTGCCATGTCCGATCGGTGGGCCGCCGGCCACTTAACGGGTCGCTTTACCCGGAGTTGGAGGGGTATCGTCGGGTCGGTCCCGGAGCGTCGGCGCCGACCGGATTCCCGAGCGATCGCAACCGCGAAGGCCCTCGGGGGCGAGACGCGAGCCGTGACGACCGGAGCCATCCTCGCCGGGGGGCGCTCGACGCGCTTCGGCGACCGCGATAAGGCGACCACCCCGCTCGCGGGCGTCCCCATGGTCCGCCGCGTCGCGGACCGGCTCGCCGGCGACGCCGACCCGGTTCCGCCGGGTGCCGACCGCGCCGCCGGCGGCGACCCGATCGTCGACGAGCTCGTGATCAGCTGTCGCCCCGATCAGCGGGAGGCGATCGCCAGCGCGCTCGGGGGGCTCTCGCTCCCGCTCCGCTGGGCGATCGACGACGAGGCGGGTCTGGGGCCGGTCGCGGGGATCCAGAACGCCTGCCGGACCGCCGCCGCCGAGTACGTCGCCGTCGTCGCCTGCGACATGCCGTTCGTCGACCCGTCGTTTCTCGCGGGGCTCACCGACGACGCCGCGGGACGCGACGCCGCGATCCCCCGGCTCGACGACGGCTGGCTCCAGACGACGCAGGCGGTGTACCGCGCGGAGCCGATGGCGGCCGCCTGCGAGCGCGCCCTGGCCCGGGGCGACCGAAAAGTGCTGGCGCCGATCGACGGGCTCGACCGCGTCGTGGTTGGCGACGCCGCGATCCGCGAGCGCACCGCGGAGCGGACGTTCACCAACGTCAACACGCGGACGGAGCTCGCGGAGGCGGAGGCCGTGGTCTCGGAGGCCCTCACCGACACCGACGCCCGGTGATCGAACGGGGGTGTCGAACGCCCGCCGTCACTCCCGTAACAGCTCGTACGCCTCGTTCAGCTCCTTGAACGCCGCCTCGTCGCCCGCCTCCCCGTCCGGGTGGAGCCGCTTCGCCCGCTCCCGGTAGGCGGACCGAATCGTCTCGCTGTCGGCGGTCCGGTCGACCCCGAGCGTCGCGTACGCCTCGCGCTCGGACATCCCGCTCGCCGACGGAGCGCGGTCGCGGGGGTCGCGACCGTCGGCGCCGCCGGCTCCGGATCGAGCTCCGCGACCGCCGGTGCCGCCCGCCGCTCCGCGACCGAACCCGCCGTCCGTCGCGCCGGCCGAGCGGTACGCGGATCGACGGTGTTCGGCGGCCCGTGCGCGCTGTCGGGCCCGTGCGCGCTCTCCGGGCCCCACCTGCGCGGCCTCGCGTTGGACGCGGTCGCGGAGCCGGCCGCTGGCGTGGTACCAGAAGAAGTACGAGACGACGGCGAACGGAACGGCGACCGCCAACAGGACGGGGGAGACGACGACTCCGGCGACGAGCAGGAGGGCCGTCAGGCCGATGAACGTCGCTGCCATGCCGACGACGATCGCGCGGTTCGTCACGGTCTCCCTCAGGGCTCCATCGTTGTAAGCGCTCGGGCGGAAGGCGAGCGCTCCGGGCGGATATCGGGCAACGGCGTGTTCGATCGCACGGGGGCGATCGCTCAGGCGAGGGTGTCGCTCCCGCCGAGGCCGTCCACGGAGTGGCGGACGTACTGGACCGCGATCCCGGCGACGAACAGCGCCGCGAACGCGGGGTTCGAGAGCGTCGCCTGCTCGACGAACGCCACGGGCTCGCCGGCGGCGACGGCTCGCCAGACGGGGACGGTCGTCGCCACGAGCCCGGCGCCCAACGCGACGAGCGACAGCGTGATGATTGAGTCGTAGTACCGTAGCGCGAGGAGTCCGGCGACCGCACCGACGACCACCGCGATCAGGAGGAACCGCTGAAACGCGGGCTGTGAGAGCAGCGACGACTCGATCGCCGCGTCCACCGCGACCGCGTCGGCCCCGGACGCTCCGGGGCGGTAGAACTGCCGGAGGAGCGATTCGCCGGCGGTCAACACCAGCACGGCGAGGGTCGCGAAGACGAACGCCGCGATCGACACCGCGAACCGCGCCGCCAGCGGGATCAGCACTCGACCGAGCACGGTGCCGATCAGCACGGCCGCCCCGGCGAGGAGCAGCCGTTCCCCGCCGACCGGCGGGGCCGCCGTGAGCTCGGGGACCACCACCCAGCCGACGAACCCGCCGACGATCGCGCCGCCGAGCCAGCTGATCCATCCGAGCACGTGGTCCTTGAGGTCGTACGCGCTGACGACCAACACGGCTCCGACGAGGGTGTTCACCGCGAGCACCGACAGCGCGAACGGCCCCGACGAAAGTGACATTCGTTGACACTATTCGGCGATCGACTTAGTTGTCCGGGCGACACCGCCGCCCGGCTCCGCACCGCTTATGCCCGCGGGCGACCGGACTCGTGGTATGCCGACTGCGGACCGCGAGACGGTGACCGGGCTCCCGCCGGGGATCGCCGACGCCCGCGAGGAGCTGACGCCGATGCTCTCGCAGTACGCCGACCTGTGTGCGGCCCACGAGGACGCCCTCGTGCTGTTCCAGGTCGGCGACTTCTACGAGGCGTTCTGCGAGGCTGCCGAGGCGGTCGCCCGCGTCTGCGAGGTGACGCTGACGGAGCGCTCCGACTCGACGGGCGACTACCCGATGGCGGGCGTGCCCATCGACAACGCCGCCCCCTATCTCGAATCGCTGCTCGACGCGGGGTACCGCGTCGCCCTCGGCGACCAGGTCGAGGACGCCGAGCAGGCGTCGGGGCTCGTCGACCGGGCCGTCACCGAGGTGATCACGCCCGGCACCGTCGTCGAGGACGAGCTGCTGGACGCCGGGACGACGAACTACGTGGCGGCGGTGGCGGCCGGGGAGGGTGACGGCGGGACCGGCGCCGAGCCGGACGCCGTCGGCCTCGCCGCCGTCGACGTCTCCACCGGCGAGTGCCTCGTCACGTCGGGCGACCGCGATGCGGTCGCGGAGGAGCTCGACCGGGTCGCCCCCGCGGAGCTGATCGCCGGGCCGGACGCCCCCGCCTTCGAGCCGGCCGACGCCGAGCGGGGGTGGACGACCCACGCGTACGACGACGCCGTCTTCGAGCGGCGGGCCGCGATCGAGCGGCTGGAGCCGTACCTCCCCGCCCCCGACCGCCGGTTCGAGGGGGACGCCGAGCTCCGCGCCGCCGGCGCCGTCCTCGCGTACGCCGAGTACACGCAGGGCGACGACGGCCCGCTCTCGTACGTCACCCGGATCCGGCGGTACGACCCGCGCGACCGCCTCCGGCTCGACGCGGCCGCCCAGCGCAGCCTCGAACTGTTCGAGAACCGGGGGTTGGGCGCCAGCGACACCCTCTTCGACGCGCTCGACGAGACCAGCTGCGCGCTCGGCCGCCGGTGCCTCGAACGGTGGCTCCGGCGCCCGCTCGTGGACGCCGACGCGATCCGGAGCCGCCACGACGCCGTCGGCGAGCTGGCCGACCGCACGCTCGTTCGCGAGGGGCTCGCCGACGCGCTCGGGGCGGCCTACGACCTCGAACGCCTCGTCGGACGGATCTCCCGAGGGCGCGCCGACGCGCGCGACCTGCGCTCGCTGCACGCGACGCTCGCGGTCGTGCCGGCGCTGAAGGCGACGCTGGCGGGGGCGGATGGCGACACCGACGCGGACGCCGACAGCCCCCGCACCGACCACCTCCGCGACCTCCGCGACCGGCTCGACGAGCTGGTCGAGGTCCGCGAGCTGATCGACGAGGCGATCGCCGCGAACCCCCCACCGGAGATCACCGAGGGCGGCGTCGTCCGGGAGGGGTTCGACGACGACCTCGACGACCTCCGGGCCACCGAGCGCGAGGGGCGCGAGTGGGTCGCGGAGCTCGAGGCGAGCGAGCGCGAGCGCACCGGCATCGACTCGCTGTCGGTCGGCCACAATCAGGTCCACGGCTACTACATCGAGGTGACCGACGCCAACCTCGATCGCGTCCCCGACGACTACCGCCGCCGGCAGACGCTGAAGAACAGCGAGCGCTACTACACCCCCGAGCTGAAGGAGCGCGAGGAGGAGATCGTCGGCGCCGCGGAGCGCGCGGACGCCCTCGAGTACGAGCTGTTCGTCGACGTGCGCGAGCGCGTCGCGAGCGAGACGGAGCGGATACAGGGGCTCGCGGACGCCATCGCCGAGCTCGACGCGCTCCGCTCGCTGGCGAGCGTCGCCGTCGAGCACGACTACGTCCGCCCGGCGATCGTCGACGACCCCGACGCAGGGGTCGAGATCGAGGGGGGACGCCATCCAGTCGTCGAGCGCGCCGAGGAGTCGTTCGTGCCGAACGACGCGGACCTCCCGCGCGGGTCGGTCGCGGTGATCACGGGGCCGAACATGAGCGGGAAGTCGACGTACATGCGGTCGGTGGCGCTCGCGGTCGTGCTCGCGCAGACCGGCTCGTTCGTCCCCGCGCAGGCGGCCTCGCTCCCCGTCTTCGACCGGCTGTTCACCCGTGTCGGCGCCTCCGACGACATCGCCGGCGGCCAGTCGACGTTCATGCGCGAGATGAGCGAGCTGACGGAGATCCTCCACGACGCCGGCCCGGACTCGCTCGTCCTCCTCGACGAGGTTGGCCGCGGGACCGCCACGACCGACGGGCGGGCCATCGCCCGCGCCGCCGCCGAGTTCATCCACGACGAGCTGGGCGCGACCGCGCTGTTCGCCACCCACTACCACGACCTGACCGACCTCGCGGCGGAGCGGGAGCGCGTCTTCAACCTCCACTTCACGGCGACCCGCGAGGGCGGCGACGTGACGTTCCTCCACCGGGTCGTCCCCGGCGCCTCCTCCTCCTCGTACGGCGTCGAGGTCGCCGAGCTCGCCGGCGTTCCGACTCCGGTCGTGAATCGCTCCCGCGACCTCGTGAGCGCGGAGACCGGGGAGGCAGCCGACGCCGATGGCTCGACCGACCCCGGTGGGTCGACCGACGCCGAGGCCTCGGCCGACATCGGAAACTGGGACGACACCGAGGACTCGGCCGACGACGAGGAGGGCGACGCCTCGCTCCGGGAGTTCCTCGCGGAGGACGAGGGCGACGACGCCGCGGACGGGGGCGACGACACCGGAACCGCCGCCGGCGACGCGGACCCCGGACGGAAGGGCGGTTCGGAACCGTCGTCAGCCGAGTCCGACCCCGATCTGGCCGCCGCTCTCCACGACCTCGACCTCGCCCGGATGACGCCGATCGAGG
Organism: Halorubrum sp. FL23; assembly: GCF_052439115.2. Classification (NCBI taxonomy): domain Archaea; kingdom Methanobacteriati; phylum Methanobacteriota; class Halobacteria; order Halobacteriales; family Haloferacaceae; genus Halorubrum; species Halorubrum sp. FL23. The sequence goes on from NZ_JBQVRO020000005.1 coordinate 11,898, forward strand.
CGCTGAACGCCCTCCACGACCTCCAGTCGCGAGTCGACGATGAGGGGTGAGGACCGCGTCCGTCGGCTCGACCCCGCCACCGTCGACCGGATCGCCGCCGGGGAGGTTGTCACCCGCCCCGCTCGGGTCGTCGGCGAGCTGATCGACAACGCGCTCGACGCCGGCGCGTCGCGGGTCGAGATCGCGGTGGAGAGCGACGGCACCGACCGCGTCCGGGTGGCCGACGACGGCCGGGGAATGAGCCGCGAGGACGCCCGGCTCGCGGTCGAGCGCCACGCGACGAGCAAGCTCGCGCCCGGCGGCGACCCGGTCGGCGTCGGCTCGCTCGGCTTCCGCGGCGAGGCGCTGGCCGCGATCGCCGAGGCGGCTCGGCTCGAACTCGTCACGAGCGACGGCGACGCGGTCGGAACGCGGGTGGTCGTCGACGGAACGGAGAGCGACGGCGGTGCCGCGGACCCGACCGTCGCCGACGCCGGGCGCGCTCGCGGCACGACCGTCGTGGTCGAGGACCTGTTCGCGACCCGGCCCGCGCGCCGGGAGTCGCTCGCGGGGCCGGCGGCCGAGTTCGCGCGGGTCTCATCGCTGGTCGCCGACTACGCGCTGGCGAACCCTACGGTGGCGTTCACGCTCGACCACGGTGGGTCGCGGACCCTCTCGACCCCCGGATCCGGCATCACGGAGGCGTTGCTCGGCGTGTACGACCGCGAGACCGCGAGCCGCTCGACGGAGATCGCGGCGAGCGTCGAGGACGCGGCGGGGGGAGACGAATCCGGCTCGATCGAGGTCGGCGGCGCCCTCGCGTACCCCTCGGTGACCCGTTCCTCGCGCGATCACGTCCGGATCTCGGTGAACGGGCGCCCCGTCCGGAACGACCGGCTCGCGGCCGCGGTCCGGGCCGGGTACGGCCGGCTGATCCCGGACGGCCGCGAGCCGGTGGCCGCCGTGGACGTCTCGCTGCCGCCGGCCCGCGTGGACCCGAACGTTCACCCGGCGAAGCGGGAGGTCGGGCTCCGAGACGCCGACGCGGTCGCGGACGCCGTCGAGTCGGTCGTCGCCGACGCGCTCACGGGCGCCGACCTCCGGCGGAAGGCCGAGGTGGACACCGGACTCGACGGGGCGCTGGAGCCCGTCGGCGGCGACGAGGGGGAGCGCCCGGCGGCCTTCGCGGACGCGACGCCGATCGGGACGTTCCGCGACCTGTACCTCCTCGCCGAGGCCGGCGACGAGCTGCTCGTCATCGACGGCCACGCCGCCCACGAGCGCGTGAACTACGAGCGGCTCGCCCGGGCGTTCGACGGCGAGGCGGTGCCGACCGCCGCCCTCGACCCGGCGGCGACCGTGTCGCTGTCGGCCGACGAGGCGGCGGCCGCGGAGGCGCACGCCGACGCCCTCGCCGCGCTCGGGTTCGAGACGGAGCCGTTCGGCGGCGGGACCGTCCGGCTCCGGACCGTCCCGGCGCCGTTCGGGAGAGCGGCCGACGCGGCCGCGTTCCGGGACGCACTCGCGACGCTCTCGGACGGGGAGCCGCCGCGAGACGCGCGGGACGCGCTGCTCGCCGACCTCGCGTGTCACCCGTCGCTGAAGCGGGGAGAGATCGGCGCGCTCGACGCGGGGGAACTGCGGTCGCTGCTCGACCGGCTCGGCGAGTGCGACCGCCCGTACGCGTGTCCGCACGGGCGGCCGACCGTCCTCTCGGTGACCGAGTCGACGTTCGCGGCGGGGTTCGGTCGGGACCGGTGAGGGGTCGCTGTCCCCGTCCGCGCTAGGTGGGGCGGTCGCTCGGGCGCCCGTCGCTGCGGCGAGCCGCGCGCTCGACGGTCTCGCCCGTCTCCGGCGTTCCCGGCGGGTACGACACGGTCCGCTGCGGGTACGGGATGGATATCCCGGCGTCCGCGAAGCGGTCCTGTATCAGCCCGACGGCCGTCGCCTTCGAGCGCCAGCGCGCCTGCGGCGTCGGCGGCTCGATCCAGAACCGGAGGTCGAGGAGGATCGCGGAGTCGCCGAACCCGGAGGGGATCACGTACGGCTTCGGGTTGTTGGCGATGGTCTCGATCTCAGTCAGCACCTCCTCGGCGATCTCGCTGGCTTCGTCGGGGTCGTCGTCGTAGCCGATCCCGACCTCCATGTGGATCCGGAGCCGCCCCTCGCGGCTCCGGTTCGTGATCGCCTGGTTGGTGACGAGGTCGTTGGGCACGACGACGTACTCGCCGTCGAAGTTCCGCATGTGCGTGTTCATGATCGTGATCTCGGTGACGAACCCCTCCTCGTCGCCGATCTCCACCCAGTCGCCGATCTCGAAGGGGCGCGCGAACATCAGCACGAAGCCCGCGATCAGCGACCCGAGGGTCTGGCGGGCCGCCATCCCGAGCACGATCCCGAGGAACCCGGCGCCGACGAGGAGGCCGCCGAGGTTCACGCCCCAGATGCCGAGGACGGTTACCCCGGCGATCACCAGCACGCCGACCTGCATGATCCGGCTGAGCAGCTGCTCCTGGTGAGCGGTGATGCGGTCGCTGTCGGCCGAGAGGTCCTCGACGTACTCGTCTAACACGTCGCTCGCGACGTAGGCGGTGCCGAGGAGCATCGCGGAGAGGAACGCCCGCGCGCCGATCGTCAAGGCGTTCTCCGCGACCGGGAGCACCGCGACGACGACCGCGAACTGGCCCCACAGCGCCAGAATCGCGACGGCCGCGAGCGCGAACAGCGCGAGCTGGAAGAGGCCGACGAGCAGGCGCAGCGCGAACGACGTCGGGAGCGCCTCCCGCATCGTCTCGAGCGAACTCTCGCCGCGCCCGTCGAGGAACCGCTCCAGCCAGCGCGTCGTCACTCGTTCGCCGGTCCGAACGGCCCGAGGGAGGAGCAGCCAGCCGACGGCGAGCGTCGCAAGCAGAATCCCGGCGGTCACGGCGACGCGGGCCTCCGTGCTCGCGACGCTCCCCAACAGCGCGTCGAGTCGCGTCAGTTGTGCGGTCACTGTCCGACGGTTTCCCTTCGCGGTTAAAAATCGTCTCCGACAGCTATCGATCGAGAGAACTGGGCGCAGGCGACGGCGTCAGCGTCAGCGACCGCGGCGGAGCTCCTCGATGAGCTGTTCGATGAGCGCGGACTGCCTGTCGAGGCGCTCGGACTGCTGTTCGACGGTGTGACGCAGCTCGGCCACCTCCGTCGCGAGGTCCTCGCCCTCGACGCCGGCGCTCTCGAACGGTGAGCCGTCGAAGGCGTCTGCCTCGGTCGTCTCGGCCGTCTCGGGCGTGTCCCCCGTTTCGACGGTGTCGGTCGCCGCGATCTCCTCCGCGGTGGCCTCCCCCGCGGCGTCGCTCGCGAAGCCGGCCTCTGACCGCGCCGCCGGGTCGGCGTCGACGACCGGCTCCGGCTCGGAATCCGCGATCGGGTCGTCGGCGAGCGGATCGTCGCCGAGCGGGTCCGAGTCGACGGCGTGGCCGGCGACCGGCTCCTCGACCGACTCCGCGCTCGGCGCATCCGCGGGGTCCTCGACGGGCGAGGACGAACGCTCACTGCGCCTCGACGCCTCGCCCCGCGCCGGCTCCCCGTCGCGCGTCCGGGCCTCGCCGGCCGCCGTCTCGCTTCCGGCGACGGGCTCCGGCTCGGAGCGTGTCGTCGCGTCGGGCTCGGCCTCCGAAACGGGGCTCGGATCCGACGGGGCCTCGGTCCCCGGTTCCGCTTCCGCCTCCGCGTCGGCGACCGGCGACGCCGACAGCGGATCGGGGCCCTCGCCGAAGTCGGTGGTGCTGCCGCTGTCTCCCGCGGCGTCCGCGGCCACGCCGTCGTCGTCCTCGTCGGCGACGGTCACGCGGAACTCCTCCAGGCTGTCGACGCCGTAGTACGAGCAGAGGGCGTCGACGAGCGTCTCGCGGACCGCGCGAGCCGACTCGTTGGGCGCTTTGAACCGCTCGGAACGCCCGCCGTGCGTCAACACGACCGCGGTGGCGACCGTTCCCTCCTCGAAGTCGAGGTCGGTGATGTCGTCGTAGGCGAACTCCTCGAACTCCTCGTCCCAGACGGCGGAGCCGACGTGTTTGACCAGCCGGTTGCTGGTGACGACGAGGGTGAGCTCGGAGAAGCGGAAGGTGCGGACGACGGACTCGCCGGGGTCGGTGACGCCCGTGGCGGAGAGGACGCCGGCGAGGATCGGGTGGAGCACGTCGTCGGCGCGCTTGGCCGGCACCGAGATGGTCTCGTCGCCGTCGAGGCCGTAGCCGAGGGTGAGTTTCGCCTTGCGGCGACCCGTCGAGACCGCGATTCGCTCGACGTCGTGGGAGTACTCCGAGACCGACTCGTCCGACAGCAGCCCGTCGCCGCGATAGACGAGCGTCCGCGTCGGCGTGACCGCGAGCCGGTCGGCTCCCCCGAGCGGGACCTCGGCCACGACCTCCTCGTCGCCGACGGTCCCCGCGAGCAGTTCGGGAAGGCTCATATCCCGGAGATACGACCCGCCGGCCATAAATCCGCGGGGTCCGCGTCGGCAACGGTTACGGGGGTGGTTGCGGATGGGATGGACGGGACCGTCGCGGTCGGGGTTCTCCGCCGACCCTGTAGACTCTGTCACCGGTTCGCAACCTTCCGACGGATGGGAAGGTTAAAGGGTTTCATCGCGGTACGGAGAGGTGAGGCCGGGTGGCTTAGCTGGACATAGCGCCGCACTCATAGGGTTCGGAGATTCGGTGCGGTGACGCCTTGGAAGCGTCCGCGTCCTTCCCGTGGCTCCGCCGAGCCTCGGACCTGGGACATGCGGAGATCGTGGGTTCGGAGCCCACCCCGGCCATTCACTATATTGTTTATATTTCTAGTTATAAACCCCGTAATCAGGGTTTTAGACGGTCTCAACGCGGATCCTGTTCTGTCGGACGTTCGAAACACACACCAAATACGGCGATAGCGAGTGGCTCACCGGGTGCTACAACGGAGGTGACCGCGTAGATGGCGGTCTCATCCGGCCGTTCTGCGGCGCACTCGGTTGTCGTGAAGACGCCGAGGTCATCATTCGCAACCGGTACGGCGTACCGCTACGCCTGCGACGAGCACGCCGACGACGGCGAGGTGGTCGACGATGTCTGAGAGCGATGTCTCCGCCCGTGACGCCCTCGCGATCGCACAGCGGTCGCTCGCACGCTTCCAGGAGGTCGAGGACGAACTGCGTGGCGACCTCGAAGAGACGAACGAGACTGTCGACCAGCTCCAAGACGACCTGACCGCGATCCGAGCGCCCTCTCTGCAGACGAGAAGGTCGGCAACCCAGCCCTACAGACATGCGTGAATATGTCTTACACAGTGAACAGACGTACACGAGACGGTTCGGCTCGTGGTTGGCGGCGCTCGAGGCGGCCGGCTTCGATCCCGATCGCGGCCCGACTGACGCCGAGCTGCTCGCCGAGCTCCGACGACTGCGCGACGACCTCGAGAAGCAGCCCTCCGCGCAGGACATGTCCGACCACGGCGCCTACGGGACGACTACGTACGTGCGTCACTTCGGGTCGTGGTCGGCGGCGCTTGAGGAAGCGTTCGACGGAGAGGGTGACAGAAACGGGGAGTCCGGGTGAGCCCGACGCGCCGGTCGACGTGCGTCCGGCAGCCAGAAGGGCAATCGCGGTGTACCCAACCCAACAACACTGTCTGATGCCCCGCTGCGGGCTCACACGATACTACTCGGCCGCGTTTGGTAAGTGTTCTGTTAGAGCGATGCTCGCAGTCGGTGTCGGCGTTCCCTCGGGGTGCTGAGCGGTGCAGATCCGCCTGAACGCAAATCCGGCGTTTGACGGGTTCTCGCGGGCATTGGTACGGTTTCACACGCCACGAAATAGACACAAAGTATTTACCAAGACCGCCACTCGTTCTGAGTGCAGTACCCCACCCGATGTGCTAGAGCAAGTAACCCTGACCCGAGTCCACTTGTGCCCTCGATGCAGTGTTGGTCGATCGACGAATGGGCGTCAGGCGATGGAGAAAGCTGCTAGCGCGATGCAGAACGAAACTACACAATGACAAACGAAACAAACTATCGCAAGAAGACCAGCGCGGTCCTCTTTGCGGCGATCATGGTTGTGTCCATGTTTGCGGCCGGTTTCGCTGCAGCACCTGCTGCGGCGCTCACCGTCGGCAATAATGGACTCTCCGCTTCCACGGGAAGCGATATTCCGGTCGACTCGACTGGAACGCAAGATGTAACGTTCAACATCGACGTTGAATCAGGCGATACTGACGTCCCCGTCACACTGGATGTGTCCGACACGTCCGACTTCAGTAGCTTCTCTGTCAATTCGGTTTCGACTTCCGCTTCTGGAGTCACAATCAGCAGTGATGGGACGGTCGATAGTGGTCTACACACCCTGACTGTCACCAAAGATAACGGTGATCAGGAGGCAGAGGACGCCACGATCACTATCACGTACGACTACGACAGTAATGGCGCCTCTGCCGGTAGTGCAGCCCACGACATCTACGTAGACCAGACTGACGCCAGCGGTGATGCAGATGGGTCTGCTTCCTACAGCGTCACATCGAGTGCCGTTGTGGGCGGTATCGCTGCCTCCACCACTGATGCTGACCCCGGTCAGCAGGTTGAGGTGACTGGTGTTAAGACGCAGAACAACGACGACCACGTCGCTGTCTGGACGACCGACGGCGATGGTAACCCGGAAACCCCCCTCGGCTCCACGCAGGTTGGCGCTGGTGGCTCGACGGCAGTAACCGTTGGTCTTGACGAACCGTACACGAGCGAGCAGGAACTGATCGCTGCTGTCCACCCGAACGACGGTGGTAGCCCGGATCAGGGACAGATCTACGCGACTGCCTCGGGTACCGTGACGCCGACCGCAAATGCGATTGCGGTCACGACTGGTGCGTCCGAACTTGAGCCCGGTCAGACGACGGCCGCAACTGCGACGGCGACCTACGAAGGTACCAACGGAGAAACTGGTACTGCCGATGTCACGAGCGACGTGACCTTCGACAGCGATAACACGGGCAGTATCACTATTAGCGGCAACACGCTGTACGCACAGAATCAGTTCGGCCAGTCTAATATCGGTCTCGCGAACAACTTCCAGAGCGTCGCAACCGGTGACGTCACCGAGACAACGGTCTCTGTCGTCAGCGATGCTTCTGGCGGTAGTAGCAATGCGGATGTCCAGTTCCTTGACGACGACTTCGCGTACCAGGGTCAGGACGTCCTCGTGGACCTTTCCGACACTGGTCAGAGCGTCGGTAGTACGGTGCGCCTGCGTCAGGTCGACAGCTTCGACAACAACAACATTGACTCGAGCAGCAACGTCGAGCAGCTCAACGTCGAACGTGCAGATACGTACGACCAGTTCGACCTTTCGGGTGCGGGTCTCGCTAACGACGACCCGGTCGTCCTCGTCGAGACGGACGACCTCGAAAGCGCTGACTTCTTCATCCGTGGTAGCGGGATCGCCGAGATCCGCGCGAACACGTTCGAAGTCGGCACGCAGAGTCTGAGCGCCGAGTTCGACGATGATTCGGTTAACGACGCTGGCTCGCAGGCCCGCACGGACCTCGACATCTCGTCGAACCGTGCCAGCTACAGCCTGAACGTCAGTGCCGACGGCGACCTCTCCGACGAGGAGCTGTACGGCATCTTCGCGCCTGGGCACTCGGACAGCTTCAGTGACCTTCCGGTCTACGAGTACGACGAGTCTCAGGACGACAACCTCAACCAGATCGACGGTGGTACCGGTCTGGCCGGTAGCTTCGGCGTTGCTCGCTACCAGGACAGCGAGGAGGACGCTGACGAGAAGATCGTTCTCGTCGGCTTCAGCGACGAAGAGTACGAAGTCGACTTCACGGACATTGACACGGGCGACTACGACATCGACTTCAACTCGACTGACACGGAAGCCTCTGACGCTGGCTCCATCACGGTCGAGGAGCAGGACACCGGCGCAGGCTGGAGTGAGGGCGTTTACTCCCAGTCTGCTGGTGACGTCGTCGAGATGAGTGTCGAACTTGAAGACGCTGAGGACGCGTACGTCCAGGTCGGTGACGAAGACTCCGGCTACGTCGACATCCTCTACATTGAGGACGACGACGACGACGACGAAGTGACCTTCCAGGTCAACACGCGTACTGTCGGAACCACTGGCGCTGACTCGTACTACTCCGACGAGGACATCGTCGAGAGTATGGCTGAGGACAACAGCGGCCAGATCAACGACGAGTTCTCCGATGTCACCTTCCACGACGAGGAGGTTGACTCGGGAACCACGTTCAGCACCCTCGACGACTACCGCGATGCGCTTGACGTTGAGCCGCTTGTCCGTCCGCTTCAGCCGACGGACTATCCGGTTGCAGTGAACGGTAACGGCGACTTCGTCGTGAACGACGATGACGAGTCCGAGCTCGACGACGAGCTCGACCTCGCCACGATCGACCTGGTGGCGCCCGAACTGGGCGACATCACCACGTGGACCGCGCCGTCTGACAGCGCCGACGAGAACGACAACCTCACGGAGGTCCTCGACACGGTGTCCGAGCGGTCGGAAATCGCCGAGGACGACCGCCTGGTCATCCAGGTTGAGGCGTCGGGTCTCTACGGTGCGATGGTCCAGAAGGAAGGCGACTACGAGGCACTCGATAACGGCTTCGAGCCGCAGACGGTGCAGGAGGTGCTCGACGAGGACGGTGAGGGCATCAACATCGATGTTGAGGCCCAGTCCTCCACGGGCAATCAGCAGGCGACTTCGCTCAACTTCGGCGGCAGCGCCGACACTGGCGACGTCTTCACGCTGGTCGACAACGATGCCGGTGAGATGTACATCATCGTCGACACGAGTTCGAGTGATGCGTGGTCCGGTTCGAGCGGCGTCGAAGCCGGCGACGACTTCGACGTTGAAGTCGAATACGAAACGGACGACGACAACCGCTACGAGTTCTTCAACAACGGATTCGAAGCGAACGGTCCGTTCAACGGCGCCGCTGACGGTGACAGCACCGCGAACGACCCCGCGTACCCGTACTTCATGGCTGACAGTACGGTGACGTCCACGGGCGAGTTCAGCATCGTTGAGGAGGACGCTGAGTTCGACAACCTCAACAACAACGATGAGGTTGAGGTCGAAGTGAGCGAGACCGCAGAGGTCTCCGGTACGACGAGCGTTGCGCCTGGCTCGGATGCCAGCGTCCGCATTCGCTCCGCGGATGGCGTCTCGCCCTCGTTCGTCGAAACGGCTGACGCCGAGATCAGCGAGGACGGCTCGTTCTCGGCCGAGTTCGACCTGAGCGGTAACGCTGCCAACGACACGGGTACGGTCAACTTCCGTGTCGAGGGCAGCTCGATCTCGAACTCCGACATGGTCCTCATCGAGGAAGTGCAGGATGAGGATGGTGAGGACGGTAGCGACGACGGCGAAGACGGCAGCGACGACGGCGAAGACGGTAGCGACGACGGTGAGGACGGTTCCGACGACGGTGAGGACGGCTCCGACGGAACTGACGACGGCTCCGACGGAACTGACGATGGTTCCGACGGTGAGGACGGCTCCGACGACGGCGGTGACGGCTCCGAAGACGGCACGCCCGGCTTCGGTGCGCTCGTCGCCCTCGTCGCCCTCATCGCGGCTGCGCTCCTCGCGACGCGGCGTAACGAGTAACGCAGCAGCGACTCACCACACTCGCTAACTATCGGCCCTCGCGGGCCGACCCCGTGCGGTCTTTCTTTATCGCGCCACGCCTCGACCGCTGAGCGACTGCTGTCAACGTCGTGTTGGGGATCCGTCTTGCCCCCCTGAATGAAAAGACCGAGGCCGCTACGTGTCGAGCAGCGCGTCACGCGTGGGAACAGTCACCCGCGGACGCCCGACATCGGTTCCGAGGTGGTATCAACAGTCGAGATGCTGATGAGCGCCGAACAATGGTCACTTCAAGGAGACACGCCGAGCGACGGACACGCTGGTACCACGGTCGAAACGATGTCGTAACACCACAACACACATACGAACGCGGTTGCAGAGCAGCTGCGGCTCGCCAAAGAGAACGGCACCCTCCCGACGAGATCGAGTTCAACGACAACACGGACGACCAGGAGACCGCCGATGACTGATCCAGAGCGCGCGTCCGAGGGTATGACGACCACGGAGGGGCCGTGACAATGCGCTCGTTCGCTGACACCGAAACCCATTTCGCGATCGTCCCGTCGGGCAGTCAACCCTCCGCGGACGGGGTCTCGATCACGGAGCCGAAGTTCCTCCGCTGTGACGAGTGTGGCGCGCAGGTCCGGATCGACGGGCCAGAGGGTTACACGACGACGATCGACAACCTGCCGCACGAGCGCAACTGCCCACAGCGCGGCGTGACGAGTCAGTACTTCGAAGAGCAGCTCGTACGGTAGGCGCTCTCTAGAGACGTACAGCGGGTGTCTCGAAGGGTGACACCGAGGCGGTTCGGGTTCGCTTCTTACCCCGAAAGACAAGAGTTACAAGCGATTTTCCGTAATATGAGCTAATGAAACAGCGTCCAGGCCGTCGATCGTTCCTCGCAATGACCGGCACCGGTGCAAGTGCAGCCCTTGCTGGGTGCTCCGGCCCGACTGGCCAGTCGCAAGCCGAGGGTAACGAGGGGACAACACCCGACGGAGAGGCAACACTGACGATCCAAATTCGAGGGGATCAAGAAGCGCTCACCAGCTTCCAGGAAGAGCTGCAGACAGAGCTTGAGAATGGGAACATCACTCGAACGGAAGCACAAGAGGAGTACGAGAGTAAACAGCAAGAGCTGATAACAAACGCTACAACCACGTACAAAGATTCTGTCGCGGATGCTGACGCCGTCGCAGTCAATGACGTTGCACCGGAGGTTGGCCTCCTGCGCCTCACCGCTCCCGCAACGACGTTTGTGAACGGGCTCGAGGACGGCGATCTGGCTGCGGTTCTTCCCAACGAGTACTACGATCAGTACCTCCAGCAACAACAGATTCAGGATGCGGTTGAAGACCAAGCAGCAAACCAGGAGAACAATTCGACGAGCAACTAGTTCCTCCCAGCGCGACGTGACGAGTCACGACTTCGAGGAGCAGCTCATGCGTAGGATTCCCGTCTTCAGTTCCATTCCGGAAGCGCAGCGGCGCTTTATTATCTCACCTCTCAAGTATCTTCAACTCAATTGTATTTAATACAGAGTATTCGATGACGAGACGCCGCCAGCGTCACCCGTGAGAGTATCCAGACGCTGCGCGTGGCCGTTAGCTCGCACCGAACGCAAACACCGACCCATGATGCCGACATCAACGACGCATACAAGCAGGTTCACGCCAGCGTCCGTGAATCGAACCTCTCGTGACTGCCGTTTCACCATCAGTTCTGTACGAGCTGATCCGCGACATCGGCAAGGTGACAGGCCGACAGTTCCACGCGCGATACGAAGGGACACAAGAGTGGCGCCACGATCACGGAGCGGAACGCGAGCGTTCAAAGTGCGGCCCGTACTTTTTCGAGATACACATTGTCGGGACTCGCGGCGGGCCTAGTGACCGGGACAGCAACGTCGGACCGCGACTCGACCATGCCGGATCGGTGTAACGAGTTGATGGGTACTGTTCGTGTATTAATACGTTCTCTGTCCGACTCCATCCCCGATCGGCGCGGGCGTGGTCGAAACGCCTACCCCTGAGCGACGCGACGGCGACCGTATGCAAGCGCGTGACCTGATGGAGACAGATGTCAAGACGGTCGCCCCGGACGACGACGTGGCGGACGTGTTCAAGAAGTTCGCTCGGTTCGACTTCAGCGGGTTCCCGGTCGTCGACGACGAGGGGGGGCTGGTCGGCGTCGTCACCGAATCCGACCTCGTCGACCTCTTCGAGCCGGACGACGAGACGCTGTGGATCCCGATCGGCCTCCCGCCGTTCGTCGACACGCTCACGTATCAGGTGAAGGCGCCGTGGGGCGATCTCGATCTCGGCGTCGACATGGTCCGGAACGCCGACCGCCCGATCTCGGACGTGATGAGCATCGACGTGGCGACCGTCTCGCCCGACACCGACGTGAACGAGGTGCTCGACCTGCTCGCCGGCGACGACCCGAACATCAACCGCGTGCCGGTCGTCGACGATGACGGAGCGATCGTCGGCATCATCGCCCGACAGGACGTGATCCGGGCGTTCCGCGACAAGCGCCTGACGTAACGCCGCCGCCCGTTCAGGGATCGACCCGGGACAGCCACGCCGCGGGGTCGTCGAGCTCGTCGCCGGTCGGGAGGTTCTCCGGGCGCTCCCAGACCGCGCTCGCCGCCTCGATCCCGCGGACGTCGGCGACCGCGCGGAAGAAGGCGGCGCCCCGCTCGTACTGCCGGCGCTTCAGGCCCAGCCCGAGGAGCCGGCGCGCGAGTCGCTGAACCGGGCCGCCCCCGCCCCGGCGCTCGTCGAGCTTCCGACGGAGGTCGGCGTACTCGCCGTCGAACGCGCGGTCCATCAACACCTCGGCGTACCCCTCGACCGCCGTCATCGCCGCCTGTAGCTCCGCGAACGGCCCGGTGTCGAGCGCGTCGACCGGCAGGCCGCCCGCGGTCAGCCCGTCGCTGCCGGCGACTCCCCCCTCACCGCCGGCGAACCCCTCGATCCCGCGCTCGACCCGCGATTCGAGGTACTCGGGGAGCCACGGCGCCGCGCCGAACTCCGCCGCGTGCGTCACCTCGTGGAAGGCGATCCAGCGCCGGAACCGCGGGAAATCGACGTCGAGCGACGCCGCGACCGCGACGATGTTCGGGTGGACGAAGTAGAGCCCGTGGTCGGCGTCGGGCTCGTCGGCCAACAGGAGCGGGTCGTACTGGCCGAGCACGTTCCGCGCTAAGAACCCGAGCGTGAACGCCATGGACCCGGTGTTGGCGATCCGCGAGAGGTCCCGCGCGAACCCGCGCGTGAGGTCGCCGCCCGGCACCCCTGCGGGCCCTCCGGTCGGCTCGACGATCCCGCCGGTCGGCGAAGTCGCTGACCCGACCGACGCGTCGTCGCGCCCGGTCGCGGCCGCCTCGATCGGCGCCATCACGTTCCGAAACGTGTCGACGCTGGCGTCGATCCAGTGGTGCCGGTGCTGCACCTCGATCATGTCGGGCACGTCGAACTCGATCCCGGCGACCTCGCGAAGCCGGGAGCGCGCGTCGCGTACGTCGGTCGCGTACCCCGCGCGATCCGCGTCGGTGAGCGCGAGCGAGCCCGGATCGGTGCTCGCCTTCGCGGCCGCCGCGGCCCGTTCCCAGTCGACGACGCCCGGCCCGCTGGCCTCGGAGACGGTCCGGAGGCTTCGGAGGATGTCCATACGGACCGGAGGGGGGCGCGCCTCAAGTCCCTTGTGTCGGTTGCGAGGGGAGAGCGAGCCCGTCGCGCTGCCCGGTATCGGCGGTTTCTTGCGACTCCCCGGATCAGCGAGCGTATGCGCGACGCACACAGAGCGTTCCTCGACGATCTGCTCGCGACCGCCAGCCCGTCCGGCTTCGAGACGCCGAGCCAGCGAGTCTGGACCGACTACGTCCGCGGGTTCGCCGACGAGGTCTCCGTCGACGCCTACGGCAACGCCGTCGCCGTCCACGAGGGCGATCCCGACGCGCCCACCATCGCGCTGACGGGTCACGCCGACGAGATCGGCTTCATCGTCCGCGACGTGCTCGACGACGGGTTCCTCCGGATCGCCCGGATCGGCGGCTCCGACCGCACCGTCTCGAAGGGCCAGCACGTCACCGTCCACGCCGACGAGCCCGTCCAGGGCGTGATCGGGCAGACCGCGATCCACCTGCGCGACCGCTCGGAGGACGAATACGAGGAGATCGCCGAGCAGTTCGTCGACATCGGCGCGGCCGACGCCGAGGCGGCCCGCGAACACGTCGAGATCGGGGACCCCGTCACCTTCTCGACCGAGGTTCAAGAGCTCGTCGGCGACCGGATCGCCGCCCGCGGGATCGACAACCGAACCGGCACGTGGGCGGCCGCGGAGGGGCTCCGGCGGGCGGCGGAGCGCGACGCCGACGCGACCGTCTACGCCGTCTCCACGGTGCAGGAAGAGGTCGGACTGAGAGGGGCTCAGATGGTCGGCGTCGACCTCGACGCGGTGGACGCGTTCGTCGCCGTCGACGTCACCCACGCCACCGATAATCCAGACGTCGACAGCGAACACCGGGGGCCGGTCGAACTCGGCGCCGGCCCCGTGATCGGTCGCGGGAGCGCGAATCACCCGGTCCTCGTCGACCTCGCGCGCGACGCCGCCGGCGCCGACGGCATCGACGTTCAGCTACAGGCGGCCGGGTCGCGGACCGGCACCGACGCCGACGCCTTCTACACCGCCCGCGGGGGGGTCCCGTCGCTCAACATCTCGATCCCGAACCGGTACATGCACACGCCGGTGGAGGTGATCGACACGAGCGACCTCGACGCCGTGGCCGATCTCCTCGCCGCGATCGCCGACGGTGCCGTCGACGCCGCCCCCTTCGCAGTGGACGTGTGAGCGACGCGTCACGCCGGCGGCAGCGAGACAACTGGGCACGGTAAACCGGGGCACGGCGGGGTTGAAACGGAACTGTTTTACAATATCCTGCCATACCGGTAATTGCGTCGAACGGACGCGCGCTCTGGTGGTGTAGTCCGGCCAATCATATCACCCTCTCACGGTGATGACCTGGGTTCGAATCCCAGCCGGAGCATCCTTTTGCTGTCGTCGTTCTGTGAGTGTGAACTGATACCGCGATCACCGACGCCGCTTGCCGGAGGTCGATGCGAGTTGGAGCGTCGGTGACCCGCGTGAGCCGAGGGACCGCACGGCGTCCGCCCGTCTCTGTTGTCGATCCGAGCGGTATATACCCACAATAGGTTTCAAATATACCGGAGGGTGAGACGCCCGGTGTCCCGAGCGTCAAAGGGGATCTCAAGCGCCTCTCGACGGCGGCCTTCGGAGCGGAGGTGACGGGAACAACGACGACTTCCCGGAGGTCGGGATCCCCGACACCCAAGCGAAACAGCGCCGGGTTCGGTCCAAGGCCGGCGACTACGAGACCCTCGTTCGGGGGCGCGAGCCGATCGACGGCGGCGAGGAGCTGCTCGGCGTCGCGCAGACCACGGACGGCACCGACATCAACCAGGACGACTTCGCGGGGACGCAGTACGGCGCCGCGGCGACGAACCCCGACTGTAACCGGTTCGTCGCGACGGACGAGGAGGGAACCGAGGAGTACCTGTTCACCAACTGGGTGAACAGTCCCGGCTGCATCTCGCGGGTCTTCATCAGCCAGGACGCGGACGACGGGAGCGCCTTCACCCCCGCCACGCAGCCGGGCACGGTGACGGTCGCCGAAAGCGGCGCCGGAAGCGACGCCGACCAGTCGACCGGTGGCTCCGCGGCGGACGGGGCCGGCGCCGAGTCCACGGCGAACGACGTGCCGCGCTCGCCGGTCCTGCCCCTGATCGCCACCGGAATCGTAGCAGCCGCCGGCGCCCAGCGACGAGACTGACGGGAACAGACGCAGGTCGCGACCGGCGGTTCGCCGTGGCGGAGCGGCGATCCGTCGGGACGCGGCTCCGACGACCCGTCCGACGCGTCACCGGCCCACCATCACCGTTCCACTCCATGAGTTGGACAGTTCGACTCCCGAGAGCAATTCGGATACGGAAGATGGATCGCGATGCGCGGCGTGACCCGACGCGGTCGATCTCGAACGACGGTTCACCTGGCGGGGCAGGGGGAGTCGACGGCTGCGGTGCGCGGTTCGATGCCACCTTCTGTGGCGAGACCTATAAGATTTATACACTATATGTGAAACTGATAGCTTGACGCAGTCAGCGCCGAACTCCCGATCCGGCGAACCGATCGCCGACTCACTCGTCGCCGTCGCCCTCGGACGCAGCCGTACAGCCGCAGCCGCCCCGTCGGATCAGCTCCCCGACCGGTGCGTCGGCCCCGCAGTTCGGGCAGACGGCGCGCACGTCGACGAGCACGTCGTAACCGTCCCGGTCCAGCTCGCCCGCGTTCGCGAGCGACGAGACGGCGGATTCGGCGACCGCCGAGACCCGGCCCTGGAGCTTCTCGATGGTCTCGACCTTCCGATCCGCCATATTTTCATCTGCCGCCGGGAGGCTCGCCTCGCGCTCCTGCGTGAGGTACGTGTGGATCGCTTGGTGGGTGACGAAGTCTCCGGTGAGCTCGTCGACGTCAACCCCCTCGCGCTCGAGACGGCGACGCGCCCGCGTCGACGACGATCCGGATTCCCCGCGGAGAGCGTCGTAGGTGGTCGACACGTCGACGCTGAGCGACGAGACGCCGACCTCGCGGAGAGCCGCCTCCAACACCGCCTGGTTGAACTCGTCGGCGAGGTCTCGCAGGCTCGTCCGCTCGCCCGCCTCGCCGGTCCACGCGGCCTCCAAGTTCGCGCCCATGTCGTCGAGACCGTACTCGCGGATCACCCGCGCGACCTTCGTGTTCGCGCCACTCGCTTCGGTGGTCATACCCGGGTTTCGGCCCCGAGCGTGACAAAATCATCGGTGTCCGGGCTCTCGACGGGACGAGAGATCGCCGATCGTGGTTGGATTATATTCCATATTTCATATGTTTTTGCGTATTAGACACTCTACGTAAGTGATCGTCCGGGAGTTCACACGTCCTCTGACCCCACCCGACGGCACCCTACGATCGGCGGGAGTCGGAGAGTGTTCTCCCGTTCAGTACCCTTATTATACTCTCGCTCGCAATGCTGTACATGGCCTCTCATAAACCAGTCCCGGAGCCCACACAGTATCCGGATCCGGCGACGACAGAGCACATCACGTACAACCCCTCGTTCGCGGAGCTGCGCGAGCTATCGGCGGACGAGGAGGTGACGACAGAGCACGGGTCGCCGTCGTACGTGAGCGACTACCGGTCGCGGAGCGCCGATGCGACGGCGAACACCGTCGACGACGACTTCGACGACGCCGATTTCGACGTGTTCGCGCGCGGGGTCGAGTGGGTCAACGATCCGGACAACGACGTGGTGTGCGTCGATCGGGTCGTCGGTCGACACGAAGAGGCCTCGTACGTGTGCCGGCTGTTCCTTCCCGCGGAGTACAGCCGGATCGCGCTCTCGTGGGCGAAGCTCCTCGAACCGGCACAGGGCCGACCGGCGGAGTTCGTCACGGTGCAGTTACCCGACGCGACGGACGATCCGAAGATCCGCGTCGATCCCGAAGCGGGCGTCACGACGGTCCTGGGAAGCGATTACACGGGCGAGGCCAAGAAGTCGTTCCTCCGGCTGTTCATGCGCCGTGCCAAACAGCAGGGCGGACTGGGCCTCCACGCGGGGAGCAAGCGCGTCACGCTCGCCGACGGCGACGACACCCGGACGGTCGGGCAGGTGTTCCTCGGACTCTCCGGCACGGGGAAGTCGACGCTGACCAGCCACGGGCTCTGGCTCGACGAGCCGGAGGGCGTCGAGATGATCCAAGACGACGTCTGCGCGCTCCTGCCGTCGGGGACGGTCGCCGGGAGCGAGGGCGGCGGCCTCTACGTGAAGACGATCGGGCTCGACGCGTCGGAACAGCCGGAGCTGCACAGCGCCGCGACCGACGAGAGCGCGGTCTTGGAGAACGTCGCGGTCGACGACGACGGCACGGTTCACTTCGACGAACCGCGGTACGGCCGCAACGCGCGGGCGACCATCCGCCGAGACCGGCTGGAGAGCTCGGCCGACGACATCGACTTGAATCGCGTCGATCAGGTGTTCTTCATCACCCGGAACCCCCTCATGCCACCGATCGCGCGCCTGGACCACGAACAGGCCGCGGTCGCGTTCATGCTCGGTGAGTCGGTCGAGACGAGCGCTGGCGACCCCTCGCGAGTGGGCGAGCCGATCCGGGTCGTCGGGACCAACCCGTTCATCGTCGGCTCCGAGGGCGGGGAGGGGAACCGATTCCGCGACCTCATCGCCGACCTCGACATCGAGAGCTACGTCATCAACACGGGCGCGGTGGGGACCGACGATCCGATCGACGTCGGCGTCGAGGAGACCGTCGCCGTCCTGGAGGGAGCCGCCCGGAACCGCATCGAGTGGGAGCGCGACGAGGACCTCGGGCTGACCGTCCCGAGCAGCGTTCCGGGGATCGACATCGGCCGGTTCGCCGTCGCCGATCGCGTCGACGACTTCGAGGCCGCTCGGGACGCGCTCCGCGAGGACCGCCGGGAGTACCTCGCCGGGTTCGAGGACCTCGACGACGAGATCCGCGACGCGCTGTACTAGCGGGCGCACCGGAACGCCCGAATCGGACGACTGCGGCGGGAGCGGTGAGCCGGGGGCTATGAGGGTTCATCATTACGCCCTTAGTTTTGTAATGTATCGACGCCGATGCGGCGGAGTCGTGAGAAGCGAACGGCGAGTCGCTCCGCGCGAGACGGAGGGTCAGTCGATGCTCTCGACGTAGGTGTACTCCTCGGAGAGGGCGGCGGCGTCCTCGGGCAGGAGCGCGGCGAGGAGGTAGTCGGCGTGCGTCCGGAAGTAGTCGACGACGCGCGCGATTCGGTCCGAGTCGATCGCCTCGAGCGAGTCGAGCAGGACGAACGGAACCGTCTCGTGGACGTCGTGGACGAGGTACCCCGCGAGCGCGAACACGAGCCCCGTCACCTCCCGCTCGCTCTCCGAGAGGTGGTCGACCGTGTCCTCGTAGGCGGTCCCGTCAGGCGACGAGCGGACGATGTGGAGGTCGAACCGAGTCCGGGTGACCTTCCGGCGCCCCTCGCGGACCTCCGTCTCTCGGCGCTCGATCCAGATCCGGTCGAGATTCTCGTACTCCAAGATGTCGAGGACCGTCGCCATATGCTCGTTGAACTCCTCGACGGCGTTCTCCTCGATCCGGTCGACGCGCGTCCGCAGCTCCGTCAGTCGGTCGGCGAGCGCCTCGCGCTCCGCCTTCAGCTCCTCGCGCCGCTCGATCGCGGCCTCGCGCTCGTCGATCTCGTCGTCGATCTCCTCGATCTCGTCCTCGAGCCGCTCGATCCGGAGCTCGATCCCGTTCGCCTCGCGGTGGAGCTCCAGCGCCTCGTCGTAGCCGTCGACGTCGATCGACTCGGCCGCCGCCTCCAGCTCCTCGATCTCCGCCTGTTTCGACTCGATCTGCGCTTCTAACTCCTCGATTCGCGACTCGGTCGACTCGATCTCCGTCTCGACGGTGTCGAGCCGCTCCTCGGCGCGCTCGATCTCGCGTTGCGCCTCGCGGATCGACGACTGCTTGTCGGTGAGCTCCTGGATCTCCGCTCGGATCTCGTTACGCTCGTCGAGCTTGTCGGAGCGGAGCTCCCGAAGCCGGTCGAGGGTCGCTTCTATCTGGTCGGTTTCGACCTCGGACCCGCAGGTCCAACAGACCGTCTGGTCGCCCGCGGTCAGCGCGTCGGTCGGGTCATCACCGGGCGTCCCGTCGTCGATGTCGATCCCCGAGCCGTCCACCATGTCCTCGTTGAAGCCGATGACGCTCCCGAGCTCGTTGATGTCGTCGTCGAGCGAGCGCTTCCGGCGGCGCAGCTCGTCGATCCGGCCCGCGAGACGGTCCGGGTTCTCCTCGGGAGCGTCCGCCTCCTCGACCGTCTCTTGAAGCGTCTCGCGCTCCGATTGCAGCTCTGTAAGCGTCGAGCGCTCCGTTTCCAAGTCGAACTCGAGGTCGTCGAGGGCCGACCGAGCGTCGCGGACTCGCTGGAACGCCTCCTCCATCTCCTCCTTGCGCGTCCGGCTCTCCTCGACGCCGGCGTCGAGGTCGTCGAGCTCCTCGCGGACCGATTCGAGCTCGGCTCGTGCCGCCTCCAACTCCTCGACCTTCTCGCGGCGGTCCGCTTCGAGGTCGGGCAGGTCGCGTTCGAGGCTGTCGAGCGTCTCGATCTCGGACACCAGGTCGTCGCGTTCCCGCTTGCACTCGCGGATCTCCGCGTCGATCGCGTCGGTGTCGATCGGACGCATGATGATCTCGCGGAGGTCGTCGCCCCGCGCCACCGCCCGGCGCGCCTCGTTGTTCTCGAGCAGGAACGCGAACAGGTCGGCCAGTTCCGGGTCGTCGAGGTACGGGTCGCCGCCGAACGCGATGGAGTCACCGCGGCGCTGCAGCGTTCGGGTGTACGTCTCGTCGCCGAGTTCCAGGGTCACTTCGCCCTCCTCGGCGTCACCCTTCAGGGAGCTCTGCCGGCTGCCGAGTCCGGCCATCAGCGCCTGCAGGAAGGAGGTCCGGTTCGTCGCGTTTCGTCCGGTCAAGATCGACACGCCGTCCGGGAGCGTCACCGACGCCTCGTCGATGCCACCGATGTTCCGAACATCGACGCGGACGGCGGATTTCGAAATCTGAGACATCGATATGCATTCAGAACGACGGTCGCGATGTTAAATCTATGCTTCGCGTGACGACCCGCGCGGCTTCGTGCAGCGACCCACGGCGCCTCGGCGACCGGGAGCCTCTCGTCGCTCCAGCGGTGGTTGCGGCCCGCCGAGACTGCCGGGGAGACGTTTCTGTGATCGAATAGTTCTAGGATATGTTAAGAGCCCAGAAACGTCGGTGACCCGCGGCCGGCGACATCGATCCGAACGGCGGAGCGAGTCGATCCGCGCCGAACGCCGCCGCGATCGTCTGTCTCGTCGATGAAAAGAGCCGAAATCATAGGGATAATCGCACAGCCTACCATAATTAACTAACATGTGGAAAATACAACCACAATTAAATTGCAAAGAAATAAAGTGGCGTCACGGAGCAACGACAGATAGGTTTCCTCAGAGAATCGCCCGAAATGGGCGATCTGGCGAACAGCCATCGGGAGGGGTCCGGCTTTTAAGAAAAAGTGTCAGAAGTAAAAATAATAACCTAAATTTATCATTCCGGAGTCAGACCGTCGCTCGGGCGATCGGATACTCCGACGGACCCTCCGATTTTCCCGCGAACCGCGTGGAGCCGACGGAGGGCCCCCGGCCCGAGCACGGAACGCCGCGGCGGTGCGGGGTTCGGGTCGGGTCGGGACGCCGGCCATCGTGTTCGCAAGGTTTAGTATGAGAGCCTGTCACGCATGTGGTAATGACGATTCTGCCGGTGGATACGGACGTCCTCGAGGACGTCTGTCGAGATATCGCCCAAGACAACTACGGGTTCGTGTACGTCGCGGACCAGAAGTCGGAGATCAAGGCCGGCTACGAGAACGCGGACGTCGGAACCCTCAACGCCGGATCGCTCGCCGCAAGCGACATGCGAAAGGCGCTCTCGGAGATGTCGGGTGACGAGTTCGTCGACCTCGAACAGCTCCGAGACGGGGTGTACTACGTCGACCCCTTCGGCGTGAAGGGGAACATGAACATCACTCGGGAGCTGACGAACCTGTTCGGCCAACGGCTGGTCGTCACCGGGGAGACGCTCCGCTCGCGGTTCTCGCTGGCGATCGACGACCTCGACTTCTTCGTCGACGAGCTCACCAACCGCGACTACCTCCGCCGCATCACGGCGGGCAAGCGCGACTACTACACGATCGGTCCGAAGCTCAAGGAGCACGCCGACGACGTGGGGCTGGACGCGCGTCTGGAACGCGAGGCGTCGAACGGGAAGATCGCCCACAGCGACCTCGAGAGCGTCATCGACGTGAACGCCACTTCCGACGTGATCCGGTACCTCGACCGGGAGGGGTACATCGTCGACCTCGACGGCGAGTACCTCGTCGAGGAGGCGATAGACGAGTACGCGGAGTTCCTCGCGGACGAGATCGAGGAGACGGTCGGCGAGGAGTTCGAGGGGTCGCACCACGCGCTGCGCGTCGGAGAGTTCGAACAGGTGGTCGAGAACGCGATCGACTCCCGGTTCGACGTGCTGTCGGCGGCGCGGAGCGTCCGGCCGGAGATACTCAGGGAGACGCGGTCGACGCTCGTCGACCGGCTGGGGCTCGCCGAGGGCCCGGAGATCGTCACGGTGGAGGAGCCCTTCGACCGGCTCGTCGACGAGCGGGCCCGCCGGATTCTCGGTGAGGTGAAGGGGAAGTACGACGTGTTCGCCTCTCCGTCGGAGTTCACCGAGCGCGCCGAAGAGCAGTTCGACGAACTCCGGGTCGCCCGCGACGACCGCGTCAACGAGCACGTCCGCGAGGCGGTGATCGACCGGTACGAGACCGTCGTCGCCGACGAAGAGTTCTGAAAGCCGATGGAATAATGTGGATTGACTGATTTATACAGACTCAACGACTACCGAATGACTCGCAAATATTCCTTCGAAACCAAGACGATCAACGGTCAGCAGTTTGTCATCGCGGACGGGCGTGGTCAGTCCTCCGAACCGATCCGCGTCCGAGCCGACTGGATCGAGAGCGACGACATGGAGGGGAAGTGGGAGGATCTGATCAAGCAGATCGTCCAGCCGGAGAACATCGACCAGATCGACATCGACGAGGGGCACGGCGGGATCAACCGTCGGGAAGCCGTCGAGGCGCTCGCCGGGGCGACCGCCGACGGAGAGACGATCGTGTCGAGCGAGCAGCAGGCCGACGTGCTCGTCGAGTACCTCGCGGAGGAGGACATCGTCGAGATCGAGGGCGAAGAGCTCGTGCTGTTCCGGGACCCCGACGAGGAGAGCCTCAACAGCGCGGCGCTGATGAACTGGGCGGCGCTTATGTCGGCGGTGATCGAGAGCATCGACGAACACCTCGAACGGGTCGAAGACGCGAAAGAGCGGTTCCAGGAGACCGTCGACACGCTCGAAGTCGAACAGCAAGACTCCGAAGAGCGCCTCTCGAAGACCGCACAGCGGATCCAGAACCTCGGCCCCGGACAGGGCGTCCCCGACCCGGACACGCTGAGCGACGAGGAACGCCAGGAGTACACCCAGCTCAAGGAGCACTACCTGTACCTCCAAGACATCGAGAAGGCGAAGTCGGAGAACTTCGTCGAGAACGTGAGCGCCGGCGTCGATCAGATAGGGATGGCCATCGAACGGCTCGAGGCCGCCCGCGAGGCGTACGACATGTTCCACAACAACACCCGGAAGGCGGCGCTGAAGAGCTCCGTGTTCCCGGAGGAAGCGCTGGAGTTCGTCGACAACGCCGGGAGCCTGATCAACGAGCTCGCCGGGCAGGAGGAGAGTCAGGCGGACGACGTCGCTGACGAGGACTTCGCCGAGATGATCGAGGAGAACCACGGCGAAGCCGTCCAAGAGCAGGCCGCGGAGACGGCGAACCTGGCCGAGACCGCAGAGGAGGCAGCGGGGTTCAAACGGTAGGATGTACGCCTCATCGTTTATCGAGGCGTTCGAGACCGTCGAGAGCGCCGTCGAGCGCGCGCTCTCGCTCGACACCTACCGGCGAGCGGGCCGGGTTCGCCGGATCCGGTCCGAGGCGGTGGCGGCGGTGGACGATATCGCCGAGCTGGCGACGGTCGCCGTGGCCGGGGTAGAGCTGTCGGGGTACGGAGAGTGGGAGACCGACGACACCGTCGAATCGGTTATCGCGGCCCGGATCGCGGGCCGCGACGACCCCGACCTCGCCGTCGAGGACATCGACCGCGCCGTGAGCGCCGATCGCCTCGTCGAGGAGGCGGGAACGGTTCTCGTCCCGTTGACCGAGGGCTCGGGAGCGATCCGAAACTGGTGGCTCCTGGCGGACGCGCTGCGCGACTGGCTCGCGGATCTGATCGACGACGCGAGGCGGCTTCACCGCCGCGCGTCCGTGGACGGATCTGATCTCGTGGAGACCGCGTTCTGGACGCTCCTGGACCGGCTGGTCGCGCTCCGTGAGCTGCTGGACGAGGCGCTGACGATGGGCGAGTTCGTGTACCGGTCGACCCGGCGGGAAACGTTCGAACTGCTCACCGACGTCGGTCGGATCGCGGGAACGATCACGGAGCGGACCCATGCTTAACATCAAGCCGATCGCGCTGTCGCAACAGCCGACCTCGCACGTCAAGATCGGCGATTCGAAGATCAGCGCGTCGACCGAGGTGGTGCAGCTGAAACACAAGGGGATCGGCGCGTACTTCTACGTCAACACCGTCGACGACCTGTTCAACGACATC
Organism: Halorubrum sp. FL23; assembly: GCF_052439115.2. Classification (NCBI taxonomy): domain Archaea; kingdom Methanobacteriati; phylum Methanobacteriota; class Halobacteria; order Halobacteriales; family Haloferacaceae; genus Halorubrum; species Halorubrum sp. FL23. The sequence goes on from NZ_JBQVRO020000005.1 coordinate 35,886, forward strand.
GGGAACGAGGTCCGCGTCCACGAGAACGTCGAGCGGCTGTTCGGGGGGTTCGACCGGAGTCGGGACTTCCTCGTCGACACCGATGTCTCGATCGGGGAGGTGCCAGACTGCACGTCGGTCTCGATCCACGCGGAGACCGACGAGAGCGAACTGGAGGCGTTCCTCCGAGAGAGCAATTACCTCCTCCACCCGATCGAGGAGGCGGTCGAGCGCGGCGACCGCCTCGAGACGTTCGATCCGGTCGAGCTCGAACCGTCCGGCTACAACACCCTACGGGTGACCGACGAGACCGAGATCGAGTTCGTCGACACCGGGGAGTACCGCGAGCGCAAAGCGATGTCGGACTCCCGGTCGAGGGGACCGGGAACGGGCGGACAGGGCCGCGGCGGGCAGGAAGAGGATGACGAGGCGGTCCAGGTGTCGCTCGAGCCGAAGAAGCCGACGGTCAGCTTCGAGGAGGACGTGGCCGGGCTGCCGGAGGTGAAACGCACGGCGGAGAATCTGCTGGCGCTGTTCGACCCCGACGTGCGCGACGAGGTCGTCGACCGCTACGGCGACGAGTTCGCCTCGCGCGGCAACAGCATGCTGCTGTACGGGCCGCCGGGCTGCGGGAAGACGCTCGTCTCTGAGGCGATCGCCTACGAGGCGAAGTACAACTCGAACATCGAGGAGAGCTACGGCGAGGTGAAGTTCCTCGAGATCAAGGGCAGCGACGTGCTCTCGAAGTACTCCGGGGAGTCGGAGAAGCGCGTGGAGGCGATCTTCGAGAAGGCGCACGGGATCGCACAGGACGGGTTCGCCGTCCTCTTCTTCGACGAGGTCGACACGCTGATCCCGGACCGCGGCGACGACTCGCTCCAGCGCCACGAGCGCTCGCTGACGAACGCGTTCCTCCAGGAGATGAACGAGATCGAGGATAACCTGCTGGTGATCGGGGCGACGAACATGCCATTCACGATCGACCCGGCCGCGACCCGCCGGTTCCCGATCCAGCAGTTCATCCCGCAGCCGGAGACGGAGGTGATGGCGCAGGTGTGGCGAAAACACCTCGCGTCGATGCACGGGACCGACGAGATCGACTACGATCGGCTCGGCGAGCTGTCGACCGGATACACGCCGGCGGAGATCGCCGACCGGGTGCTCGGAAGCGAGCTCCAGCGCGAGTTCGTCGAGAGCGTCCACCTTCCGGACCGAGAGCCGATCGAGCCGACGACCGACTACTTCGCGGACCGGCTCGGCGAGACCGAGCCCAAGACGATCCGCCAGTACGTCGCCAGCGTCCGGACCCAGATCGACGACCTCGAAGGGTATCCGGAGCTGCGGCGGTACGTCGAGGAACAGGCGGAGCGACTGGACATGCGGCTAGGCAACGAGCCCTCGTCGCTCGAACAGCTGTTCGGCGGGGAGGAAGGCGACGACGGGGGCGGTGGCGACGACGGGATCGGCGGTGGGGGAGGCGGCGAGCGCGGAGGCCAGAGCGGCGAGGGACCGAGGGCGGAAGGCGACGCCGCCGGGGGGACCGAGGACACCGGACCCGTCACTGAGACCGCCGAGGCGGAGGTCGGGGGTGACGGCCGTGACTGACGGCTACCGGCAGGTCGGCTCCTTCGAGAGCGACGCCCCGTCCGCGGTCGGGGTCGGACGCGACGTGATCGCGTTCGGGCTCGGCGCCCGGATCACGCTGGTCTCCGGGCGAGAGCGGACCGCGATCGACCACGGCGAGCCGATCGTCGATCTGGCGGTGGCGGACCGCCTGCTCGTCCTCTCGCCGGAGACGCTGACGGCGTACTCGCTCGACGGAGACCGGGTTTGGAGCCACGACGCGGTCGACGCGTACGCCGTGGCCGGCGCCGAGTCTCGAGAGTGCTGCGGCGTCCTCGACGCGGACACCCTCCGGTTCGTGGAGGTCGCGAGCGGCCGCGAGCGGTTCGCAGTCAGCCGGACCCGCCCGGGGACGCCCGACGACGCCTTCCTCGCGACGCCGACCGGCTTCGTGATCGCGACGTGGTCGTTCCTCACCGCGGTCGACGGCGACGGCGAAGTCACGTTCGACCGCGATCTCTCGGCGGTCGTTCGGAGCGTCGGCGTCTGCGGCGGGACCGTGGTCGCGGCGCTCCAGAGCGACCGGCTCGTCGGGCTCGACCGCGGGAGCGGCGAGGACAGCTGGCGCACGGAGCTGGACGCCCGACAGGTCGCGCCGGTGGGGGACGGGTCGGTGCTGGTCAGCGCGGCCGACGGCGTGCTCGACGTGGGGCCGGACGGGGCGACGGAGACGGTCCCAGACCTCCCGACCGGCGACGTGTACGCGACCGGGGACGGCGCGGTCGTCTGCTCGGTGCGCGACGGAACGATCGCGACGTACGTCCCCGACCGGGATCGGGTCGACGTGGCGCTACTCACCGACTCGGTCGGGGTCGGGGGGACGGTCGACGTCGAGGTGTCGAACCCGACCGAGCAGGAGCGGACGGTCGATCTCGCGCTCGACGTGGACGGCTGCTCGCTCTCGCCCGCCGAGCGGACCGTGACGGTCGCCGGTGAGGGCTCCGAGGTCACCGACTTCCCCGTCGCGTCGGTGCGCCGAGAGGGGCGTGCGGACGCGACGGTCGCGGTCGACGGCAACGAAGCCGGACGCGGGACCGTCGAGGTCGAAGACGCGGCGAGCGGCGGGCTCGCAGTCGAGACGGCCCTCCACACGGCGCGGATCGACGACGGGGTCGCCGAGATCGGGGTGACGGTCGAGAACGTCGGGGGCGTCCCCCTCGACGCGGTCCGGCTGTTGGAGGCCGGCACCGAGGCGGCCGGCGTCGCCCCTGGAGACACGTGGGAGGGGACGGTCACTCGGCCGTACGAGCCCGACACCCGGGTGTCGGTCGGGCTCGAAGTGACGCGCGGCGACCGCCGTCGGGAGTACGCCCCCACGTGTACGCTCCCGTCGCGGCCGACGATCGACGCGGCGGTGGAGCGCGACGCACTGCGGGCGACCGTTTCGGTCGCCGACGGCGTTCCGGTCGAAGACCGGCTCGTGGTGGAGATGCCGGGGGCCGGGCGCGTGCGGTCACCGGTGACGATCGACAGCGACGAACTGCTGCTCCTCGTCCCCCAGTACGAGTCGGGGGTGGCCCGGATCGCGCTCGACGCGCTCGACGCCGAGGAGCGCGTCCGCGTCCCCGGGAACGGAACGTTCACGACACCCTCGTCGACCGGGGGGCGCGACCGCGACCGGTCGCGGTCGTCTCGCGATCGCGGCTCGGAGCGGAGCCGGACGGACGAATCAGAGGAGAGCCGGAGCCGGACGGACGAAGCGGCGAAAAGTCGGAGCCGGTCGAGCGAAGCGACGAGCGGCCGAGACGAGGCGGCGTCAGGGCCCGCGTCGACGGGAACCCCCGCCGAGGATCGAGCGGAACCGTCGGCCGAGGCTCCGACGGAGGGGCACTCCGCGAGCCGATCCGAAGGCGGACCGTCCCTGTCGGTGACGCGACACGCTCCGGACCGCGCGCCCGGGATCGGCCACGCGGTCCGCGATCGGATCGTGGTCGAGAACGAGGGGGAGTCGACCGACTCGGTCGAAGTCGCCCTCGACGACGGTGAGCGCCTCTCGCTCGGCCGCCTCGACCGCGGCGAGACCGCGTCGATCGACCGATTCGTCGCCGCGGGCGAGGACAGCGAACTCGCCCTCCAGTCGGTCGCGGTCGAGGCGAACGGAACGGTCGTCGGCGAGGTCGACGCCCGGCGGCTCCCGGTGAGCGACGACGCGGTCGGCGTGGTGGCGACGGTCGATCCGGCCGACGGCGCGCTCACGGCCGCGGTCGAGAACGGCACCGACCGAGCGTGTCGCGTCACCGGCGTCGACCCCGGACCGGACGGCGGTCGGGCGCCGCTCTCGACCGCGGTCGACGCCGGCGCGAGCGCGACCGTCTCGGCGACGGTCGCAGAGCGCCCGGCCCCCGGCGACGCCGTCCCCGTCTCGTTCTGGGTCGAGTCCGACGGCGAGGAGCGTCGGATCGACGTGTTGGCGGCGGCCGACGGGGACGCGCCGGCAGCCGGTGGAGAGCCGGCGCTAACTCCGGGGATCAGCCCGGACACTCACGTCGCGGGCGAGTACAGCTCGGTCGTGCTCGCGTTCGAGAACGACGGCGACGAACCGCTGACGGACGTTTCGGTGGTCGCCGACGGCGACCCGATCGACTCGATGTTCTACTCGCCCGCCCGTCGGGATCGCGTCGCTCCCGGCGGTCGGATCGAACACTACGTCGACCTCGAGTCGGGGTACGCCGAGCCGAGCTTCGAGGTCACCGTCTCGTACGCGGTCGACGGGACCGAGCGGGAGTACGCCGCCCGCGCCGCCGGTCCGGCCGGAGAGGACGAGTCCGCGTGGACCGACGATCTCCTCGCCGCGTGGTCGCTCGATCGGATCGACGCGGCGACCGCGTCGCCCGAGGTCCCCTCCCGACTCTCGACGCCGCTGCGGAGCGAGGACTGAGAGCGCCGCCGACCGCGGTCGTCCGTCTCAAAAAAGTCGCCGTCGCGGTTTCCGGACCTACACGAGGAAGTCGCCGCTGACCGACTCCCGCGTGTCGCGGACGTACCAGAACATCCGCCTCGCGGTTCGGAGAGTCAGTCCGACCGCGACGAGCGCGTAGACACCTATCGCGCCGAAAAGCGAGTATCGGGCGATCCCGAGCGCCGTGGTCCGCGACTCGTGCTCGGCCCTCACCTCCTCGGCGCGCGTGGTCTCGCCCGCGCTCTCGAACGCGTCGATCGCCTCCTGATAGGTGGCGTCGATCGACGCCGTCCCCGCCACGAACGCGTCGTAGTTCGCCGGGTTCAACAGGAGCGGCTGGCCGAGGACGACGACGAACTGCTCGTCTTCCATCCGGCTCCACGTGCTCTCCGCCTCCTGTACCGCCTGTTCGCCGGCCGAGACGGAGTCGGAGTAGCTGCTGAACGCCTCCTCCGCGTCGCTTTCGAGCTGGTTCGCGCGCTCTTCGTCGCCTTGCAGGAGCGCGATCCGCGCGAGCTGGCGCTGCGTGGTCGCCTCCTCGATCAGCGACATATCGCCCGATTCGAGCCGGTCCTCGTAGTACGCCTGCTGTTCTTGGATGAGCCGATCGAGGTCGCCCTCCGCGTCCGACTGAGCGGTGTTCGCGAGTCCGCGGAGCTCCTCGTTTTCGAGCCGATCGGCCTGGAGCCCCATCGTGTTGTACGCGGCGGCCGCCCGGATGATCGCGGACTGCGCTTGGGCGTTCTCGCCGTTCTCCAGGTGGCCGTCAGCCTCCGCGACCGCCTCGGAATACAGCGTCACCGCCTCGCCGAAGGTCAGCACGGTGGAGATCTCCTGGTTCGCGCTCGCTCCGCTCCGGAGACGCTCGTCCATCCGGTCGACGAGTTCGAGGGTACTGTCGGCGACGGCCGTGTCGTACCCGGAGAGATCGTTTCGGATCGGTTCGAGGTCGAGCGGGACCGGCGAGGCCGTGACCTCGATGGTGGCGTCGTCGCTGTCGCCGTCGACGTTATACACCCATTCGTAGCTCTCTCCGAGCTCTGCGCTGGTATCGAACTCCAGCGAGAACGTGGCGTCAGCGCTGCCGCCCGCGCTCACCGAGCTCGGCGCACTCTGGAGCGTGAGCCACTCCTCCGGGCCGTCGGTGAGCGTCGTGTCGACATCGTTGACGTCGTTGTAGCCGAGCTCCTCGCTGACCGTCACGGTCCGGCCGTTGGCCTCGCCGATCGCCACGTCACCGATATCGGCGTTGTCGGCGACGAGGCGCGTCTCGTGGACGATATCGAAGCTTCCGTCGAGGCTCGCGTCGTCGCCGTCGAACCCGGGCGTGTCCACGGTCGCGGAGATGTCGTACGACCCTTCCGGGAGGTCCCGGTCGGCGGTGACGCGGAGGGACGCGTCCTCGGTCGACTGCCCGTCGATCTCGTTCGGCGTGCTCGAGGCCGTCACGGAGACACCCGCGTTGGGCGAGGACGCAGAGACGCTGCCGACCTCGATCGGGGTGTCCCCGTCGTTGGGGATCTCCAGATCGATCGTCCGGGTCAGCGTGTCGCCCCCGTCGCGCGGCTCGTCGAACGTGAACTCGTCGTCGCCGAGCTCCAGCTCACCGAAGTAGCCGGGGTAGATGGCGCGGGCCTCGACGTCGACCTCGCGGGTCGCGTCTGGGTACCGCGAGTCCGACAGCTCGACGGTCCACTCGAGGTCCTCGTGTTGCGGCGCGTCCGAGTCCGGGGTCACCGTCCAGTCGACGGTCCCGCTGCTGCCGCTGACGGAGGCGCCGCCGGAGAAGTCGAGATCCGCGTCCTGATCGCCGCTCACTTCGGTGATCTCGACCCCGTTGAGCGACCCGCCGCCGCTGACCTCCTCGACCGTGACCTCGCCCGAGGCGGTTTGCCCGACGAGCACGTCGCCGAGGTCGAGCGGCTCGTCCTCGAAGCCGGCGAGCGGCGGGGTGTTGACCGTCAGGTAGAACTCGAACGGCTCGCCGTTGACGTTCCCGGAGACGGTGCCACTCTCGGCGTCGAACCCGGCGGTGATGTCGAGCGGGACGTCGGTGGTCGTCCCCGGTGCGAGGTACGTGTCCGCGCCCGAGACCGAGACGCCGGACGGCTCGCTCGTGATCGTCACGTCGGCGTTCGTCCCGTTCTGGCCGCTGTTGGTCACCTGAATGTCGTGGCTGTCCGTCTGGCCGTCCGTCTGGACATTCATCGTGTAGTCGCTCGCCTGCACGTCCGAGACGTTGGCCGCGCCGACCGCGGGCGCCGCGAGCAGGCCGAGGACGACCGCCACCACGAGGGCGGCGGAGCGCCGCTTAGACATCGCCGTCACCTCCCGAGACGATCGACCCGATCTGGGCCATCTCGTAGGTCCGCCGCCAGAGGAAGATCCGGCCGAGCACCACCGTGCCGATCAGCCCGACGACGAGCCCGTAGCCGACGAGTATCGAGGCGGAGGCGACGCCGAGGGAAAGCCGCGCGTCGCCCACGTCGTCCGCGAGCGCGCTCAGTTCGGCTGTGCGCTCGTCGAGGCCGTTCTCGCTCGCGTCTGCCTCTGCCGACCGCACCTCCGAGAGCACGTCCTGAGAGGACTGATAGCGCCCGAACGTCTGGACCGGGTTGGCGCTGCCGCCGATCGCCCCGGCGACGGTACCGCAGTCGAGACACTGATCGAGGAAGGCGCCGGCGGTGGTCTCCGCGTCGTCCATCCGCTCCACCGCGGCGTTGTACTCGGCCGAGAGCTGTTCGGCCTGCAGGTTGAACTCCGCGGCCTCGTTCGGGCGGTTCGCCCGTTCGTACGCGGTCGCGGTCATCGAGAGCAACTCGATCCGGTCCGGCGTCCGCTCGGCCGCCGATGCCTGATCGCGGAGGCCGTCGCCGAGGCTCGCGTAAAAGCGGGTCACCGCGAGGTCCGCGAGCGTCGCTTGGGTCTCCTCGTAGGACTCCAGCTCGTCGATCGCGGCCTCGGCGTCCTCGGCCGCCGCGAGACTCGCTTCGTACTCGCCGGCGCCGGCGCGGTCGTACGCCTGCTCGAACGCCACCATCGTGTCGAGCACCGCGTCGAACTCGGCGCGGTCGTCGTCGTCGAGCGTCCCCACCTCCTGCGCGCGGGAGACGGCGAACGTCCGGATCGTTTCGAACTCCTCGTACTCCTGATACGCCTCGGTCCCCTCCATCGAGCGGAACGTCTCGAAGTACTCGTTCGCGGTCTCCGGCTCCTCCTGTGCGGCCGCCGTCCCGGCGCCCCCCGCCGCGATCGACGCGAGGACGAGCAGGCCGGCGAGCGCGCAGGCGACCACCGTCCGAGTCGTCCGCGTGCGTGTTGTGCGTGTTTCGGTCATGTCAGAACACCGTTCGTGTGAGCCGCTCGCGGAGGGCGTCGTGCTCGAACAGCTCCTCGACCGCGTCGAGTAGCAGCAGGGACGTGTAGCCGATCGCGACCGCCTCGGGACCGCGGTCGGCCTCGCGCGTCAGCTCCCACGCGCGCTGTTGCATCTCTCTGGCCGGCGCGATCTCCGAGAGCTCGCCGCGCCGGTCCTCGATGAGGCCGTCGACCGCCTCGTAGCGCTGCTTCACCTCGCGGCGCTGCGCGCCCGAATCGGCTTCGAGCCGGTCGAGCAGCTCCGCGAGGTCGAAGGTCCCGCTCCACCGGACATCCGCGTCGGGCATGTCGGCGCAGGCGGCGAACAGGTCGACGTTCCGCTTCGTCGTCATCGCCTCGGCGATCGCGTCCGTCGTCCGCTCGGCCGCCGCGAGGATCCCGTCGACCGCGTCGCCGGGATCGGCCTCGCGGCCGACGAACTCGTGGCCGGCGTCGGGCACCGACTCGGCGACATCGAGCATCGACTCGACGACTGAGGCGTAGTAGCGCGGAATCGTCCCGTCGCGGCCGCCGCCCTCAGAGACCGACCGAACGTCGCGTCGGATGCGGTCGATCCGGTCCCGACGGTCGGCGTCGAGCCGCCACGTGAACCGGGCGTCGACCTCCGCCCGCGCGGTTCCGGACTCGCGCACGGTGACCGTCGTCTCCGTTTTCTCGTACCCGTCTCCGTCCGCGAGCGTGGTCTCGACCCGGTACTGGCCGATCGGCAGCGTCCGCTCCTCGAGCGTTCCGTCGGCGTTGGTGGAGACCGTCTCGACCTCGAAGCGGTCGGAGAGGAACTCGTCGTCGGGGACGATCCGGATCGGAACCGCTCCGACCGCCGTCCCGTCGACCGTGGCCGACCCGCGGAGGCGTCCGGTCCGGCGGTCGAGTTCGACGGTCGGGCTCGCGTTCTGCCGGAACCGGACCCGTTCCGTGGCGTCGGCGTACCGGTCGTGGGACACCTCGATCTCCGCGTCGGTCGCGTCCTCCGGCGGGTCAAGCGTGACCGCGCCGTTCCGGTCAGTCGTTCCCGAAATGCCGGCTTCGCCGCTGATCGTCGCGTCGGCGACGGGCTCGCCGTCGACCGCGTCGACCACGGTGAGCGTCGCCTCAACCGGGATCGTCAGGGTCGCCGCCGGATCGTTCGCGTCGACCGTCTGGACGTTCGAGCGCGCGGAGCCGTGGCGCGCGTACACCTCCCAGGTCCCGGTGCCGGGCAGCTGGATCGTCTCGCGGCCGCCGCGCACGGACACCGGGTCGTACCGGTCCCGTCCGTCGGGCTTCCGGTAGTGGACGCTGACATCGCCGCGGAAGAGGTCGGAGCCGTCGGTGACGGTCACCTTGGCGGCGAACGGGCCGGACGCGGCGACGACTCCGGGTTTCCGCGAGGCCACCACCGTCGGTACCACCGGGGTCACGGCGGCACCGATCACGACCCCGACGAGCCCGACCCACTGGAGCGCCGTTCCAAGGATGGTGATTGGCGCCAGCGCATGAACCGCGAGGAGTGCGAGGAGTGCTAACGCGAGTCCCACCCCCCCGAGTATGAGCTTCGACACGATGTCGGGAACGTCGTTTTGGAACTGGGAGATGATCCCGCCGAGCCCGAGCCCGACGACGATCGGAACCAGGAGCACGGCGAGAATCGGGAGGATGCCGCCGATCGCTCCGACGGAGCCGGCGGCTGCGCTGCCGCTACCGCCGCCCGATTCGAGCGACGCGGCCACGTCGCCGGCGGCGGTCGACAGCAGCAGCGTCTTCGCGCCGCTCAGGTCGGTCTCCTCGGGAGTCAAACGCCCCTCACTACCGATTTCGCCCTCGATATCGGCGTACGTCGAGCCGCCTTCGTCGCCGGCTCCGACGACGGCGCCGTCGACGGCGAGTCCCGCGAGCGATCGGTCGAAGCGGAGCGTGCCGTCGTCCGAGAGCTCGGCGTCGACTTCGGGCGGTCCGGAGTAGGTGATCGGGTCGTCGTCGGTGTAGTTGGCGAGCGTGGTCCCGTCGGCGGTCGACACGCGGATCGCGGTGTCGTTCGCCGACAGTCTCGACAGTTCGAGGTAGCCTTCGTCGGTCTCCGCGGCGGTGGCGGTGTAGCGAGCGTCCTCGCCGACGGTGCTCGCGTCCACCGTGTACGTCTCGCCAGAGGCGAACAGCGGGTGCCAGAGCGCGAGTCCGTCTCCCCGCGAGCGCAGTTCGGGTTCGATCTCCGGTTCGTCGACCACCGGACCGGCGCTCGACAGCACCCGGAGGTCGAGCGTCTCCCGCGAGTCGCCGACCTCGGAGAGCAGCTCGTCGCGGTCAACGGTGAGTTGTTCTCCGTCTCCGTGAACGGTCCCCGTCACGTTCGCGGTCTCGCTGCCGTCGACGTCGATGTCGACCGTGTCTCCGTCGGGCACGCCGACGGTGCCGGCGGCGTCGAGGGGGACGTAAAGCGTATCACTCGCGTTTTCGGCCTCTCCTTCGCCGATCCACGCCGGGCGGTCGTCCGCGAACGCGACCGCGTGAAGGGGAACCGACGTGCCGTTCGTCAGCTGCACGGCCGTGGCGTTGTCGCCGCTCGGATCGACGGTGACGGTCACCGTCGCGTCCCGCAGGTCGGTGCCGTTGACGGATCCCGACGCGGGGTCCGTCACGTCGATTCGGACCGTGTTACCGTCGCTCCGCGTCGCGTTGGCTTCGTAGCTGATCTCGGGGTCGGCCGGGTCGGTCACCGCGACGGTGACCGTCTCCGGATCCTCGACCTCCGAGACGTTGACGACGAGGTCGGTTCCGTCGCGTTCGAGCGTATCGTCGGCCGAGGCGACGCCCGGCGCGAACCCGACCGCGACGAGGCCGACGAGGACCAGCGAGACGGCCACGATGGCGGCTCGCCGGGACGATTCGGACGCTGCGCCGGCCGGTGATTCGTGTGGGCTCATCTCGCTGGATCACTCCGCATTCTTGTCGACGTACGCTTCGAGGTTGTCGACGATTCGGTCGAGTTGTGCTTGCGTCAGCTCGCCGCCGGTCCCGCCGCCGGTCCCGGCGAGGCTGTCCCCGAGCATCTCGAACTCGTCCCACGAGTGGTCGAGCAGCGGGTTCAGGTCGAACCCGCCCAACAGGAGGAGCACGTCGACGTCGCTACCGCGCCCCCGTTTCGGGGTGAGGCTTGCCTGTCCGGCCACGTTGATGTCGTGTTTGGTGGTCCAGTCGCGGAACGCGCCGTACACCTCGGGCTCGCTGATCTCGTCGTCGTCGATCATGCTCTCCGGGGCCCGGACGATGGCGTACGCGGCGGTCGTCGTGCCAACGTCCATCGGCACGTACGTGTTCTCCGCGGCCTGATCGAGCATGTACTCGAGCTCGTACACCTGTCCGTTCATCTCGGTCGCGACGGCCGGCGTGAAGTGGTACGCGTCCATCTGCGAGGGGATGGTCACGTAGTCTTTCACGTCGATGACGCTGCGGGTCTCGCGGCCGGCGCCGATCATCAGGTCGATGGCCGTGATGATCGCGTCGTTGATCGAGTCGTAGTGTCGCCCGTTCCCGTTCTCCTCGTCGTCGAGCTGGGAGTTCGAGGCGAGCAACACCATGTCCGCGTTCTGCGTGTCGTCCGCGGTTCGAAGCAGCCGCGAGAGCCCGCACACCGCGTTGAAGTGCCGCTGCGGCTGCTCGTAGTAGTAGGGCCACACGCCGAACGCGGTGTGGATCACGCTGTCCATCCAGTCTTCCGTCGCGCCGGCTTCTTCGAGGTCGGCGAGTCCGGTCTTGAACTGCTCTATCGTGTACGGGATCGACCCGTTTCCGGTGCCGCCGCCGAGCGTCGCGACGTGCATGAACGCGTCCGAGGTCCCGAAGTCCTTGATCCGGGACACGATGCGGTCGAGGTCCTCCCGCGCGCACGCCTCACCGTTCGGGAAGAAGTTCCCCGCGCCCTGCTGCGAGCCGAACTCCAGCGCGTGCGACTCCATCGTCTCCTCTTCGCCGCGCTCGTCCTGGAGGGTCCCGCGCATCCGGTCGATCGTGTTCCGGAGGTCGGCCCGGTTCGTGTTCATCACCAGCACCCGGTCGTCGATCCCAGGGTTCTCCGCCCGGTCGAAGAACTGCGACGCGATGCGGCCGCCGCCCTCTCCCGACGCGATAACGCTCCATCTCGTAAACGTGTCCGTTTGTGCCATTGGTCAGTGTTCGTTGATCTCGAGTCCCGTTTCGGTTATCGTCACGCTGTGCTCGCCGTCGATCCCACCGACCACGTCCCGGACCACGGAGTCCGGGACCGGCGCCGAGAGGAAGTTCCGTCGCAGATCGGCGAAGCTCACCCGGTCGCCCGGGTCGACGTTGTACCGCAGAACGTTGGTCACTTCGCGTTCGATCTGATCGTCGTCGTACACGACGACGTCGCCGTCGCTCCGACAGATACCGTGGCCCGCCTCGTCGCTCCAGACGGCGAGCAGGCAGGCCGCGTGGGTGTCTTGCACGGGGAGGTCCATCTCCGTCGACACGTACCCCTCCTCGGCGAACGACGACTCGAGTCGGGACCGCATGTCCGGCAGGACCTCCGTCATGTCGACGTCGACGTCGGCGCAGAGCTGTTCGCGCAGCTCCCGTTCGCGGAACTCCACGGACACCGACGCGTCGCCGTCGACCCGCACGTCGCGCTCGATCGCGCCGAACGCGTCGTCGCCCGGGTCCGCCGAGAGCTCGTGGGTGCCCGCCGGAACGTTTTCGAACGCCGCCGTTCCGGCGACCCGCGTCTCCACGGTGACGGCCTCAGAGTAGCCGCCGCCGTCGAGCTCGACCGTCGCCGTGCGCGGGCGTTCGCTGCCGTGTTCGTACGCCACCTCCACGGTGAGGTCGTGCGTTTCCACGTCGCCGCGCCGGAGTGCGGGGACGCTCGGGTCGAACTCCAACCCCTCGTTCCGTCGATAGTAGAGCCCGAGGAACTGGTCCGCGTGCCGCATCGGGAGGTCGTCGCCGACGACCTCGCCGCGCTCCGCCAGCGCCGTCTCGATCGTCTCCGAGACGTCGTCGTACGCGTCGACGACCGCGGCCTTGGTGCTCGCCGTCTCGACGGCGTCACGCAGGTCGGTCGCCGCGGCCTCCCACCGCTCCGTGAACAGCTCGAGGTCGTCGATCGCTTCGAGTTCGGCCGCGAAGCGCTCGTCGACCGCGTCCGGCTCGGTGTAGTACCCCGGCGGGAGGTCGGCCGCCCGCAGCGTCTCGGCGTGGTCGGCGAGGCGGCGCTCCATCGTTCGGATCATGTCGAGACAGACCCGCCGGAGGTCGGAGCGGTGGCGGCTCGCCTCGGAGAGGTCGAGCGCCGAGTCGAGGTCGGACACCGCCGCGTCGATGCGGTCGACCTCGTCGATCGAGCTCGCCTCGACGTGCGCGTCGACGTCGGCCCGGTCGACCGCGTCGACGAGGTCGCGGATGGCGTCCAGCTCCTCGTTGAACGAGCCGGAGAACTCGTCGCGGAGCCGGTCGCGCGCCTCGAGCACGGACTCGACGGCCGACTCGAACTCCACGCGGTCCAGCGCCGCCTCGGCGTCTTCGAGGTCCGCTTCGATCGCGCCGCCGTCGTCCGCGCGGTGCCCGCCGCGCCGCATCTCGCGGACGGTCTCGATCGCCTCCTCGATCGTCCCGCGCGTCGCCTCGCGCGAGCTGTCGAGCACGTCGCGGCACTCGGCGACGGACGCGCTCGAATCGGGCGCCGAGAACGACTCGCTCGGCTCCGCGAGGTCGACCTCCGCCAGTCGGTCGAGCACGCGCTCGCGCCGGGAGAGGTCGCCGGCGACGAACTCCCGGAACGACGACTCGACCTCGTCCTCGAGCCGCTGTGTCTCGTTCGAGAGGCGTTCGAACTCCTGGAGGTCGGCCGACTTGACGCCCGTTCCGAGGTCGAACGCACCGGTCTCCCGATCGACGGTGACGCCCTGCGTCTCGAAGTCACCGACCGCGGACTCGACCTGCGCGTCGATCCCCGGGTCCCAGTCGGGGTAGGCGGTCCGGAGCGTCTGCCGCTGCCGGAGGAGCGCCTGGAACTCCTCGGCCGTCGACCGGGCGCGGGTGCGGACGAACTCCTGTTCGCTCGTCCCGCTGCGAGTGATCACGCCCCGGACGTACAGCCCGATTCCGAGGACGACGAACAGCGGGATCCCGATGAGGACGAACCAGGTCGCCGCCTGCGACCCGGACCAGATGAAGATGCCCGCGCCGATCGCCGCGGCCAGCACGACGAGCGCACCGATCCCGAGCGCGGTCCGTCGGTTCGCGTTCATGCGATCACCCGGAGGAGGGGGTCGACCCCGATCATCACGGCGAGGATCGCCGCGCCGCCGACGGCGGCGACGATCCCGATCAGGATCGGGAGCAGCGCCGTCTTCCGGTCGTAGCTCACGTCGCGGCTCAGCTTCATCTTCTCTTTGACGCGGCGCGCGGCGATCAGCGGGACCGCCGCGCCGGCGACGAGCCCGAGCGCCACGCCGGCGCCCAGCGATCCGAGCACCGAGAGCCGCACCGTCGAGCGGGGGCCGTCGGCCGTCGCCTCGACGGCTTCGGTGTACGCGGTCGCCGCCGCCGTCACGTTCGAGTCGGTGCGTTCGTACTTCTCGTCGGCCGCTGCTGCGGCCGCGACGGTGCCCGCCGCAGTCCCGTTCTCACCGGCCGATCTGAGACGGCCCAGTAGGTCCGCCCGTGTCTCCGTCATCGTCTTGTACTCCTCCCGCAGCGAGTATACCGTTTCGTTCGCGTCATTGAGGCTGACCTCGTCGGCCTCGAGGCCGCTGGTCGTTTCGTTCAGCGCCGTCGTCGCGTTCTCGGTTTCGTCTACGGCGCTGCGGTACTGGCTGTCGTCGACCCCGTCGACGGCCGTGGGGCCGGTACCGCTCGACTCGGCCACGGTGACGACCAGCCGGTCCTCGAACGTCGGCTGGTCTCCGTCCGCGAAGTGGTCGGCGAAGTCGACGGTCTCCGTCTCGCCGGTGATCGTGACGGTGTACGTGTGACCGTCGCGCTCGCCGACCTCGTACCCGGTGCCGTCGGAGAGCCAGTCGCGGTCGGCCGGCTCACCGAACGAGCAGTAGCCGACGGTCAGCGTCGATCCGGGATGGAGCGTCACCTCGTCGGTGTAAACCGTGTCGCCGGCGCCGCCGACGATGGCGCTCCGGTTCTCCCCGACCCCTTCGCAGTAGTCGCCCGGGCCGGCGGCGGCCGCCCCGTTGACGGCGACGAGGGAGAGAAGGCCGACGCAGAGCAGCGACGCCAGCAACAGGCGTTCCGCTCGGCCCGTCATTCGAGCCGCCCCCCGATCTGCTTGCTCTGGTACCAGTACGTGGCACCGCTCGCGACCACCGCGCCGATGCCCAACCCGATCAGCGCGCCGCCGGCCGCGAGGTACGGCACCTCCCCGGCGAGCGAGGCGGCGGCCGTCGCCGTCGCCGTCGCCTCGATCGCCGACCGAACGGTCGCGCTCCCGTCACCGACGACGACGCCGACGGAGCCGACCAGCACGGCTGCCGCGACGAAGGCGATCCTCGCGAGCCGCGGTCTCGCCGTCCGAGTCATGCGAACAGTTCCTCCGTCTCCTGTTCGTAGGCGTCGGCCGCGGCCTCGATCTCGTCGAGGCGGTCGAGGTCCTCGCGGCGGTACGTGAGCAGCGTCACGACCGATGCGAGGTTGCGACCGCTGAGCGCGACGCCGATGTTGACCTCGCTGAGCCGACAGCTCCGTTCGAGGTACTCCTTGATCGTCCCGGTCTCGACGCTGTGTGAACCCGGGCCGATGTTCGCGCTTGGCGCGCGGACCAGCGCGATCGCCTTCTGGGCGTCGTTCGGGTCGGCCTTCGCGAGCGACTGTTTCGACGCCGAGAGCCGCGCGAGCGCCGCGCTGTCGATGTCGCGGCGCCCGACGAACGGCAACAGATACCCCGACAGCGACCGCGTCATCGTCACCGATCGCCCGATCGCGCCGTAGCCCGGTCTGGACTCCTCCCCGGCGACGCCGAACGACAGCGACGTGACGATGTCGCGAACGTCGATGTCGGGTGTGTCGACGCCGTCGACCTCGCTGGCGTCGACATTGCTCAGCATCGGGCCGACGACGATGTCGTGGAACGCGGCGGCGACGTACTCGTTGTACTCGCCGAACTCGCCGCCCGCCGAGTCGAGGTACGAGATCCGCTGGTTGTCGACGAGGACGATTCCGTCGACCTCGTCTTCGAGGCGGTCGAGCCCGTACCGGGCGTTCCACGCCTGACGGCCCGCGCTGACCTCGCCGTCCGTCTGGTCGTCCTCGACCCCGCCGCGGGTGTTCGGGAGGACGGTCACCGCGACGACCTTGGTCCGGTCGTCGGTGAACTCCTTGATACCGCGGGCGATGTGCGGGCTGATCCCGCACCCGGTGCCGCCGCCGAGCCCGACGAACAGGAACGCGAACTGGATCGCGTCGGTGTCGGTCGCCGCCACCTCCTCCTCGTCGGCCGCGGCGGCGGCCCCCCGCCCCCCGAACTTCGATTCGAGGGTCGTCTGGAGCTCGTCGGCGTGGTCCGCCATCACCTCGTCGGCGTCGACGGGGTTCCGTCCGAAGCCGCCTGTTACCATCTCCTCGAAGCCGGGCTCGGTCCCTTGGACGAGCCCGTGCTGCTGTGCGACCCCGTACTGGTCTTCCGCGGGGACGTTCGAGAGGTTCTGTAAGTCCCGCATCGTCGAGTTGAACACCAGCGGCCGACCCAGCGTCGAGATGTCCGTGGACTCGAACAGGCCGAGCATGGAGTCGTCCGTGTACTCGAAGATCGCGTCGACGATCGCTCCCCCCGCTTGCCCCGCGCCGATAAACAGATACGTCATTTAGCTGGTGGTTCCTTGGTACGCCTGCTCGGGAAAATAGTTATCGAACAGTACATGTCTCTACGACAGATATTACTGGAACATCGGATTATAAAGATGGTGGACGTACCAGTACACGGACAGGCGTCAGCCGCGCAGCCGACGAAGCATCACGCTGTACTCGTTGCGCTCGTATAGCTCCTCGACGTGGTCGAGGAGGTCGCTCGCTGCGGCGAGCTGGCCGGCCGCCTGATGCGGCTGTTCGTTCCCCATGCGCCGCGCCCGGTCACAGAGCGTGTCGGCGAGGTCGAGGAAGTGCTTCGGGATGGTGTGGTTGTGGTCGGCGCGCACCGAGACGTACTCGTCGTTGACCGACGCGATCCGGTCTTCGATGTCGCGCGCCCGTCGAGCGACATCGACGCTCTCCGAGGAGCCGTCGGACCGCGAGAGTCGGGGGACGAGCGTCCGGTCGTAGAAGGTGCACTCCTGATAGATGGCGTACAGCTGCACGTCGTCGACACCCTCGCCGACCATCGCCTCCAGCTCGCGGACGCGATCCGCGAGGTGCCGGTACACCGTCCCCTCCTCGCGTTCGAGTTCGCTGTCGAGCGAGTCGAGCCGGCGGCGGACGTCGCTCGTCCCGATATCCGCCACCGCCGCGCGGAGCTCGGCGTACTCGTCGATGGTTTCGACGGTCGATTCGAGGGCCGCGGAGAGCTCGTCGTCCGCCCAGTCGGAGCCGCCGAGCGCCGCGAGCAGCTCCCGTGACTGCGCCGTCTGCGGCCGGAGCGTGTGCTCGACCTCGTCGACGATCGGAGCGAGCTCCCCTCCGGGGGTGTCGAAGACGATATCGCCGTCTTCGAGCGCGTCGGCAAGTTCCACCAAGCGGTCGTCAGTGTCCGTCGTTCGGAACGAGAGCGCGTCCGTCCGAGCGGCCTCTTGACAGACGCTCCCGGCCGCGCCCTCGATCCGGTCGTAGCGCTGTTGGTACCGGTCCAGTTCGGCTTCGAGCTCTTCGATCTCCTCCCGGTGCTCCCGGGCGTGGTCCGTACCGGAGTCCGCCTCGGACTTCGCCTGCGAGAGGTCGCCTTCGAGCGTCAGTATCCGATCGAGCGCCGATTCGACGCCCTCGGCGAGCGGCCCGTCCTGGCGGCCGACCGAGCGCTGCGCCGACTCGACCCGCCGCTCGTCCGGCGAGCGACCGAGGTCCTCGACGGCGTCTGTGACGGCACCGGCGCGCTCCAGCCGGTCGATCACGTCGGCGAGGACTTCTTCGAGCCGCTCCTCGTCGGGCGAGCCGTCGGACAAGGCGCGACACAGCTCGGCGGCCAGCGGATCGCTCGGTCGGGTCCGCGAGGCGATCTCGTCGGCGACCGTCGTCACCGGGTGGACGGCCGACGTGTCCGTACCCTCGCCGGAGGCCGAATCGCCGCTCGGATCGGTATCAGCGTCGGTCTCGGTGTCTTGCGCCGCGGGGGACGCGGTGGACGACTGCGTCGCCCGATCGGACGCGCCGGACGCGCGTCCGGGATCGTCGCGGCGGTCCCGGCGACGGCCCTTGGGGTTCTTGATCTCGCGGACGCGCTGGCGCACTTCCGAGACGACCTCGTCGACGGTGTCCGTCGCGGCCGAGCTGATCCGGGTCGATCCCCCGCCGGAGGTCTTGATCTCGAGCTCGGTGAACGTGCCGTCTTGATGCGACTGCACGCCGGTCACCTGATCGTAGTATATCTCCTTGTTGGTCCCGCCGCCGACGCCCGACCGGGACTTCATGTCGTACTCCGCGCCCTCGTTGAGGTTGATCGAGGTCTCACTGACGACGATAGTCGTGTTGTAGTAGGTGTCGGACGCTTTGACTAACAGGGGAGAGCTCCCGGAGTTGTACGTGAGGTTGTACAGCTTCGCCTCGTCGAGGTCGATCCCCCGCTTCGCGTTGCGTTCGGATTCGCCGATGAACTTCTGGACGAACGACCGGTAGTTGGCGTTGATCTCGCGGACGCCCCAGTACCACGTGATTATCCCCGCAAAAATCCCGAGAACGAAGAGCAGTCCCGGCTGATCCACGCCCGCTCCGATCAGCGTAAACACGATCGTGACGCCGATGGTGACGGCCCAGGGAGACCACCCGATCTTCCACCGGACGTTGTTGACGCTACCGTCGTCTGTCATGAACAGTACATGCCCTCACGCCGTGATTAATCTTCTGGACTGATAGGTTACCGCTCCGAGCAGTTCCCGACTCTCCGGGGCGGACGCCGCCTTCCTGTCAGCGGGTCGATCCGCGGATCGAGACCGCCGACCGGGAACATCGCCAGAATCCGACACGCGGAAGCGACGCAGCGCGGCCCGCGGCGGGGGATCCCATCTCACGGAGCGATCGGAGCGGGAGAGGCGAGGCGGTTCAGGCCATGTTCTCGCGGCCGAGACACGAGAACAGCGCCTCGACCTCGTCCCACACCTCACGGACGTTTTCGGCCTGTTCGCTGTTCCCCTCCTGTTTGAGCGTCAGCGCGTGGTCGTACATGGCCTCGATCGACGGCATCTCGGGGTTCCACAGCGTCCCCCACAGGTACACGTCGTCGAGGTACGGCGTCACGAGCTGTTTGATGTGGATGTCCACCGACTCGATCCCGGTCGAACGGCCGGCGTCGAGGAACTCCTCGTCGCCGATGATGCTCGCGAGGGTGCCGTCGCCGATCAGCTCCGAGACCTCCCGCATCTTCCCCTCGGGACCGTACATGAGGAAGGTCCCGCCCCACGCGGTCGTCGGGTCGAACTCGGCGAGCTTGTTCTGGAACAGCGCGTTCCGGACGAGCAGCTCCAGCTTCGACTCGTCGAACGTGTTCGCTCGCGAGCGACCGAGCACCGGCGCGAGCACCACCGCGGGCGAGAAGTCCCGGTCGGGGTCGCGCTGGTACTTGTCCTGGACCGGGCGGAAGCTGTCGGCCGGATCGAACACGTCGCCTTTGATCGACATCGTCGCGTCCCGGTCGAGGAACTGCGGCACCGACGACATCGTGAACGCCTCCAGAAAGGCCACGAGCGGCTTGTTCACCTCGACGTACTGCGGGGGGTTGTACTCGCCGAGCCGGTCGATCCGGGGGCGAATGTCGGCGCCCACGTCCTCCAGCCGCTTGTTGTCGAACGGGACGATCGCGTCGACGGTCCGGGAGGTGCGGGCCAACCCGACGACGCCGTTCACCTTCGCGCGGCCGCCGAACTCCGAGTACTGGGTCCCCTCCGAGGGGATCACGACGCTGCTGAACAGCGGCTTCGAGACGATCCCGTCGTCGAGCACCTTCTCGCGGAGCTTCTCGGCGAGGACGGGAGTCGCGCCACAGCCCGTCCCCTTGGTGACGCTGTGGACGAACATCACGGCCTGCGAGTCCCGGAGCCGCTCGCCCTTGAGGTCCCATCGCTCCCGGAAGGGGTCGGCGTCGTCGGCGAAGTCGGCCTCGATCAGGTCGCGTCCGAGGTCCCACCGGTAGCCGGCGCCGGCGTAGTCGTGTTCGCCGAAGCCGATGATGCAGTTCGGGAGGAGGTCGTTGCGGCTGTACCCCTTCTCCTCTTGGGCGTAGTAGGTCTGTTCGAGCTCGCTGACGTTGGTGTTCAACAGCCCGTACCCCGCTAACCCGCCCTGCCAGATCCGAGCGCGACGCTCGTTGTTCTCCTCCAGCGTCGCGCGTCGGAGCAGAATCGCGTCGAGGATGTTGTTGCCCGCGCCCCCGACGCCGACGAGGTACCACTTCTTCCCGTACGCGTCGTCCATCAGGTCGTCGCTCGGCGTCTCGGCCCCCGAGGGCGCCGGCGTCGCCGCCCGACCGAACTCGTCGGTGTCGGCCGGGTCGGCCGGGTCGTCCTGACCGTCGGCGGCCGGGCCGCCCTCGGACAGCGCCGCCTCCTTGAGGTCCGGATACACCTGCTCGACCGATGCGGGCTCGTCCGCGTGGGCCCGGGACAGGTGTTCGACTAGCGACCCGCCCGCCCACTTGTTCGAGCGCTGCATACAGATCTTACAGATGTCGGTCATGTTCGGATACGGTAGTGGGGGTGACGGAGCTACATAAAACATTACGGACGCGGCCGGTCGCGCCCGATGTCGTTTTCGGAGCCTGACAGAAGTTCGTCAGCGTTCCCCGCCGCCTACCCGCCGTGTCGTTCCGTGAACCGCTCCCGGAGCGCGTCGAGGCCGGCGGACGCGGTGGTCCCCTCGCTGAACTCGACCTCGAAGAAGCCGGGCGGCGCGTTCTCCTGAAGCGTCACCGACGCCACGAGGTCCGTCTGTCGGCGGCAGAACGTCGCCAGCGGTTCGAGCACCTCACGGCGTGCCACGGCGTCGGGGAGCAGTTCGGTCTGGTACTCGACGGCGCCGGCCCCGCCGCGACCGTCGAGCTCCCGAAGCACGAAGAGGATCTCGTCCGCGACCGCGTCCGGCGTGAGCTGCTCGCGACCACCGCCTTCCTCCCGTCCCGATCCGGCCGTCGAACCGGCCGACGGCGAGAGACTGCCGGCCTCACGCCCGGGGTCGGACCCGTCGGCGCCGGGGGTCGATCCCCCTCCGCCGGCGGACCGAGCGGAGCCGCGCGCTCCGGCCCGCGACGACTCGCCGCCGGTGACGACGAGCTCGTCGCCGTCGAGCTCGACGTCGACGGCGTACTGTCGTTCGAGGATCGGCGCGAGATCGGCGACGAACGCGTCGTCCACGCCCTCCGGGATCCCGACACGACCGCTCCCGTGGTCGATCGTTCCGGTGACCCCGCCGAGGAAGTCGACCGCCATCAACAGGTCGTCGCCGGCCCGCTCGGCGTTGCGGATCACCCGGTCGGCGTCGTCGAACGCGCAGGCGTGAAGCGTCCGGTCCGCGTTGTCGATCCGGCGCTCGATGTCGCGGACCCCCGGGAGCGCCTCGTGGCGGCCGTCGACGACGAACTCCCGCACTCGGTCGGCGAGGGCACCGTCGAAGCGTCCGGTCATCTCTCGGACATCCTCGAGCGAACGCTCCGCCTCGCGTCGCGTCTCGAGGTACGACTCCTCGCGGCGCCGGATGTGCGACTCGATATCGCCGCAGTGGTCGTGGACCACCGCGGCCGTTCGAGCGGCCTCGTGGATGTCCCAGTCGGCGAGCGCGTCGCGGACGGCCCCCTCCAGATCCGCCACGTGAACCGTCTCTCCCCCGGGCGGAACCGTCAGTTCGCGGAACCGACCCGGCAGGTTCACCACGTCGTAGGTCCCGCCCAGCGGCGAGGTCACGGTCGGGTCGAACACTCCCCCGTCGACCGCGTCCTCGACCGACTGCCGGAGGTCACGCTCCATCGCGTCGACCGCGCTGGGCGCCGCGTTCCGATCGGTCGGGAGCCGGTCACGGACCTGCGAGACCGCGTCCGGCACGACCGGTTCGAGCCGGTCCAGGGTCCGATCGCCGATCCGGTCGTCGAACGCCGATCTCGTGTCGCCGGCGTCCGATCGGTCCGCCCCCTCACCGTCCGACGCGGTCGCGCTGCTCGTTCCGGGGCCCGCCCCCCCGTTCCCGTCCGCGGTGGCCCCGGCGCCGCCCGCGGAGCCGCCGCCGGTCGGAGACGCCGAAGCGCCGCTGGATCTGTCGGTGGTCCGGCGGCGGTACACGGCCAACGCTCCGACCGCGACGGCGAGAAGCACCGCGGCGCCGGCGGCGGCGAGCAGGGTCGACCCGGAGCCGCCGGTGACGCCGACGACGCTTCCGGCGGGTTCGACACTTCGGACGGCGTCGGAGGGGACCGCAGTCGCGCCCGGTTCGGAAGCCAGCTCGGTCCGCTCGGCGATCGCCGACCGGACTCCCTCGAAGCGGTCCACGTCCATACGAGCCATGTGTAGCTGACTGGGCTAAAGACCTGTCGCCCGCGCGAGAGGACCGCCGGGAGCGATCCGAGCCGCTAACTGCGCCGAGCGTCACGCCCGGGTATGGATCGCTTCCGGAACACGGGACAGCCGGACTGGGACTGGTGGGGTCGAGTGTGGCCGACGCCGGGCGCCACCCTCGATCGGCTCGGGCTCGCGCCCGGCGACCGCGTCGTCGAGATCGGCAGCGGAAACGGCTACTTCGCGCTGCCCGCGGCGCGGATCGCCGACCCGGCGACGGTGTACGCCGTCGATGTCGACGAGTCGCTGCTGGCCGAGCTCGACGCGCTCGCGGCCGAACAGGGGATCGACACCGTCAGCACCGTCAAGGGGGACGCGCGAGCGCTCCCGGAACTGCTCCCCGAACCCGCAGACTTCGCGCTGCTCGCGAACGCGTTCCACGGTATCGAAGACCAATCCGCGTTCGTGGAGGGTGTCGCCGCCGCGCTCGCCGTCGACGGCCGGTTCGCCGTCGTAAACTGGCACGACCGACCGCGTGAGGGGACGACGATCGGCGGCGAGCCTCGGGGGCCGCCCACCGACCTGCGCCTCCCGCCGGAGGCGACCCGCCGAGCCGTCGAGGACGCGAGCGATCTGCGTCTCGCAGAAGCGATCGAGCTCCCGCCGTACCACTACGGGCTGGTCTTCGAGCGCTGAGGTCGTCTTCGAGCGCCGCGGTGTCGCCGTCAGTCCAACGCCGCCAGCGCCTCCGCCGCCTCGCGGGCCGCCTGCAGGTTGTCGCGGGCGCGTCGCGGGTCATCCGTCTCCTCGGCCGCGCGGGCGAACCGGGCCAGCGTCCGCGTCAGCGACGCCCGAGCGTCGGCGACGGTTTCCGATGCGGCGGGCTCGGCCCGTGGGGTCGGCGTCGACCCTCCCGATCGCTCGGCGTGCGACGAGGGCGAGGCCGAGGGCGCGCCGGAGGCGGGAGCGCTCTCCGCCGGAGGGGACGTGGCGCTCGGACCCGTGGCGTGTCGGCTTCCGTTCGAGGGGGGCGACTGCCCCTCCGCCGCGGACGGAGAGGCAGCCGGGGCGTCCGCCTGCGGTTGGATTCCGTCCCGGTCCGCGGTTTTCGCCTCCTCTCGGGGGGGCCGTCCCGCCGTTTGAGCCGCGGTCTCCGCGGTTCCCGTCTCGTCGCTTCCCGTCTCGTCACTTCCCGTCTCGTCGCCCGAGCCGGTCGCCTGACACGTCGGACAGAACTCCTGTCCGTCGTGCCGGAAGATGGGGTCGCCACAGTCGTCGCAGTGGCGGTTCGTCATCGTCGCGCCCTGTAACAGCAGCTCGGACATCCGTTGGGTGTGCTCGCGCTTCTGTTCGTCCTCCGCGAACTTCTCGCGGAGCTTCTCGCGTTCGGCCTCTTTGTCGAACCCGTCGCTCATACGCGGACGAACGTGACTCACGAGCAAAAGTCCGGTGGGCTCGGGACGGTTCGGGGACGCCGGGAGAGACCGGGGAGCGAGGCTACTCCTCTGTCTTCGTGCGGTCGTCGGGGTCGAGCTCACCGCGGTAGATCTTCGAGCCGTCCTGCGCGACCTGCCGCCCGAGCACCGCGCATTTCACGCGCATCGGAGAGATGTCGACGCCGAGCATCTCGGTGATGTCGTCGGTGTCGAGGTCGTCGAGCTCCTCGATCGACATGCCGTGGAGGCGCTCGGAGAGCATGCTCGCCGAGGCCATCGAGATGGCGCAGCCGTCGCCGGTGAACCGCACCGCGTCGATCGTCTCGCCGGCGTCGTCGAGGGCGACCTGCATCCGGATCGTGTCGCCACAGGAGGGGTTCTCGCCGACGTGGGTGAAGTCGGGGTCCTCGAGCTCCCCGTAGTTGCGCG
This sequence comes from Halorubrum sp. FL23, assembly GCF_052439115.2. Lineage (NCBI taxonomy): Archaea > Methanobacteriati > Methanobacteriota > Halobacteria > Halobacteriales > Haloferacaceae > Halorubrum > Halorubrum sp. FL23. The sequence continues at coordinate 60,248 of NZ_JBQVRO020000005.1, forward strand.
GGTTCTTGTAGTGGTCGAGGATCTGCTGCCGGTACATGTCCGAGCCCAGTCCCATATCGGTCTCGAGTAGGCCCGTGCAAGTCAAAAGGGTTCCGTCGATCCCGGCGGGCCGGAGCGCCGACGGCGAGCCGCCGACTACTCCGCCGAACGAGACGCGCCCGACGACGGCTCCGGGAGGTCCGGCGAGACCGGCGTCGGCGTGCGGAGGGTCCGAACGTCGTCGTCGTCGACGAGCCGACAGAGCCGTTCGAGAATGCGGTCGTACTGGCCGCGCTCCGGACGCTTCGAGAAGAAGCCGTCCGCGCCCGCGTCGAACGCCTTCGCCGCCGCCTCGTCTCCGCGGCAGGTGGTGTGGAACACGACCGGCACCTCGACGCCTCGCGTCCGGAGCCGTTCGATCAGGTCGACGCCCGTGCCGTCCGGGAGCCGCTGTTCGGTCACGATGCAGTCGGCCGCGTCGATCTCGCGTCTCGCCGCCGCCATCCCGTCGACCGACCGGACCACGAACCCGTCGGCGAACCGCTCCGCGAACACCGCCAGCAGCTCCGCGGAGCGCGCGTCCGGCTCGACGTGAAGCAGAACGACGGAGCCGCCGTCTTCCGTCGCGTCACCGGCGGCGCGGTCGTCCCGAGAGCGGTCGTCTGCCGTCCGCGATTGGTCTGTCATACTGATTCGGCGAACGCGGTGCGTACGGGTATAAAATGGAGATCCTCACCCCGAATTTGCCCGGATTAAGCCCGTTTAACCGTCGAGTGAGGCGGGCGTGTATCTCGGGACGACGACCACGCGCCGATGCGGGAACCTGCGGCCGAGAAGCGGCCTCCAGAGTCTGGCGCGCGGAGCGCGCCGCCGAGTCAGGCGAACAGGTCGCGGGCCTCGCCGACGGCCTCGACGAGCGCGTCGATCTCCTCGACGGTGTTGTAGAGGTAGAAGGAGGCGCGCGCGGAGGCGGCGACGCCGAGTTCGTCGTGGAGCGGCTGGGTGCAGTGATCGCCGGCGCGGATCGCGACGCCGTAGTCGTTGAGGATGCTGGACAGGTCGTGGGCGTGGACGCCCTCGACGTTGAACGCGACGAGGCCGCCGCGGTCGTGGCCCGGCGGACCGTAGATCTCAACGCCGCCGAGGGCCGTCAGCTCGTCGTACGCGTACTCGGCCAGCAGGTCCTCGTGGGCCTGCACGTTCTCCATGCCGATCTCCTCTAAGTACTCGATCGCTGCCGCGAAGGCGATCCCCTGCGCGATCGAGGGCGTGCCGGCCTCGAACTTCCACGGGAGGTCCTCCCACGTGGAGTCCTCGAAGGAGACGCGCCGGATCATGTCGCCGCCGTAGAGGTACGGCTGCAGCTCGTCGAGGAGCGCCTCGCGGCCGTACAGCGCACCGATTCCGGTCGGGCCGCACATCTTGTGGCCGGAGAAGGCGAGGAAGTCGACGCCGAGGTCCTCGACATCGACCGGGCGGGTGGGGACCGACTGGGCCCCGTCGGCGAAGACGTACGCGTCGTGGTCGTGGGCCATCGCCGCGAGCTCCGGGATCGGGTTGACGGTGCCCAGCGTGTTCGAGACGTGGACGACCGACACCATCTGCGTGTCGTCGTCGATGCACTCCGCGGCGTGTTCCATGTCGAGCCGACCCTCGTCGGTCACCTCGATGAACCGCACGTCGGCGCCGGTGCGCTTGCCGATCTGCTGCCAGGTGACGAGCGAGGAGTGGTGCTCCATCTGCGAGAGGACGACGTTGTCGCCCGGTCCGAGCTCTTCGAGCCCCCAGGCGTACGCGACGAGATTCATCGCCTCCGTGGTGTTCTTCGTGAAGACGATCTCCTCGCGGCCCGACGCCCCGACGAAGTCGGCGACGGTGTCGTGGGCCTCCTCGTAGGCGACGGACGCCTCCTGGCTCAGCTGGTGGATCCCGCGGTGGACGTTGGCGTTGTAGCCGCGGTAGTAGTCCGCGATCGTGTCGACGACCTGGTCCGGCGTGTGCGAGGTCGCCGCGCTGTCGAGGTAGACGAGCGGGGTGTCGTCGCCCGGCCCCTCCCCCGGCGTCTCCGGATCGCCGCCGACCTTCCGGTCGAGGATCGGGAAGTCGGCGCGGACGGCCTCGATGTCGAACGGGTACTGTTCCTGAACTCCCATTACCCGTATCTGGGCCCCGAGCACTAACACACCTTCGGTCCGGTACGTGTTGCCAGTACCGCGGAGGCTCCCTCACGGCGACGAGGCGCACTCGTAGAACCCTCCCGAGACAGCGCTCACGAGACAGCACTCGCGTGTACTCGTGCGGCGTTCGTGGGAGACAGCACCCACGCGTCCTCGTGCGGCGTTCGTGGGAGACAGCACTCACGCGTCCTCGTGCGGCGTTCGGTGGACGCGAACACACGAAGTTTAATAGACGATAGGCGACGCTTTCGAGTGGATGCCCTCCAACAGAAGCGGTACGATCGTCGCGGTACTCGTTCTGATCGGTGTCGCTGTCCTCCTGTACTCGACAGTTATCCTGCAACAGATCCTCCGGGGCGTGGGGGTCGCGGTGTCGGCCTTCGTCATCGCGGCGTTCGTGTATTACGGGGGTACCGACCGGCAGACGCTCACCCGGGCAACGATCGCTGTGACGGTCGTCTACGGCGTTTTTACTCTCCAGTTGCCCCTCGCCGTCATCGCGGCCTGTGCCGTCTATCTCTCCGCGTGGCTCACCGGTTCGGACGGCCCGCTCGACGCACCCGACACCGAGATCTTCCCGGTCGAACGTACGGATACCGATGAGCCCGAGGACGGCGACTGAGCGACGCGACGGCGTCACGCCCGAACTAGTGCGCTTTTGAACGCGGGGGACTTCGGTTCGGGTATGACCGATACGCTCAGGCTCGCGACGCGCGGGTCGGACCTGGCCCTCCGGCAGGCCGGGACCGTCCGCGACGCCCTGTCGAGCCGCCGCCGCGACGTGGAGCTCCGGCGCGTCGAGACCCGCGGCGACCAGATCCCGGACGAGATGATCCACCGTCTCGGCAAGACGGGCGCCTTCGTTCGCTCGCTCGACGAGGAGGTGCTCGACGGCGACGCCGACCTCGCCGTTCACTCCCTGAAAGACGTACCCACGGAGGAGATGGGCGAGATGGTTATCGCCGGCATCCCCGAGCGCGCGCCCTCCGGCGACGTGCTCGTCCACCCCGACGGCCTCGGCATGGAGGACCTCCCGTCCGGCGCCGTCGTCGGGACCGGGTCGCTCCGGCGGACCGCCCAGATCAAGGCCGCGCGGCCAGACCTCGTCGTCGAACCGCTCCGCGGCAACGTCGACACCCGGATCGAGAAGCTGCTCGCCCCGCGTCTGCAGGCCGACCACGAGCGCCGGCTGATCGCCTCGGGGGAGGCGTCCGCGGCGACCGCCGAGGAGGGCGGTGGCGACGGCGGCGACGACGCGGACGCGGAAGACGAGATCGACGAGGAGTTCGACCAGACGGTCGAGGAGTGGTTCGACTCGCTCTCCGACCTGGAGCGCTCGGCGATGGAGCGCAAAGTCGAGACGGAGTACGACGCCATCGTGCTCGCGGAGGCCGGGCTCCGCCGCTCGGAGCTGTTCTACGACGTGCCCACGACCCGGCTCCCCCGCGAGGAGTTCGTCCCCGCGGCCGGGCAGGGCGCCATCGCCGTCACCGCGACCGATCCGGACGTGATCGACGACGTGCGCTCCGCGGTCGACCACCCGCGGACCCGAGTCGCCGTCACCGTCGAGCGCACGGTCCTCGGCGAGCTCAACGGGGGGTGCGTCGCGCCGATCGGCGTCTCGGCGCTCGTGCAGGGCGAACACGTCCACACTCGCGTCCGCGTGCTCTCGACCGACGGCACCGAGGAGGTGGCCGACACCCGCGACCTCCCGATCCGGTCGCACGCGAAGGCCGCCGAGGAGTTCGCGGCCGATCTGGCCGATCGCGGAGCCGCCGACCTGATCGAGACCGCTCGCGAGGAGGCCGAGGCCGACGAGGCCGCTCGGGAGGGAACGCGGCAGGAGGCCGACGATGAGTGAGGAGGGCGGCGCCGAAAGAGCGCCTGACGGCGACGTGGGAACCGTCTACCTCATCGGCTCCGGACCGGGCGATCCGGACCTGCTGACGGTGAAGGCCGCGGAGCTGATCGAGGCGGCCGACGTGGTGCTCCACGACAAGCTCCCCGGCCCGGAGATCCTCGGGCAGATCCCCGAGGCGAAACGCGAGGACGTGGGGAAGCGCGCGGGCGGCGAGTGGACCCCGCAGGAGTACACGAACCGGCGCCTCGTCGAACTGGCTCGCGAGGGGAAGTCGGTCGTCCGCCTGAAGGGCGGCGATCCGTTCGTCTTCGGGCGCGGGGGCGAGGAGGCCGAACACCTCGCCGAGGCCGGCGTCCCCTTCGAGGTCGTCCCCGGCGTCACCGCCGCGATCGCGGGTCCGGCGGTGGCCGGGATCCCCGTGACCCACCGCGATCACGCCTCGTCCGTCTCCTTCGTCACGGGTCACGAAGACCCGACGAAGGAGGAGTCGGCGGTGGACTGGGACGCGCTCGCCGCGACCGGCGGCACCATCGTCGTGCTGATGGGCGTCGGGAAGCTGCCGGCGTACACCGCGGAGCTCCGCGACGCCGGTCTCGGCGGCGACACCCCGGTCGCCCTGGTCGAGCGCGCGACGTGGCCCGGCATGCGCGTCGCGACCGGCACCCTCGACACCATCGTCGACGCGCGCGACGAGGCGGGGATCGAGCCGCCGGCGATCACCGTGATCGGCGACGTGGCCGCGACGCGCGACCGGGTGCTGGCGTTCCTCCAAAACGGTGACGGGCAGGGCGACGGCCACGGCGATCGAGGGGGTGACGAGGCGTGAGCGACGAGCCGGACGCGACCGACGCCTCCGGCCCCCCGAGCGTCGCCGTCTTCCGCCCCGCGGACGAGCGGATCGAGGACGCGGAAGCGCTGTTGGCGTCGCTCGGCGCCGACCCGGTCGCCGACCCGATGCTCGCGGTGGAGCCGACGGGCGCGACGCCCGGCGAGGCGCCGTGCGTCGTCCTCACGAGCAAGACCGGCGTCGAGCTCGCCGCCGAGGCGGGCTGGGGCCCGGGCGACGCGACCCTCGTCGCCATCGGCCCCGCGACCGCGGACGCGGCGCGGGCGGCGGAGTGGACCGTCGACCTCGTGCCGGACGAGTACACCTCTGCGGGGTTGGTGGCGGCGCTGAAGGGCCGCGTCGACGGCGAGCGCGTCGAGGTGGCGCGCTCCGACCACGGCAGCGACGTGCTCCTGCAGGGGCTCCGTGACGCCGGCGCGAACGTGACCGAGACGGTGCTCTACCGCCTGACGCGCCCGGAAGTGGCCGGGGAGTCCGCGGCGCTGGCCGCCGCGGGCGACCTCGACGCCGCCGCGTTCACCTCGTCGCTCACGGTGACTCACTTCCTCGACGCCGCGGCGGAGCGCGGCGTCCGAGAGGCGGCGATCGCGGGGCTGAACGACGCCGTTGTGGGCGCGATCGGCCCGCCGACCGCGGAGACGGCCGCCGACCACGGGATCGACGTCGACGTGGTCCCCGACGACGCCGACTTCGAGGCGCTCGCGCGGGCCGTGGTCGACGCGGCCGCCGGCAGCGGAGAGGGCGACCGCGCGGAGGCCGACGACGGGACGGCGGAGCGCCGTCGATAGCGGCCGGGACGCTCACCGGACGCCGAACGGTTGTGGGCAGCCGCGGACGGGGGATCGCCGATCGGGAGCCCAAATTATCAGAGTTTTAATACGCCGGTGAATATCACGTTCGATATCGAGACGAGTCTTGACATCGTCTTGCGAAAACGCTCAGACTCAGGTTAATCCCCGGTTAAAACCTGTTTGCGAATCCGCCGGACAAACCCCCAACCGCTCTGGTTATCAATGGAAATAACCAGTACGTCACAGTTATCCGCCGACACGTGAGAGCTGATACCATGGAACCGAGCGAGCGGTGGTCGATCCGAGTCGACGACGGGGTAATCGTCGTCGAGCTCCCACACGGGACGGGGCTCTCCCCGTCGGACGGCGAGCGACTGCTCGACCGGTGGCAGACGCTCGTGGCCGATCGACGGGTGCACGCCGCCGTGCTCGTCGTGCGGACGACGCGCCCCTGCTCGGACGCCGGCCGCCGGACGCTCCGGCGCACGGCGCGGGCGGCGGCCGATCGCGGCGTGACGCGGTTCGCGGTGGCCGCGGAGCGTCCCAAGCGGCAGTACCTCGAACGGACGATGGACGTCGAGGGGATCGACCCCGAGCCGTTCAACGACGCCGCGGCCGCGGTGCGCTGGGCGAAGTGCCCGCCCGAGCCGGCGGTGTCCGCCGTCTCCGAGTGAGTGGTCGCCGTCTCCGCTCGAACTACCCGTACCCCTCTTACCGCCCGCTCTCGACGGCGACGTACATGTCCGTCGCGAGCCGTTCGGCGCGGTCGGCGTCGGCGGACTCGGCGTAGATCCGGATCTTCGGCTCGGTGCCGGAGGGGCGAACGAGCACCCACGCGTCGCCGTAGTCGAGCCGGTAGCCGTCGGTCGTGTTCGGCTCCGCGTCCGCGGTCTCGACGTAGGCGCGCGCGGCCGACAGCATCTCGTCGCGCTCGTCGTCATCTGCGTACTCGACGTTACGCCGAACGAAGTGGTAATCCTCGTAGGGAGCGACCGCCTCGCTGACCGGCGCGTCGGCGGCCGCGAGCAGTTCGAGGAACCGCGCGCCGATGTACGCGCCGTCCCGCGAGAGCCGGTACGGCGGGAAGAACACCCCGCCGTTCCCCTCGCCCGCGATGGGGACGTTGACCCCCTCCTCGTGGAGTTCGCGCGTCCGGGTGATGATGTTCGTCGCCCCGATGGGCGTGAGTTCGAGGTCGGCGTCGTTGGCGTCGCAGACGTCGACGAGCCGCTGGGAGACGTTCACCGCGCTGACGACGGCGTCGCCGGGGTCGAGGCAAGCGTCCGCCATCGCCGCGAACGAGGTGTCGCCGTCGACGAACTCGCCGTCTTCGTCGACGAACACCGCCCGATCCGCGTCGCCGTCGTGGGCGATCCCAACGTCGGCGTCGGTGGTCGCGACGAGTCGCTGGAGGTCGCCGAGGTTCTCGGGGACGGGCTCGGACTGCCGACCGGGGAAGTGGCCGTCGGGCGTCGCGTTCACGGTCAGCACGTCGCAGCCGAGTTCGCGGTAGATCCGCGGGGACGACACCGACGCCGCGCCGTGGCCGGGGTCGACCGCGACCGTGAGCCCCGCGTCGGCGATCGCCTCGGCGTCGACGGCGTCGATCAGCTGGCCGACGTAGTCGTCGACCGCGCCCTCGATCCGAGTCGTGGCGCCCGCGTTCCGCCAGTTCGCGTGGTCGTAGTCGTCGTCGAGGACCCGCCGCTCGACGCGTTCGAGCACGCCGACCGACAGCTCCACGCCGTCGTCGCCGACGAGCTTGATCCCGTTGAACTCCGGCGGGTTGTGCGAGGCGGTGACGAGGACGCAGGGGACGCCGGCGGTCTCGCAGTAGTTCCCGACCGCGGGCGTCGGGACGACGCCGAGTCGGTCGACGTCGCAGCCGACCGCGGCCAGCCCGCTGGCGGCGGCGTTGGCGAACAGCTCGCCGGTGGTGCGGGTGTCGCGGGCGACGGCGACCCGGTCGGCGTCCCAGGTCGTACCGGCGGCCTTCGCGATGTCGAGGACGAGCTCCGGCGTGAGATACCGGAGCGCGACGCCGCGAATGCCGCTGGATCCGAACAGCTCCATGGGCGGTCATGCGCCGGCCGACGGGAAAGCGGTTCCGAACCGGGCGCGCGCTGACGCGGGCGGGGGCGACGCGTGCGGTTCAAGCCGGCCGCGCCCGAACGGACTGCATGGAGCGCACGCGACGCGATCTGTTGGCGACGAGCGCGGCGACCCTCACCGCCGCCGGCTCGGTCGGGGTCGCGGGGTGTCTCGACTTCGCCGCGGGCGACGGGCCGCAGGGCCCCGAGGGGGTCCCGACGACGCTGACCTGCGAGGACGACGCGTTCGTCCGGCTGACGGCGCCCTTCGACGAGCCGGTCGAGGGGACCATCGTCGACGCCGCCGGGACCCGGTTCGAGCTGGCGACGGAGGGGAACGCCGAGACGTACGGGCAGTCGATGCGGCTCGTGTTCCGCAACACGGGCGATCGGTCGGCGACCGTCCTCGGCAAACACGCCTACTCGTTCCAGCGCGAGACGGGCGAGGGGTGGGTCGACGTTCGGGGATCGAGCTCGGGCGAGGCGGTCGAGCTCCCGCGCGACGAGGAGACGCTCGACCCGAGCGGCGCGTACATCTGGTCCATCGACCTCGAGGAGGCGGCGATCGCGTCGGCGGTCCCCGACCGGGACCTCGAGGTGTGCCCGCCGCTCGGAGCCGGCACGTATCGGTTCGTCTACTGGGGGATCCCCGACGCGCCGCCGCTGGGGGCCGAGTTCGACCTGGTCGGGTGAACGCCGGAAGAGGGCAGTGTGCTAAAACGAGATCCACTCCGAGGGTTGCCCGACCCGTCCGCGGACGCGGAACTCCCGGTCGTCCTCGACGCGGGTCTCGGCGATCACGTCGAACGGCTCGTGGAGCGTGTGGACCACTTGCTCGTCGTGGGCGGTCGAGTTGAGCACGCCGACGAACGGCCATCCCTCGCCGGACGTCTGGGAGGTCATCACGCGGGTGAACCGGTAGATCCGTTCGGGGTCCCAGTACATCAACAGCTGTGACAGCGAGTAGACGCCGACGGCGCGGTCGCGGCCGACCGACGACTCGACCACGTCGGTGAACTTGATCCCGATGTCGGTGAGGTTGCCGGCGCTGGCGACGTACTTCGTCATCGGCGTGTCGTCGCGTTTGTCGCCCTGCTCGTGGGTGACGCAGTCGATGACGACCACGTCGTCGCCGTCGTGTCCCGTGATCGACTCGTAATCCTCGCGGACCTTCTCCGCGGTGCGACCGGTGGAGATGACCACCGGCCCGGTCGACCACGCGGCGAGCAGTCGGTTGAACAGGTCGTACTTCCCGCTCATCGGCGGCCCGGTGACGAGCACGCTGTCGGCGTCGCGGACAGCGTCGGGAAGCACGGTCATGTGTCTGGCTTGAGGGGGTGTCGGGTAAAACCCTTCCGAGGGATCACTTCCGGAGCATCGACGGGAGGTCGAGCGACGACGGGGGGCCCTCTCGGGGGCTCCTCGTCAGTGTCAGTTCCGTTATCGCTCCGGGAAGCGCCGCCGAGACGGGCGAACCGCGCGGAGAGCCGGCGCCGTCGACGAGCTGGTCCCAGACCGCGTCGGGGTCGTCGGTATCGGTTTCGGCGGCGATCTCGAGCGCCTTGGTCCGGCCTTCGTCGTACGAGAGCTCGATCAGGCTTCGGTCGTACGCGTTCTCGAAGGCGTCCAGAATGCGGTCGAGCTCGGCCGGACGCTTGCTGTCGACGCCGTCGGCGACCCCGAGTGCGAACGCGCGCTCGACCGCCTCCTCGCGGTCGAGGTCGTCCCACTCCGTCCCGAAGGTCCGGTCGTACATCAGTGGCTCACCGTCGCGGCCTCCCCGACCCGGAGCCCGCCGTCGGTGAACTCGATGCCCTGAATGTCGGTGTCGAGGTCGGTCCCGCGCATCTTCAACACCTGAATCCCGCGCTGCATCCCGTCGTCTTCGAGGTAGTTGTGCATGAAGACGACGCCGTGCGCGAGGTAATGCTCCTCGGAGTAGGCGCTCGGGTCGGTCATCTCGGAGATGAGCAGGGTCGTCGCGTCGGTCCGCTTCAGCGAGGAGAGCAGCTGGATCATCGTGTCCTCGTCGTCGTCGAGGAGGAACCGCAACAGCATGGTGGAGTCGAAGACGACCCGGTCGATGTCGCGGGAGTTGATGAACCCCGTGAGCCGGTTCGTCACTCCCGAGTGGTCCCGTCGCTCGCCCGGCAGGCCGAAGAAGCGCCGACCGTCGGAGGAGAAGGAGTCGAGGAAGGTGATCCGGTCGGTGTCGAGGGCGCGGTCGAACCCGAACTCGTACCCGCTCATGTCGCGACGGATCCCCTCCTTCGTCTCGTGCATGCTGATGTACAGCACGTCTTCGCCGTTGCGGGCGCCCTGCGCGGCGAACTGCGAACAGAACGTCGTTTTCCCGCTTCCAGGAGGGCCGCTGACAACGTACAGGCGATTCTCCGGGAAGCCACCGTCGACGATGTCGTCGAACCCGGGAACGCCACTTGAGGCGCGCATACGGAGGAACGTGTCGGTTATCGGATAAGGGTTACCACCCAGTTCTCACGGGTGAGAACGATCGACAAGGATCGGTCCGGGGCGCTATGCGTCGTCCGCCTCGCCGTCGGCGTCGATGTCGGGGGCGTCGAGGGCCCCGATATCGTCGATGTCCGGCGAGACCCAGACCACGAAGCGGTCGTCGGATTTGACGATCCCGTTGACCCCCTCGTCGTCGACGGTCGTCGCCTGGTCGACATCTTCGGGCGCCACGTCGCGGACCTGAAACACCTCGTCGACCATCCAACCGACGGTGCCGCCCTCGTCGATCTCCTCGTCGTCGAACACGACGATCCGCTCGCGGGGGCCCTCCTCGTCGATCGAGAAGAGCGTCTTCGGATCGACGATCGTGGTCGTGCGTCCCCGGAGGTCCATCACGCCCTCGACGTGGTCGGGGGAGTTCGGAATGCGCGTGAGCTCGCCGGCGTCGACGATCTCGTCGATGACCCCGATGTCCAGACAGTACGTCCCGTCGCCCAGCCCGAACTCCAGCACCTTCGTGGGTTCGGCGTCCGTCTCCATGGCTGCCATGGACGTGTCTGCGGCGAAGAGGCCAATAACCGTGTCCCCTGAATTATCAGGCGTGATTACCGGGTCCGTGGATTTATGCTGATTCTGGGCCCGCTTCCCTACATGAGTAGGACGACGGATCGGCGAGACGATCGCGACGACTCCTTGCGGGCGGTCGTCGTCGACGACTCGCCGTTCATGCGAGGCTTGATCTCCGACCTCTTGACCGACGCGGGGGTCGCGGTCGTCGGCGAGGCGGGGGACGGCGCCGAGGCGCTGTCGGTGGTCGCCGAGACGCGTCCGGACGTCGTGACGATGGACGTCGAGATGCCGGGGATGGGCGGGCTCGAGGCCGTGGAACGGCTGATGGACGAGACGCCGACGCCGGTGTTGATGCTCTCGGCGCACACCGCCGAGGGCGCGGAAGTGACGTTCGAGGCGCTCGAACGCGGCGCGGTCGACTTCTTCTCGAAACCCGGCGGTGAGGTGTCGACCGGCGTCTCCCGCGAGTCCGACCGGCTCGTCGAGGCGGTCCGATCGGTCGCGGGGGCCGACCTCGCCGCGGCGACGCGCGACCGCCGCGAGCACGACGCCGCCGAGGAGAACGCGAACGCGACGGCCTCCCGAGCGTCGACGCCCGCCACGCGGACCGCGAGCGCCGACATCGACGAGCCGCTAACGGTCGTGATCGGGGCGTCGACCGGCGGACCGAACGCGGTCGAGCGCGTCATGTCGGCGTTACCGATGACCGACTGCCGGCTCGTCATCGTCCAGCACATGCCGGAGGCGTTCACCTCGCGGTTCGCCGACCGCCTCGACGAGGCCTCGGCGTACGACGTGCGCGAGGCGAGCGACGGCGCCCGGATCGGCTCCGGAGAGGCGCTCGTCGCCCGGGGCGGGAGCCACACCCGGATCGACAGCTACCGGTCGGGGCGCCTCCGCGTCAAGCTCGACGAGGACGACTCGCAGTCGGTCACGCCCGCCGCGGACGTGACGATGCGCTCGGCCGCCGAGGTCGTCGACGGCCCCCTCGTCGGGGTCGTGTTGACCGGGATGGGCGCCGACGCCTCCGAGGGGATCCGAGCGATGGCCGACGCGGGCGCGCGGACGATCGCACAGAGCGAGGACACCTGCGTGATCTACGGGATGCCGAAGCGAGCGGTGGAGACGGGCGGGGTCGACGAGGTCCACGACCTCGACGACGTCGCCGGCGCGATCGTTGGGGGTGGGGCCTGATGGACTCCCACCGCGCCGCGTTCGTCGCCGAGGCCGAAGACGGGATCACGGACCTGAACAACGCCCTGCTCGCCCTGGAGGCCGACCCGGAGGACGCCGAGGCGATGGACGACGTGTTCCGCGTCGCCCACACGCTGAAAGGGAACGCCGCGGCGATGGGGTACGAGGACGTTTCCGACTTCGGGCACGCCCTCGAGGACCTCCTCGACGCGGTGCGACAGGGCGACCGCGAGGTGACGCCGGAGCTGATGGACCTCCTCTTCGAGGGGGTCGACACCGTCGAGGCGATGGTGTCCGAGATCGCCGACACGGGCGACGTGTCGACCGACCCCACCGACTTGGAGAGTCGCCTCCGAGAGATGGAGGAGCACGGGACCGTCGGCGGTGAGGACGCAGACGAGGACGGGACCGCCGGCGCGGGCGATTCCGGCAGCGAAGCGACCGACGGGCCCGAGGCCGGCGCCGACACCGCCGACGACGCGACCGATGAGGGCGACGGAGACGCGGACGACATCTCCGTCCCCGATCTCCCCGACGAGGCGGCCGCCCTCGGCGAGCCGGTCGCGTACGCGGACGTGACGGTCGGCGAGACCGCGATGGCGGGCGTCGACGCGGCGCTCGTCTTGCAGGCGCTCGACGGCCAGTTCGGCGAGTTCGTCACCGTGCCCGGCCCCGAGGCGCTGGAGGACGGTGAGTACGAGGAGCGGTTCGACGCCTTCGTCGCCGACGCCGACCCCGCGGTCGTCGCCGAGGGGCTCGGCGCGCTCACGCAGGTCGAGTCGGTCGCGACGACGCTCGTCGGAGCGAGCGAAAGCGGTGGAGACGCCGAGGCGGACGAGTCGGGTGAAGCCGACGCCGACGCCGAAGCGGGTGTGGACGACGAGGGCGCCAACGCGGAACCCGAGGTCGAGGACGCCGCCGACGCGGAAGCGACCGACGAGGGTGCCACAGACGACGCGAACGCAACCGACGAGAGCGACAGCGGCGAATCCTCGTCCGGGACCAACTCCGGCTCCAGCACGGACTCCAAGTCCGGCGACGAGATCAAGTCGATCCGGGTCGACGTCGATCAGGTCGACGAGCTGTACGGTCTCGTCGAGCAGCTGGTGACGAGCCGGATCAAGCTCCGCCGGGAGCTGGAGGAGCTGGACGCGCAGTCGGACGCGTTAGACGAGCTCGACAAGCTCGCGTCCAGCCTGCAGGATACGGCGATGGACATGCGGCTCATCCCGTTCTCGCAGGTGTCCGACTCGTTCCCGCGGCTCGTCCGCGACATCTCGCGGGACCTCGACAAGCGGATCGACTTCGAGATCGAGGGCGACGACGTGGAGCTCGACCGCACCATCCTCACGGAGATGCGCGACCCGCTCGTCCACGTCCTGCGGAACGCGGTCGATCACGGGATCGAGTCCCCCGAGGAGCGCGAGGCCGCCGGCAAGGACCCGACCGGACACGTCAGGCTCACGGCCGAGCGCGAGCGCGACCACGTGATCATCGAGGTGGCCGACGACGGCGGCGGGCTCGACCCCGATCAGCTCCGCGAGAAGGCCGTCGACGAGGGCGTCAAAAGCCGCGAGGCGGTCGAGGCGATGGAGGACGGCGAGGTGTACGACCTCGTGTTCCACCCCGGCTTCTCCACCGCGGAGGAGGTGACCGACGTCTCCGGACGCGGCGTCGGGATGGACGTGGTCCGGACGACCGCCCGCGACCTCGACGGCTCCGTCTCCGTCGAGAGCGACCCGGGCGAGGGGACCACGGTGCGGTTCCGGCTCCCCGTCACCGTCGCCATCGTGAAGGTGATGTTCGTCGACGTGGGCGGCACGGAGTACGGGATCCCGATCAAGTCGATCGCCGAGGTCGCCCGCGCGGACGACGTGGAAGAGGTCCACGGAGACGAGATCGTGCGCCACGAGGACGACCTCTACCCGGTGATCCGGCTGAACGAGCGGCTCACGAACGGCGGCGCCGCGGCGGCCGGGTCGGGCGCCGGCGCCCCCGATGGTCCCGACGAGTCGGGCGGCGACGGGCCTGCGGAGGCCGACGCCGCGTCCGCGACGACCGACGGCGGCGTGACCGACGACGGGATGCTCGTTCGGATCCGCGAGGAGACCCGGCAGGTCGCGCTCCACTGCGACGCCGTGCTCGATCAGGAGGAAGTGGTCGTGAAACCGCTCGACGGGCCGTTGTCGGGGACGCCGGGACTCAGCGGCACGGCGGTCCTCGGCGACGGCGACGTCGTGGCCGTGCTCGACGTGGTGAGCCTATGAGCGGCGAGACCGAGACGGAGTTCGAGGGCGTCCTCAGGCAGATCGACGACACGGTGCCGTTCGAGCCCGGCTACTACAACGAGTCGTACCTCGACCGCCGGATCACCGCCCGGATGCGCCGCCGCGACACCGAGTCGCACGCCGAGTACGAGCGGCTGCTCCGAGAGGACGACGGGGAGCGCGAGGCGCTGATGGACGCGCTCACGATCAACGTGACGGAGTTCTTCCGCAACCCGGAGATGTGGGACGTGCTCCGCGGCGTGCTCCGCGATCGGACGAGCGAGCAGCGTCGGGTCCGCGTCTGGTCGGCACCCTCGGCCGACGGTCGAGAGCCCTACTCGGTCGCGATGTTGGCCTGCGACGACCCCGAGATCGACGAGTCGCGCGTCGAGGTGCTCGGCTCGGACATCAGCGAGGAGGCGCTCGACGACGCCCGCGAAGGGGTCTACCACACCACCCGGACGACCGACATCGCGGCCGAGCTCGAACCGCTCTCGGACCCGGACCGCTACGTCGAGCGCGACGAGGACGCGTTCCGGGTCCGACCGGCGGTCCAGCGGCTCGTCGACTTCGAGACGCACGACCTGATCCGCGACGGCGCTCGCGATCCCTTCGACGTGGTGTTGTGCCGCAACCTGCTGATCTACATCGACGTCGACCACAAGGGGTCGCTGTTCGACACGCTCGAATCGTCGCTCGCTGACGACGGCGTGCTCGTGCTCGGTATGACCGAGAGCGTCCCGCCGGACCGGTCGGACAGATACGAACCGATCGACAAGCGCCGCCGGGTGTTTCGGAGGGTCTGATGTCGCTGTACCAGCACGCCCGGGACGGGAACGCCGAGCGGCTCAGGGACGCCATGGGCAGCGACAGCGCCGCGGTTCGGAAGCGCGCGTCCGAGTTCCTCGGCGAGGTCGCCGACCCAGACGACCAGCCGTCCATCGACGTGCTCCTGCGCGCCGCGACCGGCGACGAGGACGCGCAGGTCCGCGGGGCCGCGGTCGACGCGCTGGACGAGATCGGCGAGGCGGCGCTCGAACAGCTCCTCTCGGAGCTCACCGGCACCAAGGGCTCCGAGGCGGAGTGGGTCACCGCCCGGAAGTTCGCTCGCGCGCTGCAGGCCGACCGCCCGGAGCTCCGGATGGCCGCCGCGAACGCGCTCGGCCGGCTCGACGACGGCAGCGGTCTCCAGCACCTCGTCGAGGCGCTCGACGACGAGGACCCCCGCGTCAGGCTCCGCGCGTGTCAGGCCTGCGGGACGTTCGCCGACCCGCGGGCGATTCCCGGGCTGACGGAGCGGCTCGACGACGAGCCGCGGGTCCGGCGGGCGGCCGCGAACGCGCTCGGGAACATCGGTACCGATCAGGCGCTCTCTCCCCTCCTGGACCTGCTCGACGACTCGGACGAGTCGCTCCGGCGCATCGCCGCCGGCGCGCTCGGGAAGGCGAACAACCCCGAACCGGTCGAACCGCTGGCGCGCGCGCTCGGCGACGAGAGCGCGGTGGTTCGGAACGCCGCGGTGTACTCGGTCATCGAACTGCTCTCGAACGTGCCGACCCAGCAGAGCCACGCGGTCCGCGATCAGGTCGTCTCCGAGCTGAAACAGGCCGACGACGCGACCGTCGTCGAGCCGCTCGTCGAGATCCTCACCGACGGCCAGCAGAGCCGCCAGCGGCGGAACGCGGCGTGGATCCTCGGCCGCGTCGCGGAACCGGAGTCGGCGGTCGCGGTCGAGGCGCTCGCTGACGCGCTCGCCGACGAGGACCCACAGACCGCGCAGTTCGCGGCCACCAGCCTCAAGAGCCTCGGCGGGCCGATCGTCGAGGACCGGCTCCTCGACCGGCTCGGCACCGAACATCCCGAGGACGCCCGCGCGAAGGCGGTGTTCGTGCTCGGACAGGTGGGCGGCCAGGAGACGCTCAACCGGCTCGAAGAGTTCACCGACGACGAGAGCCCCGCGGTCCGGAAGCGGGTGTTCTCGGCGGTGTCGAAGCTCCGAGCGGGGGGGCGGTAAATGTCGGGCGGGAGCAGCGAGTACAAGATTGCCGACACCCAGGCGCGGTTCGCGGTCGCCGTCCGCGAGGGGCGGAAGGTGAGCGACGTCTCGTGGACGCCGGGGCGCGTGCTCCTGTCGAACCGCCGGCTCATCTTAGCCGGCAACGACGGGAAGCGAACGGTTCCGCTCTCGAAGCTCGAAGGGCTCGGCGGGCGCCACGACGCCAACCAGTCGGTCGCGCGCGTCTCTAACTACGTCAGCTTCGACCTCGGCGATCAGGTGTTGCTCGTCGCCGCCTCGGAGCACGAGTCGTTCGAGCGCGACGTGTACCGAGCGCTGCTCGACCAGCGGACGGTGACGGCGAAACACCCCGCGATCGAGGGCGGCGTCGTCCAAGAGACGGAGTGGGAGCAGGCGCGGGTGAAGATCGACGAGAACGGGCTCAACGCGGCCCTCGAGAGCGGCGCGTTTGTGAAGTTCGACCTCGACGACATCAGCGGGCTCGACGCCGCGAAACGCACGGTCAACGGCGAAAAGAAACCCGTTATCGAGGTGTCGCACACCGACGACGAGGGGACCAGCATCGAGACCCACATCGCCGGGGACCCCAACCGGATGCGATTCGTCGAGGCGTGGCTCCGGAAGGGCGAGGAGCGGAGTTCGACGAACGTCGACCTCTCCAGCCGCGACCGCGAAGTGTTGATGGCGCTGTACTCCGGCGTCTCGCCGTTCGAGATCCCGTCGTTCCTCGGAATGGACGTCGACGCGGTCGAGGAGACGTTCGAGCGGCTCGTCGAGCTCGAAGTGGTCGAGGAGGTGCGGGTACGCCGCGAGGTGGCGCTGAACTCCCGCGGCCGCAACATCGCCAGCGAGGCGATGAACGAGCAGTAGCTGGCGGGCGATCGCCCGACTGAGGAGGCGGTGTTCAGATAAGGATTGAAAGGAGAGGCGGTGCGTTTTCAAAGTGATCTATGCCCGAAAACGACCGCCTCAGCGGCTGTTTAGACGAGATCAACTTAGAGTTTGTGGAGCGAGAAGCAACACCAAAACTGTTGATGAAGCTCAGTATTCAGCTCCATCTGGCTGGATTATCTCTTTCGAATACTGTTTCGTTTCTTGAGGTGTTTGGTGTTGATCGGGTTCGATCTACCGTTCATAACTGGGTTCACAAGGCCGATTTACAGCCGAAAACAGGGCAGAGCCCGAATCACGTTGCGGTTGATGAAACTGTGATTCAACTTGATGATGAACAATATTGGCTGTACGCCGCCGTCGATCCGGACTCGAACGATCTGCTACACACAAAGCTTGAGCCGACGAGAACAAACGTGATCGCGGATCAGTTTTTCGTGGAACTCCGCGAAAAACACGACGTGAATGACGCGATCTTTCTCGTTGATGGCGCGGTTCCACTTCATCGAGCCTGTGAAAAGCACGGCTTCGATTTCAGATACGAACGACATGGAAATCGGAATAGCGTCGAACGTATCTTTCGTGAGATAAAACGCAGGACTACCTGTTTCTCAAACTGTTTCAGCAACGCCGAAGCAGAAACTGCTGACGAGTGGTTGAGATCGTTCGCTTTCGCATGGAATCAGCTTATCTGAACACTACCACTGAGGAGTGGCGAACAGCCGGCGCATCGGCGTCCCCGCTGCGGTGCGCCGGGCTCCCGCCTCGGCCGCCGCGGGCGTCGCTCACGTCACGAGCGGCCTGGCCGCGGTATCGGTCATAAGCGACCGGGTCGCAGGGGACGACCCGCCGCCGTCGAACCACTCTTAAGTCGGTACCGTGCGGAGTGGGGCCATGAGCTACGAGGCGGTGTTCTTCGACCTCGATAACACCCTGTATCCGTACGCCCCCTGCAACGAGGCGGGCAAGCGGGCCGCCCTCGCTGCGTTCCGCGATCGGGGGTACGAGATGGACCGCGAGACGTTCGACGAGCTGTACGCGACCGCGCGGCGGGAGACGAAGCGGGAGACCAGCGAGACCGCCGCCTCCCACGACCGGCACATCTACTTCAAGCGCGCGCTGCAGCGCCGCGCCGGCGAGCACGACGCCGCCGACGCGCTGGCGCTCGGCGACGCGTACTGGGAGGGGTACGCGAGTGAGATGGCGCTTTGCGACGGGGTCGAGCGGGTCTTCGACGCCCTCGCCGCGGCGGGGACAGACGTCGCCATCGTCACGAACCTCACGACCCGCGTTCAGCTTCAGAAGCTCTCGCGGCTGGCGATCGACGAGCGGATCGACCGACTCGTTACCTCCGAGGAGGTGGGCCGCGAGAAGCCGAGCGCGATCCCCTTCACGACCGCGCTCGCGGCGTTCGACCGCCGGCCGAGCGAGGCGCTCATGGTCGGCGACAACATCGGCGCCGACGTGGCCGGCGCGAACGCGCTCGGCATGGACACGGCGCTGTTCGTCGCCGACGGCGACGCCCCCGCCCGCGACGAGCTCGACGGCGACCGGCGACCGGACCATCGACTCGACGCGTTCGCCGACCTGCTGGAGGTGGCGGCGTGACCCGCGACGGCCCCGGTGCCGACACCGACGCGGATCCCGACCGCCTGCGAGAGGCGCGCGAGGAGGTGGTGGAGTACGCGCCGGCGCTCGCGGAGCTGACGCCCGGTCGGACGGGGAACCTGAGCGTCCGCGACGGCGACCGAGTCGCCGTGACCCCCACCGGCGTCCCGTACGACGCCTTCGACGCGACCGACGTGCCGGTGGTCTCGCTGGCGGGCGAGCGGGTGGCGGGCCGCATGGCCCCGTCGAGCGAGGTGCCGATGCACACCGGCATTTACAAGCACGACCGGCCGGGCGCGATCGTCCACACCCACTCGCCGTGGGCGACGACGATGGCGACGCTCCACCGGAAACTCCCCCCGGTTCACTACATGATCGCCGCCGTGGGGCGCGAGGTCCCGCTGGCCGACTACGCCCCGTACGGCACCGAGGAACTGGCCGCGAACGTGGTGGCGGCGATGGCCGAGGCCGACTCCGACGCCGCGATCCTCGCGAACCACGGACTCGTCGTCACCGGGCCGGACATCGAGACGGCGGTCGAGAACACGCATCACGTCGAGGACCTGTGTCGGCTGTACCTCCGGGCGTCGGCGGTCGGCGATCCGCACGTGCTCTCCGACGAGCAGATGGCGACCGTCGAGGAGCGGTTCGAGAGCTACGGCCAACAGCCGGACGGTGACCGATAGCGGGTGACGATGACCGGTCGGCGGCGACTCGTCGCCGCACCGCCTGGTCGTGTTACCGTAACATCGGTTCCAGCAGACGGCGAAGGTCCGGAGACACGGTTCTGAGACTCCAGCGAACGCGCGGTACGAAGTACGTCCTCGTCGGACTCGGCATACTAGCCTTCCCGCTCGTCCTCTCGGCCCTCTACCGGGGAGCCGTCGTCCCCCCACTCCTATTCGGGATGTCCTGGCCCACGTTCATCGTCTACGCCTCACGCTACTCGTCCTCGCACGCCCGTGTGCGTTCGTCATCTCGACGCCCGTCTCGGTCGTCTCGGGAATCGCGAGCGCGGCCTAGAACGGCGTCATCCGGCAGATCTGGGCTAGCCTCGGGGTCAAGGCCGCGCTCGCGGTCGCCGTTCCGTTCGGACTGGTTCCCATCTGGTTGGTCGTACTGGCGGGCGATGCCGGGATGACGACCGCCGTCACCGGGAACGCGATGCGACTCTCACGGTTCGCACCGACCGACGTTACTGACGATCTCGCCAGATCATGAGTCACACGCTGGACGGCGAATTAGCCGGGTTCAGTCGGTGTGGACCGTCGTCGGTCTCACCCTCGTCGCGCCGGTAGTCGGGCAGTTCGGCGTTCCACAGAGAAAACAAGGCGAGTGCCTCGGGGCTTGACCCCGAGGCGGTTCACGAACACACCGGTAGTATCGTTGTCCCAGCGGTCGTTCGCGGCGGCTACAACGCAGTACCGTACGTGTTCAGTTCCCTCTCGCCGGCTGACTCAATCCCGTCGGCCGTAGCCGTACAGCCACTGCTCGATAGCTGGGTCGAAATAAGGTTCCTTACAAGTGGCTCGGCTACAGTACTATTCTGTCGACAAAGCGCATGCGTCCAACGAAGCCTCAGTATGCTCTCAAAACGGATCGGCGCCGTTCCGGTGAGGGTCCTGAATGAGTGACGCCGGTCCGACGCGCGAGTGTAACGTCTGTCGGCAACCGATCGCGGGTGACCCGATAGCGAGCAATTCCGACGGGCCGTTCTGTAGTACCGGGTGTCGAGAGATTAGCCGACTGCTCGGCGATGACGCTCCATCGGACCGTCCGGCAACGAAATCGGACACCGATCGATCGGTCCCCGACGGCGTCACGCGGACGTTCCTTCGGATCGACGGGATGTACTCGCCGACGTGTGAGGCGTACCTCGAACACATCGCCGACACGCAATCCGGAGTGGTCGCCGCAGAGGCGAGTTACGTCACCGAGACGGTTCGCGTGGACCACGACGCAGACGCGGTGTCGGCAGACGACCTCCGTGACGCGTTGAGCAGAACCGGCTACACTGCGTTCCTCCGATCCGACGCGATCGCGGACGGAAACGCGAGCGGGACGCGTCGTTCGCGGGAAGCGGACGGCCTCCGGAAACGCCGGAGCGATGAGGTCCTCGGACTTCGGTATGCAGCCGGGATCGTGTTCGGTGCGTTCCTGATGGTCCCGTACGTGGCAATCATGTACCCCGCCCACCTCGCACCGTACTTCGACGCCGCGTTCCTCAAAGCGTTCGAAGGCGCGTTCCAACTGAGCGGGGGTAGCGGGTTCCTGTTCCTGAGGATTTACTTCGTGTTGACCGCGATCGTGCTGTTTTTCACCGGCATGCCGGTGTTGCGTGGGGCGTACATCAGCCTGAAGATGCGTCGGCCGACGACGGACCTCCTCGTCGCGTTCACCGTCGTCAGCGCGTTCTGCTACGGCACGGGCGCGGTGCTCCTGGGGGACAACAACATCTTCTACGACCTGACGCTCGTCGTCGCGGCGGTCGTGTCGGGCGTCTCATTTTACGAGACGTCGATCAAACAGCGGGCGCTCGAACGGCTCACCGAACTCACCGTCTCGCAGGTGGACAGCGCCCGGCGGCTCGACGACGGTGACGACGCGACGGAGGTGGCGGTCGACTCCCTGGATCCCGGCGATCGGATCCTCGTCCGCGAGGGCGAACGAATCCCGGTTGACGGGACGCTCGTCGGCGACGGCTGTAGCGTCAAGGAGGCGGTCGTCACCGGCGAGGCACTCCCCGTCGCGAAGCGAACGGGGGATACCATCGTCGGCGGCGGGGTCGTCACCGACGGCGCCGCAGTCGTCGAAGTCGGTGACCCGGTGACGAGCAGCGTCGACCGCATCACCGATTCACTGTGGTCGATCCAGAGCGCCGATCACGGGATCCGACGCCGCGCCGACGCACTCGCGTATCGTCTCGCGACCCTCGTCGCCGGTGTCGCGGTCGCCGTCGGTGTCTGGGTCATCGTCAGCGGTGGCTCACTTCCGGCGAGCGTCATGGCCGTACTGCTCGCGCTGCTCGTCGCCACCCCGTGGGCGCTCGGGCTCGCGACGCCGCTCTCGGTCGCGACGAGCATCCGCGATGCGATGGAGCGCGGTATCGTCGTGCTCGACGACACGATCTTCGAGCGGCTCCGCGAGGTCGACGTGGTCGTGTTCGACAAGACCGGGACCCTCACGACCGGCGAGATGGAGGTCGTCGAGGTGGACGCGTCGGACGAGGCGCTCGCCGACGCCGCCGCGCTCGAACGGCGTGCCGCGCATCCGGCCGCGGCTGCGATCGTTTCCGCGATCGACTCGAAGACCGGCGACGCGACGGCACGCACCGACGGCGACCACATCGACGGCAGTGACGCTGAAGACGGCGCGACGCCGCCCGCCGGGCGCGACGTGCGCGACTTCCGGACGCACGCGACAGGCGTTTCCGGAACCGTCGACGGTCGCGACGCGCTCGTGGGGGATCTCGATCTGTTCGCCGAGCGAGGCTGGACAGTCCCGTCGGAGGTCCGAGCGAAAGCGCGCGACGCCCGCGGATTCGGCCGTCTCCCCGTCGTGATCGGCCGTGACGGGCGTGCGAACGGACTCGTCGTGGTCGGCGATAACCCCCGACAGGGATGGCTGGACACGGTCACCAGCCTTCACGAACGCGGGATCGAAGTGGCCGTCCTCACGGGCGACAACGAGGAGGCGACGGACTTCTTCGCAGAACAGGAGGCGGTCTCGTACGTGTTCGCGGACGTGCCGCCCGAGGGGAAAACGGAGGCCATCCGGCGGTTCCAACGCGATCGCCGCGTCGCGATGGTCGGTGACGGAACCAACGACGCGCCCGCTTTGGCACAGGCGGACCTCGGAATCTCGTTGGGAAGCGGGACGGCACTCGCCGCCGACGCCGCCGACATCGCCATCGTCGACGACGACCTTTCCCTCGTCAAGACGACGTTCGAGTTCGCTCGGGCAGCGCGCCGCCGCGTCCGGCAGAACGTCGGGCTCGCCTTCGCGTACAACGCCATCGCGATCCCCGTCGCGCTCGGTGGCCTGTTCAACCCCGTGACAGCGGCGATCTCTGTCGCCGTCTGTGGCGGGCTCCTCGCCGTGAACTCGTCACGGGACCTATTCGCGGAATGAGAGACCGACGACGATAGCGGTGTAGCGACCATCGGCGGGGACACAAGTCCCCTACCCGGAGCGGCTCCATTTCCTCTGGGGAGCCTTCCACGAGCTAACGAGCGTTATCAGCGACTCCAGCCAACGAATCGAGGAACGTTTCCGCGGTACTCCTCGTATTCCCGGCCGGACTGATCACGGAGCCGCGCTTCCTCGGCGAACGGAAAGAGAGCGTAGACATAATTAGTTTGGAATAAAACGCCTCATCCTCTGAGTTAACGTGACCTCGCCTCCTGCCCGGTTTTATAAATACCGAGGCGGCTACTGGATCGGTATGACTGATACGGAGCCGGCGGCCCCGGTCCGGGAGACCGCCGAATCGATCGCGACGATGGAGATCCGCGGCGCGGCGACCATCGCCTCCGCGGCCGCGGAGGCGCTCGCCGAGCAGGCCGAGGCCGCGGCCGAGGAGGCGGAGAGCGACCCCGCCGCCTTCCGCGCGTCGATGCGCGGCGCGGGGCGGACGCTCCGCGAGACCCGCCCGACCGCCGTGTCGCTACCGAACGCCCTCCGCTACGTCCTCCAGCGGATGGAGGGAGACACCGTCGACGAACTGCGCCGCAGCGTCGTGGGCGCGGCGGACGCGTTCGTCCGCCAGCTCGACCGCGCGCAGGACGACCTCGGGCAGGTCGGGGCGAACCGCCTCGCCGACGGCGACACGGTGATGACGCACTGCCACTCGACTGACGCGCTCGCCTGCATCGAGGCCGCCGTCGATCAGGGGAAGTCGATCTCGGCGGTCGTCAAGGAGACGCGCCCGCGCCAGCAGGGCCACATCACCGCCGAACAGCTCCGCGACGCCGGCGTCCCGGTCACCCTGATCGTCGACTCCGCGGCGCGGCGGTACCTCGACGAGGTCGACCACGTCCTCGTCGGCGCCGATTCGATCGCCGCGGACGGCGGGGTGATCAACAAGATCGGCACGTCGGGGCTCGCGGTCAACGCCCGCGAGCGCGGGGTCCCGATCATGACTGCCGCCCAGACGATCAAGCTCCATCCGGAGACGCTGACGGGCCACACCGTCGAGATCGAGATGCGCGACGAGGAGGAGGTGATCGGCTCCGAGGCCCGCGAGGAGATCGGCGAGATCGAGGTCGAAAATCCGGCGTTCGACGTGACCCCGCCGCGGTACATGGACGCCATCGTCACCGAGCAGGGGCAGTTCCCGCCCGAGAGCATCGTGACGCTGATGCGGGAGCTGTTCGGCGAGGGCGCCGCCGAGCCGTGGGCCGAGCCATGAGCAGGGACGGCTCGGAGCGCGGCGGCACCGACGACTGGGAGGAGGAGGTCGCGGAGTGGGACGAGGAGGTCTCCGAGTGGGAAGAGGGCGACGGCGCGACCGCGGACGGCGACGACCACGTCGACGACGACCCGGACCTCGACCCCGACTCCGCCGACCGCGTCCCGAAGGTGGTCTCGGCCGGCCACATCAACTGGGACGTGACGATCCACGTCGAGCAGCTCCCGGAGCCGGACGGCGAGACCCGGATCGACCTGCTCGAACAGTCCGGGGGCGGCAGCGCCGCGAACGTGGCGGTCGGGCTCGTCGGCCTCGGCGGTCAGTCGGTCGTCTACGGGAGCGTCGGCGGCGACGAGTCGGGCGCGCTGGCGCTCCGCGAGCTGGCGAGCGCCGGGGTCGACCCGGGGCAGGTCCTCGTCGACGCGGACGCCCCGACCTCGGTGAAGTACGCGATCGTCGACGGGAGCGGGGAGCTGCTAATGTTGGCGAACGACGGCGCCAACGAGTCGTTCACCGCGGCCGAGCTCGACCGCGACACGCTCGCTGCGGCCGACCACCTCCACCTCACCGGACAGCAGCCGGGGACCGCGGCCGCCCTCGCGACCGCCGCGGCCGAGGCCGGAACGACGCGGAGCTTCGATCCGGGTCGCCGGCTCGGCGACCGCGAGTTCGAAGCCGCGCTCCACGCCACCGACCTGCTCTTCCTCAACGCCCCGGAGGCCGACGCGCTCGCCGACTCGACCGACATCGACCCGTGGGAGCCCGACGACCGCGTCGTCGCGATCAAGCTCGGCGAGGAGGGCGCGACGATCCGGACGCCCCGCGGCGACGTGTCGCATCCGGGGTTCGACATCGACGCGGTCGACACCGTCGGCGCCGGCGACGCGTTCGCGGCCGGCTTCCTCGGGGCGGCCCTCAGAGACCCGGACATCACCGGCGACGGATTCTCGAACGACCCCCGCGACTACCAGGTGCCGCTGCTCGTCGGTAACGCCTGCGGCGCGATCGCGACCGAGACGGTGACCGCCCGCGCCGACCTCTCGTGGGACCGCGTTCGCTCGATGATGGGCGAGTCGCCCGAGTCGGACCTGCTGATCGAGGTTCGGGTCTGAAACGACCGACCCAGAGCGCGCTATCCGACGTAGTCGAACGCGACAGCGATGTCGGCGGCGCCGAAGAAGACGAACCGGTAGCGCCCCGGCTGCAGGTCGGGACAGACTCGTAACCCCTCGGGCTGGTTCTCGTCGGCGACGAGCCCCGACTCGGTCATCGTGAACTCCCACGCGACGGTCTCACCCGGAGGGTGTGAGATCGCCTCGTCGGTGTAGTCGAAGCGGGCGTCCTCCGCGCCGCGCACGTCCTCCCAGCCGGCCTCTGTGAACGCCTCGACGTTGTACTTCCCGTGGTTGCCGACGGACACCGGTCGGCTCGAGACGTTGGTCAGTTCGATGCGCACGTCGTCGCCGCGCTCGAACGTCAGCGCCTCCGCGCGATCCCCTCCGTCGTACGCGGGATTCACGACGCGGAGCGCGAGCGCGCTCCCCCCGTCCTCGCCGGCGCCGCCGCCGGTCCCCCACGAGACGCCGTCGGCGTAGGCGGACGGGTGACGCCCGAACGACGCGTCCTCGCAGTCGAGCGGGGCGGGCACGGTGTGGGGATCACTCTCGGGCCGGACGAACCCGTCGAGCCGGGCGGGGTCGCGGACCCCCTCGTCGCCGGTCAGCTCCGCGGTCTCGCCCCAGCCGTCCGTCACCGACAGCCGGAGCGACTCCGGACGCGGGTCGGCCGTGACGCGGAGCAGCGCGCCGGAGAAGGTGATCGCCTCGCCGCAGGCCTCGTCGTCCCCGGCGGTGTTCTCGACCGTCGCGCTCGCGCTGAGCGTTCCCGCTTCGACGTCGACCTCGTCGAACGCGATCCGGTTGTGACAGGTGGTCGGCCCGACCGACTCGACGTACGCGAGCACCGACTCGTCGAAATCGGTCGCCGCGACGAACTCACCCACCTCCGCCGGGACGTCGTCGAACAGCCACCAGCTTTCGTCCTCTTCGGTGAAGAGCACACAGAAGCCGCGGCGCGACTCGCGGTTCCACGCGGGGCCGGAGAGCGCGACGCCGACCTGCTGGACCGCCGTGTCGGTGACGACGGAGCCGCCGTCGTCCCCGTCGTCTCCGTCCCCGCCATCGCCGGTCCCGTCCTCGCCGTCCCCGTCGCTCCCGTCGTCGCCATCGCCCGCACCTGGATCGGTGCCGTCGGTGCAGCCGGCGAGGGCAGCGACGCCTCCGGATCCGATACCGTATATCGCCGTTCGGCGCGTGAGTTCGGTCATGACGGGCGCTGCTACGACGGCTCCCCATAAGGGCTTCCCGTAGGCACAAAGGCCTCTCTGTGTTACGCCGGCGTCGCGAGCGATCCCCGACTCCCTTCCCCCTATCGCCGCCGATCGAACCGCCTTATCGACGATCGTCGTCAACACGCTGGAAAAGTGTGAGAGAGCTCGATGAAGAGTTAGACCGATCCTGAGCGCGTTTTGAAACGTCGTCGAGCGCCGAGAAACGTGGTGAAATCGTGCGAACCCTCTGCGGGCTATATGTGGCTACCGACGGTGGGTAGTAGTGTCCATGTCCATCCCCGCACCCACGCGCCTCGCCTCCGGCCGGCAAGTCGCCGGACTGATGACCGGAACGATGAAGGCCGCCGCCTTCTGGGCGGCGATCGCCATCCCGGCCACGTACCCCGCCCTCCTGTACTCGGGGCTCGACGGCACCACCGGACAGCTGTTCGTCGGCCTGCTGTTCGCGAACGCCCTCGCGCTGGCGCTCGGCCACGACTACAAGCGCTGAGGCCGACGCGCCCGCCGAATCGCATCGCCACGACGACCGATCGGCTCCCTCCGACGACCCGCCCTCCCTTCGCCCTCTGGCCGTCTCACGCTGTGCCGCCTTCGCGCCGCTCACCGGCTCTCCGCTCATTGGCCGACCGCCGGCGCACCGGTCTCGAAGCGCTTACCCACCGCGCGGTCCGACTGTCGGTATGACCGACGAGACGCACGTCGAGTGGCGAGGGTGGGGGGAAGCGGCCTTCGCCGAGGCCGACAGGCGGGACTCCCCGGTCCTCCTCTCGCTGTCCGCCACGTGGTGTGAGGGCTGTCACGAGATGGACGCGATCACCTACGCGGAGCCCCGAATCGCCGCCAACATCAACGAGGGGTTCGTCCCGGTCCGCGTCGACGTGGACCGCCACCCCCGGGTGCGCGAGCGGTACAACATGGGCGGGTTCCCGACGACCGCCTTCCTCACTCCCGAGGGAGAGCTGCTCACCGGCGCGGGCTACCTCGACGTGGACGGGATGCGGCAGGTGCTCGAGTCGGTCCGGCAGATGTGGGCCGACAAGGGCCGGGACGCGGGGCGGATCCCGCGCGCGCTCGACGCCGACCTCCCGCCGAGCGGGGAGGTGACGGACGCGATCGAGAGCCACCTCGCCGGCCAGATCGAAGTGAAGTACGACGAGGAGTACGCCGGATGGGGATCGGACGCGAAGTTCCCCCTCCCGCGGACGGTCGAGTTCGCGCTGAAGCGCGACCGCGACCGCGCCCTCCGGACGCTCGACGCGGTGCGCGACCACCTCGCCGACGACGTGGCCGGAGGGTTCTTCCGGTTCGCGGGGACGCCCGACTGGGGCGACGTGGCCTACGAGAAGCCGATCGACACGAACGCGGCCGTCACCCGAGCGTTCGCGAACGCCTACCTCTACACGGGCGACGAGATGTACCTCGCTCCCGCGACCGACGCGGTCGAGTTCCTCACCGACGACCTCTGGACCGGTTACGGCGTCGGCGGGAGCGTCGGCCCGGGGCTCGGTCGCGCCTACTACGCGGCCGCCGCCGCCGATCGCGAGGAGTTGGACTCACCGCGCCGGGACCTGACCGTCTTCGCGGGCGGGAACGCGCTCGCGGCCGACGCGCTGCTCGCGGTCGCCGCCTACACCGACGACGAGCGCGCCCGCGAGTACGCCGAGCGAATCCTCGGCGGGCTCGAACGCGACCTGATCGACGCCGAGAGCGGAGCGGTGACCCACTACCGCGGGAGCGACGAGGTGGGCGAGGCGGACCTCC
The DNA here is from genome assembly GCF_052439115.2 of Halorubrum sp. FL23. Classification (NCBI taxonomy): domain Archaea; kingdom Methanobacteriati; phylum Methanobacteriota; class Halobacteria; order Halobacteriales; family Haloferacaceae; genus Halorubrum; species Halorubrum sp. FL23. The sequence goes on from NZ_JBQVRO020000005.1 coordinate 88,533, forward strand.
TCGCCGACGCCGCCCGCGTCGTGAGCGCGTACACCCGCGCCGCGGGCGTGCTCGGCGAGGGCGCCGCCGTCGCCCGCGCGGTCGCGGACAGAGCGATCGACCGGCTGCACGTCGACGGCTCCTTCGTCGACGGGCCGCGGTCGGGCGCGGGGCTACTCGACCGGCCGTTCCGCCCGCTCGACGGCAACGTGGAGATGGCGACCGCCCTGCTCGATCTGGCGGCGCTGACGGGCGAGGAGCGCTACGAGGCGGTCGCCCGCGAGACGGCCGAGTCGTTCGCCGGCGCGACCGAGCGACTGAGCGTTCAGGTCGCCGGGTACGGCAGCCTCGCGGGGCGGCTCCTCCGCGGGACCACCGTCGTCGCGGTCGGCGACGAGCCCGGCAGCGACCTCCACCGCGCCGCGTGGCGGGTCGCGGACCACGAGAAGGTCGTCGTCCCGAACGCCCACCGGTCGGACGCGCCCGCACCGCGGTCGGTACCCGCGGGCTCGGCGGTCGTGCTCGCCGGAGACGGCGCCTCCGAACCCGCGAAAACACCGGACGAGTTGATGACGCGGGTCGCCGAGACGATCGAGTAGCTATCCGGCCCCGCGATTCGTCTCGCAGCGGGCGCGTTTTTGTTCGGTATCTGCGTCGGATCTAGCTGAGAGGAGTTACACCGAGGACCACCGGCACGCCGTGTAAACCGGCGACGTGTTTATACGGATCCCGACGGATGAGTCGGTATGGCATCTCTCCGCGATCTGGGGCTTTCCGAGTACGAGGCCCGCGCGTATCGGGCGCTCCTGCGCACCGGGCCGACGACGGCGAAGGACCTCTCGCGGGCCAGCGAGGTCCCGATGGGTCGGGTGTACGACGTGCTCAACAGCTTGGAACAGCACAGCCTGGTCCGGAGTCAGGCCGCCAGCCGCCCGAAGAAGTACGCGGCGGTGGAGCCGGACGCCGCGCTCGACCGGCTGTTAGAGGAGAAGAAGCAGGAGCTGGAGACGCAGGCCGAGCAGTACGAGGCGGTCGTCGACGACCTCTCGACGGAGCTCGACGCCGGCGAGCCCGTCGACGGGCAGTTCTGGACCGCGGCCGTCGGCGCGGAGGACGCCACGGACCTCCTCTTAGAGCGGATCGCGGCCGCCGAGCGCCGGATGGTCGTCGTCGCCGGCGCCCCCGCGACCGGCTTCGATCTCGGGACGGTCGGCGAGCGGGTCACCGACGAGCTGGAGGCGGCGCTGGACCGCGGGGTCGAGATTCGCGTGTTGCTGTCGCCGGAGACGGTGGACGCGCTCCCGCGGAGCGTCGGTCGGCGGTACACCGCGGACCTCTCCGACATGGCCGGGTTCGAGGTGCGCACGACCGCCGGCGTCGACGGGACCTTCTCCGTCTTCGACGGGATCGAGGTGTGCATCGAGGTGCCGCACCCGCTCTCCGGCGACGAGCCGTTCGCGATGATCGACGTGAAGGACGCGGAGTTCGCGGCGAGCGTGAAAGACCAGTTCGAGCCGCAGTGGGCGGAGGCGGAGCCGCTGACGTTCGGGTGAGCCGGTGACACCCGACGGCTGACGCGCCGATCAGGCCGCGTCGAGTTCGTCTCGCAGGTCGCCCATCGTCACTTCCCGCTCGGCGTGGGCGTTGTGCTGGTGGATCGACTCGTCGTTCGACTGTCGCATGTGGATCACGGCGTCGTCGGAGAGGTGGTCGAACTCGGCGACGGTGCCCTCGGCGAGCGCGCGGACGCAGTCCTCGACGAACTTCGCGTCGGCGTGGGCCTCGTAGGTCATGTGGTCCTCGTCCGGCCGCTTCGCCATGTTGTAGATCCGGGCGCTCATCGAGTCGCGAGCGATGTCGATCACGTCCCTGAGGTCGACTTCCGGGTGCCCGTCGGTCGTGATCGTCAGCGTCGCGTGGCCGCGCTGGGAGTGCCCCGGCTGCGGGACGGCCTCCAGGAACTCCTCGGTCGTCTCCTCGTCGACGCCCAGGTCGGCGAGCTTGTCGCGGGCGCGGGACTCGCTCATCCCCTGCGAGCAGGGGCAGACGGTCATCCCGGTGACCTCGGCGCCGATCTCCTCGCGGGTCCCCTCCTCGGTCGCGGTGGCGCTGGCGACGATCGTCGCCGTGCTCTGCGTCTCGATCCCGGACGCGGGCGTGTCCTCGCGGGTGACGAGCTCCGCCGACATCGACACCTCGGCGGTGGTGGTGTAGTCGTGCTTTTCGAGGAGCCGCTCGGCGGCGTCGCCGCACACCTCCTCGACGCGGTACGCCTCCTCGCGGGTGATCTCCTCGAGGATCTCGTCGATCGTCGCGAGGTTCCGCGACATGTCGATCCCCTTGCGGCCGCTCGGGAGGTCGACGAACACCTCGAACTCCGCCATGAGGACGATGGGGCGCATCTCTCCCCGGGCGAGCTTGACGAGCTTCTCGACGCCGGTGACGCCGACCTGCGAGAGCCCGACGGAGACGTCGGGTGCCGACGCCTGGACGTCCGGCAGCTGGTGACTCATTACACGAACGCAAGGGAGTCACGGGATTAGCCCTTTCGGAAGGGGGAGTCGTGTGGGGTAGTCTCGGCCGCCGGTTACGACCGGAACACCAGCTCCCGGAAGACCGTGGTATCGGCTCCCGTTCGAGGGCCGTAACGCACCATTTATAACCGCGGCAGCGGAAGAACGCTCAAGACCATGCCGAGTTCCAATGGGCCCCAGAAGGCGACCCGCGACAAGCTCTCGAACAAACCCCGTGACCGCGGCACGTCGCCGCCGCAGCGAGCGATCCAGGAGTTCGACGAGGGGTCGCAGGTCCACCTCAAGATCGACCCGAGCGTCCAGAAGGGCCGCTTCCACCCGCGCTTCGACGGCCGCACCGGTACGGTGGTCGGCAAGCAGGGCGCCGCGTTCAAAGTCGAGATCCCGGACGGCGGCAAGACGAAGACGCTCATCGTCGCCGCCGCCCACATGAGCGCACAGCAGAACTGACCGAGATGACGATATTCAAAGAGAAGCTCGACGAGGAGTACGTCACCACCTCCGAGGCGAAGGAGATCCTCGTGGATATCGAGGCGGAGCGCGCGGACGACGAGGACCGCGACCTGCGCTACGAGCTCGCCCGCGCGATCGAGCACGTCAACCGCTTCGCCCACCTCGACGCCGAGGAGTCCAGAGAGCTGGTCGAGGAGCTGACCGAGCTCGATCAGATCGACGTGCCGACCGCGGTGAAGATCGCTGACCTCCTTCCCGAGGACCGCACCGAGCTGCGCTCGGTGTTCGCTCAGGAGCGCTACTCGCTCGACGGCGACGAGCTCGACGACGTGCTCAACGTCGTCGCGAAGTACGCCTGACGCGGCGGTAATCGGCTTTTCCGTGCGGCCCGTTTTCGCGATACGCCCGTAGCTTGGCCGATCGGGATGGCGCGTTCGCCGTCCGGCGAGACCCCGGAACCCCTTTGCATCGGGGCGACGACCCTTACGATATGATCGACGAGACGGTCGCCGAGATCCGGGCAATGCGGACCCACAGCACGTCGGCGGTGGCCGTGAAGGCGACGCGGTCGCTCGCAGATCTCCTCGACCGCGAGTACGTGACGGTCGACGAGTTCGAGCGCGACCTCGAACACAACGCGGGGGTGTTGCGGCGGTCGAACCCCTCCCACGCCGCCCTCCACAACGCGATGCGCGAGGTCGAGCGCTCGATCGTTGGCGAGGCGACGAGCGTCGAGGGCGGCAAACAGCGGCTCGAAGAGACCATCCACCGCGTCGTCGAGGACATCGAGACGGCGAAGGGGGAGGCCGCCGCCAACGCGGCCGAGCACATCGAGGACGGCGACACCCTGCTGGTCCACGACTACTCGACGACGGTGCTGGAGTCGATCGAGGCCGCGGCCCGCGACGGCGCCCACCTGACGGTGTACGTCACGGAGGCGCGCCCGCGCACTCTCGGCCGGAAGACGGCCCGCGTGCTCGCCGGCATCGCGCGGGTCGACACCCGAATGGTGGTCGACAGCGCGATGGGGTACGCCCTCCGCGACTGCGACCGCGTCCTCCTCGGGATCACGTGTATGACCGGCGGGACGTACTACAACCGCATCGGGACGTTCCCGCTCGTCGTCACCGCCCGCGAGCTCGGCGTGCCGGTGACCGCGGTCGGCTCCGGCGCGAAGCGGATCGAGGAGTTCCGGTTCGAAAACGAGTTCCGCGACGCCGTCGAGGTGATGCGCGAGCCCGTCGAGGACGTGACCATCGAGAACCCGAGCTACGACGCGACCCCGATCGGGATGATCGACACCGTGATCACCGACGACGGCGTCGTGGAGTAGCCGGATCGCCGACGACCCCGCCGCCGTCACCGAGACGGTCGTGATCCCCCGGCTCCGGGAATCGCCGTGTCGGGGACCGAGGCCCGCCATAAGCGCTTTGTACGTGTGACGTGTTAGCGTATACAATGAGCGTGAGACACGGAGCGGCGGGGGTCTTTCGGGTTCAGGGCACGGATCCGGCGACTGCGGAGTGTTCGACCCTCTCCTGTGACCTCGCCGCGATCGCGACCGATCCCGGCGTCGTCACCGCGCTGGTCGTCGCGGGCGTCGTCGCGTTCGCCGCCCTGGCGTACGTCCGCGACGCCAAGGCCGAGTGCCGCGGCGAGCGGCGGCGGGTCCTCGACGAGCGCGCCGCCTTCGAGGAGTTCGCGGACCGCGTCTCCGGGCTCGACCCCGCGCCCGCCTCGTCGACCGCCACGTCGTTCGACGGGCCCACGGCCGCGGTCCGCACGGTCCCCGCGGCCGACGGGCGGGGCGGGACCGACGACATCAGGCTCCGGCGCGTGCTCGCGGCGTACCGGGACACCGTGATGTCGCTGCCTCACTACAGAGAGGAGTACGACGAGACGATCCCCGAGAGCCTCGCCGCCGAGTTGGGGCCGGACACGGCCACCGCGCTGGCCTCCAACGGCACGCTCTCGTCCGGGGCGCAGTCGGCGCTGGTGCGGCGCAGCCGGCAGGCGGCCGACGCCCGGTCGTCGCTGGCGGACGCGATCGACGCGGAGATCGACGCGCTGTCCCGGTACGAGACCGACCTGAATCGCGTCGATCGGCGCCGCCGCCGGCTCCTCGAACACCTCGACAGCGTGGAGGGGGACCGGACGGACGCCGCGATCGACATCTGGCACCGCCTCGACGAACTCGAGGCCGACTGCAACGAGGCGGCCGGCGAGCGCCAACGCGACCTCGACGACCCGCCGATGGCCGTCGACGCCACGGGCGGAGGGGCGGATCACCAGTCCTTCCACGAGTACCTGTACGGGCCGACCGACGGGCCGCGGTACCCCGTGTTGGCCCAGATCGCGGAGCTCGCCGAGCGGATCCGGACCGATCGCGAACGCGTCGGGAGCCGGGTCGCCCGCAGCGACTGAGTCCCCCGCTTTCATCCCGCACCCACGCGTGGCGACGCCATGAGCAGGAGCTGGCCGTTCGCGTGGGGGCTCGCCGCGGTGACGTTCGGCGGCGGGCAGCTCGCGTCGTCAGGGGACCCGGCCACGTTCGCCGCCGGCGGCGGGACCGTCGCGGTTGAGGCGGGCATCGTCGCCCGGCTCGCGCAGCGACCGGAACAGCGATCGCAGCAGCGATACGGCACCGGCGAGGAGATGAACCAATGACCGACTCCGACGCGACGGAGCGCCCCGCCCACGCGAACGCCGGCTTCCGACGGCTGTTCGGCGACGACGGACTGACGTTCGGGCTCGGATTTCCGCTAACCGGCACGCGGCGCGAAACCCCTGATCCCGCGGCGGAGGCTCGGCTCGCGGAGCGCGCCGAGGCCCTCGGGTTCGACGGGCTCTGGGCGCGGGACGTGCCGACCTACTGGCCGCGGTTCGGCGACGCTGGCGGGGCGTTCGACCCGTGGACGCTGCTCTCGCACGTGGCCGCGCGGACGGACGAGGTCGCGCTGGGGACGTCGAGCGTCGTCCTCCCGCTCCGACACCCGATCCACCTCGCGAAATCGGCCGCGAGCGTCGACCGGCTCTCGGACGGGCGAGTCGTGCTTGGGGTCGCCTCCGGGGACCGCGATCCCGAGTACTCGGCGTTCGGCGTCGACCTCGAGCGACGGGGCGAGATGGTCCGCGACCGGATCGCGGCGATGCGCGCGTGCTGGCGCGAGACGTTCCCGGAGATCGACGGCGAGTGGGGCGCTCTCGACGGCGACCTCGACGTGCTCCCGAAGCCGACGACGGAGACGCTCCCGGTGTTACCCACGGGCAACGCGCGACAGTCGACCAAGTGGATCGCCGACCACGGCGACGGCTGGCTGTTCTACCACCTCCCGGACGAGACGCTCCGGAGCTACGTCGCGGAGTGGCGCGAGCTGGCGGGCGAAAAACCGTTCGCCATCGCCGTGGGCGTCGAGTTCGCCGACGACCCGAGCGCGGAGCCGGACCACCTCCACCTCGGCTATCGCGCCGGGGCCGAGTGGTTCCGAGAGTACTTCCGCCGGCTCGACGAGATCGGGGTCGATCACGTCATCGTCGGCCTGCGCGGCGACGACCCGGAGGCGGCGATGGAGACGTTCGCGGACGAGGTCGTCGCGGCGTTGTGACCTCGGCCCCGTGAGCCGGGGCGGCCAGAGCCGCTCCATCGCGGGAGGTTTATACCCGACGACGGCCACGCTGCAGACGGTGGCCATGACGACGTGTTACCCCCACTGAGCCCCTTGTGATGAGGGTTTTCCACCGAGCCACCACTTCGAAACCGCGAGCGACAGCGCTCCCTCGCGAGGCTGCGGCGGGACGCGGGGCGCGCCGTGAGCGCGTTCTCGGGAACGCCGTGGAGCGTAGTGACGACGACGAGTGATGCCACCAACAAGCGATGGCGCCGACGGGCCGTGGTGACGAGTGTCAGGCCACGGTGAAAGTGAAAACTGCGCGCACCGAGGGCGCTTCGTCGTGCGATCTCGACGAGAAACGGGCGGGTCGGCCGTTCAGTACGACGCGGCGCGCTTGTCGAGGCCGGCGGCCTCGATGTCCTCGCCGTCGACGGAGGTCCGGAGCACGTCCATCCCGTCGTCGCGGTCGATGTCGAAGTTGCGCGCGTACAGCTCGTCGACCCGGTCGTACTCGGCGTCGGAGAGGGGCGGCACCTCGCTCGCCGCGCTCCACTCCGCGATGTCGTCGCTGTCGCGGAACGTCGGCGTCACGGAGGCGACCTCGTCGTGCGCGAGGAGCCAGCGGATCGCGGCCTGCGACATCGTGCGCGTCCCGTCGGCGTGGTCGGGCTCTTCGAGGAAGCGGATCGCCTCCACCTTCTCCCAGCCCGTCTCGTACCACTCCTTCGGGCGGTGCGAGCGGTGGTCGCCGTCCTCAAGCACCGTGTCGGGCGTCACCTGCTCGTTGAGCAGGCCGGAGGAGTGCGGGACGCGGGCGATCACCGAGGTGTCGGAGTCGGAGTCGCGGATCGCGTCCACGAAGTGGCGGCCCGGCTGTTGCTCGAACAGGTTGAAGACGGTCTGGACCGCGTCGAACTCCTCGTACTCGATCGCGGCGTCGCCCTCGGCGAGCCAGCCGATGGAGGGGCCGAGCGCCCAGCCGAGCGCGCGGACGCGCCCCGACTCCTTCCACTCGCGGAGGAGGTCCCGGACTTCGGGGGTAACGTCGTCGACGTTGGCGTTGTGGAGCTGGAGCAGGTCGACGTGGTCCGTGTCGAGGCGGTCGAGCGAGCGCTCGAACGCGGTCTCCAAGTACTCGCGGTCGAGCTCCTTTGGGAGCTCGCCGTGACCCGCCTGCGGGTTGTTGTAGAAGTCGTAGCCGATCTTCGTCGCGAGCGTTACCTCGTCGCGGCGACCGTCGATCGCCTTCCCGATGATCTCCTCGCTGTCGCCGTGGCCGTACACGTCGCCGGTGTCGACGTAGGTGACGCCCGCGTCGAGCGCGTCCTCGACCATCCCGACCGCCTGTTCGTCCGAGCGGTCGCCCCACCAGTCGGTGCCGACGACCCACGCGCCGAAGCCGATCTCCGAGACCTCGACGCCCGAGTTTCCGAGTTCGCGCCGTTGCATACACGGCGGTTGGCGGTCGGGACACTTATCGGGCGCGGTCGATCTCGCATCGATGGAAACCGACGGGGTCGTGGCGGCCGACCGTCCCCCTCCACGCCACGTCGTTGGATATTACGTCGTTCGTCTGCAATCGGGCGGCCATGGACGACGCCCTCCGTCGCCGACTCGATGCCGTGATCGCACTGCTCGGGGTCATCGCCACCGTCTCGATCGCCGCGCTGTTGCTCTCGTTCGGCAGGGCCGCGATCGCCCCGTCGTTCGCGATCGCCTTCGTGGGCGTTCTCGTCGGCTTGTTCGTCGACGCCGAGCTGTACTGACCGGATCGGGCGCCGCGTTCGCACAACCGAATCCCTTTGAGTGACGGCGCCGAAGGTGCGACGATGACAAAGCGACACGTCTCCCTCCCCGACGGTGCGGAGGCCGGGGTCCGAGGGTTCATCGACGAGGTGGACGAGCGCCTCTCCTCGGCGGAGGACACCTGCGAGGTCGTCCGGGACACGCTGATCGATCTCCACGGCGACCGCGAGCGCTGGGAGGCGTGGCAGAACGGCGAGTCGGTGTCGAAAGCCGAACGCGTGCGCCTGCAGGGGTACGACCCCTGTAACGCCACGCTGGAGTCGGAGTACTACGCCGAGAAGGACGAGGACCGGTTCCAGCGCTCGAAACACCTCCAGTGGCTCTGGCGCCAGTTCGACGCCACGCCGATGGCCGACAACGTCGAGTTCGCGCTCCGCTTCCGCCAGATGCTCGGCAACCACCTGTTCGCCGAGTGCGGCGACAACTGTCGCTTCTTCAAAGGGATCTCGGTCACCTACGGCCACAACATCGAGATCGGCGACAACGTCGTGATCCACGACGACGTGCACCTCGACGACCGCGGGCAGCTGACGATCGGCGACCGCGCGTCGATCTCCGACGGCGTCCACCTCTACAGCCACGACCACGACCTCGTCGACCAGACCGAGGTCAGGAACTTCCACACGATCGTCGAGGACGACGCCCGCGTCACCTACGACGCAATGGTCCGGGCGGGGTGCCGGATCGGCGAGAACAGCGTCGTCGGCTCGCGCTCGGTCGTGCAGGGCGACGTGCCCGACCACCACGTCGTCGTCGGCTCCCCCGCCCGGAGCGTCCGCGTGAAGCCCGGCTGGGAGGACGCCGCCGACGAACTGGAGGACGGGCGGCTCCCCGACCGGCAGGACGAACGCGAGATCGAGTACGAGCTCCCCGACGATCTCGACCAGTTCGACGAGTTCCAGCGCGACCTCCGACCGCCGAATCCGCCGCAGTGAGTCGGCGCGGGTTCGCGGCGTCGCCCCCCGAGACGGAGACCCATTCTTAAGTCCCGGTCGCACCCACGTCCGGTATGCACGTCGACCTCGGCAACGCCTTAGAGACGACACCGGGAGTGACGGAGGAAACGTTAACGCGGCTCGACTCGCGGGTGACGGACGCCCACGAGCGGATCACCGCGGGCATGGCCGACGGCGAGTTCGGCTACGCCGCACTGAACCTGCCGGAAACGACCGACCCGGACGCGATCCGCGCGGCGACCGACCGGTTCGACCGCCCCGAGGCGGTCCTGACGGTCGGGATCGGGGGGAGCGCGCTCGGCGCGGCGACGCTCGCGGACGCCCTCGAAAGCGACGTGGACGCGTACTTCCTCGACAACGTCGACCCGGACGCGGTCGCGTCGCTCCTCGACGACCTCCCCCTCGACGAGACCGTCGTCAACGTCGTCTCGAAGTCCGGGACGACCGCGGAGACGCTCGCGAACTTCCTCGTCGTCCGCGAGGCGATGGAGGCGGCGGGCGTCGACTGGACCGAGCGCACCCTCGTCACGACCGGCGAGGAGGGGAACCTCCGCGCGCTCGCCGACGCCCACGACCTCCCGGCGCTCGACGTGCCCGACGGGGTCCCGGGGCGGTTCTCGGCGCTCTCGACGGTCGGGCTCGCGGTGCCGGCGCTGCAGGGCCACGACATCGACGCGGTCCTCGCCGGCGGGCGCGACGGGATGGAGAGTCTGTCGGCGTCGCTGTTCGAGACGCCCGCCTACGCCTACGGCGCGGCGACGTACGCGCTCGCCGAGCGCGGCGCGCTCACCAACGCCGTGATGCCGTACGCGGAGTCGCTGGAGACGTTCGCCGAGTGGTTCGCGCAGCTGTGGGCGGAGAGCCTCGGCAAGGACGGGCTCGGACAGACCCCGGCGCGCGCGCTCGGCGCCACCGACCAGCACTCGCAGCTCCAGCTGTACCGCGCCGGCCCGCCTGATAAGCTCGTCTCGCTGATCCGGCCGACCGAGCGCGCCGAGACCGGAATCCCGGAGACCGACCTCGACGGGCTGGCGTACCTCGGCGGCTCGTCGCTCGGCGACCTGCTCGACGCCGAGTTCGAGGCGACCGAGGCGAGCCTCGCGGCCGCCGACGTGCCGAACCTCCGCGTCGAGATCGACCGCGTCGGCGAGCGGGAGCTCGGCGAGCTCCTCTACGAGATGGAGGCCGCCTGCGTGCTGTACGGCGAGCTCGCGAGCGTCTCGACGTTCACCCAGCCCGCGGTCGAGTGGGGGAAGAAGGCGGCTCGCGGGCTGCTCGGCGGCGGGGACTTCCCCGAGGCCGACGCCGTGGCCGACAAGCGCGAACTGCGGATCGACGGCTCCTGAGCCGGCGCGCAGGGCCGGCGGTGCGGCGCCCGGTCGCGGACCGTTTCCTTCCGGTGCCGATAAACCGCCGCGAGTCGTATCGCCGTCGATGAGCGAGTCGCCTCCCGAGCCGGTGAATCGGATTCTTCGCGTCGTCAGCGCCGCGTTCGCGGTCGTCTTCGCCCTCCTCGTCGCGAGCGCGGTGACCGCGCCGGTCGCACAGGTCGCGGTCTCGCTGGGGCTCGTCGCCGAGGAGACGACCGGGCTGCAGGTGTTACAGACCATCCTGCAGTTCGCCGGGTTTCTCGCCGCGGTCGGCGGCTACCTCGTGGTCACCGACCAGCGCGAGCTCGTCGGCGTCTCGCGGCCGACGCTCCGCGAGGCGGGGATCATCCTCGGCGGGGGAGTCGTCCTGTTCGCGTTCCAGTACGGCGCCCTGTTCGCGCTCGATCAGGTCGGGCTCACGACCGGCCAGAACCAGGCGGTGGTCCCCGCGGGCGACCCGGTGACCTACTACCTCGCGATGATCACCGTGTCGCTGCTCGTGGTCGGACCGGTCGAAGAGGCGCTGTTCCGCGGCGCCGTGCAGGGCGGGCTCAGGCGGGCGTTCGACGCCACCCCGTCGATTCTGCTCGCGAGCCTCATGTTCGGGTTGGTCCACCTCCCCTCCGTCTCCGGGACGACGGGGCAGCGGTGGGCCTACGTCGCCGTCGTCGTCGTGCTCGGGGTCGTGCTCGGCGTCCTCTACGAACACACGGAGAACGTGCTCGTCCCGGGGCTGGCCCACGGCGTGTACAACGCCGTCATCTACGTCGTGTTGCTCGCGCAGGCGCTCTGAAGCGCGGGAGCGGTCAGTACGGCTCCTTCCCCCACCGCCGGTCGTCGTAGGTCGCCTGCTGGTCGCTGTCGAAGCGCTCCTCGAACTTCCGCCGGAGCGCCGCCTTTTCCGTCGCTGAGATCCGCGCCAGCTCGTCGGCCTTGCCGACCGCCTCGGGCGGCCCGCGGGTGGTCGCCACGTCGGCGAGGACCTGCCGGGTGAGCCGCTCGCGCACCGAGTCGTCGCGGGCGAACGCGTACGGCGTCTCAAACTTGTACGTCACGTCGGTCCGGGGGTCGTACACGACCATGAACGCCGGCTCGTACAGCTCCGGGTCGAGCTCGCGCTCGATCCCGAGGGCGTCGCCGTCGGCGGCCATCGTCGCGTCGGCGCCGCCCCGGCTGCGGAACCACGTGGTGAAGGTGAGTTCGTCGTCGACGCGGGCGGGGCGGCCGCCGGGAGCGTCGCCGGGGGAGTCGCCGCCGCCCCCGCCGCCGTCCTCGCGCCGCTCCAGGAGCCGGGTGAAAAGCGCCGTGTCGTCGGGCCACGGCGGCTCGACGCCCTTCCGGGCCAACGATCGGACGATCGTCCCGCTGGAGGGGTTTTTGACGAAGCCGGCCAGCGGCACGTCGCGCTCGACGAACCGCTCGACGAGCCGGACGTACTTCTCGACCACGGCGCGGGGTTTCGCCTCCCGGGCGAGCGCGCCGAGTTCGGGGTTGCGGTCGTCCCACGTGAACAGCTCTTTGGGGTAGATCGGGCCGTCCAACACGAGCAGGTCGTCGACCCGATCGGCGTGATCGAGCGCGTGGGTGCCCTCGGCGAGGTATAGGGCGAGCGCGTGGACGACGCCCTCCGCGTACCGGTTCACCCGCGGCGCGTGAAGCACGCGCTGACGGGTGTGACCGTCGTCGCGCTTGCGCCACTCGCCGTCGAAGTTCGCGGTCGAGTCGCCGGCGTGGACGGTCGCGACGATCGTCCGGTCGCGGTGGAGGTCCAGGTCGCTCGGCGCGCTCGCCATCGCGGCGTGGGCCACGTCGACGACGAGCCCGTTTTTGAACGTCGTCGGGTTGATCGTGCCGGAGTCGAGCCCGTGGACCGTCTCGAACGGGCGGTCGGTGAGCGCGGCGTCGTCGATGGGGGCCCGCCGGCGCTCGTGCTCGTCGACGGGCTCGATCACGACCCGGCCGTCGCGGCGGAGCTCGGGGAGCCAGTCGCGCCACACCCGCCCCGCGAGGTCGTCGTGATCGGTCGTGTCCACGTCGCCCGCGATGCCGTACGCGAGCTGTGCGATGTTCTCGACGTGGATCGGATCGAGCGTCACGGCCGTACCGGGGTGCGGAGGGATATAAAATACGTCGGCTCAGGTGGACGCGAGGCGGGGCCGGCCACTCATCTGTGCCCGGAGCGGCGTTCGAGCGGCGAGCGACGGTATCAGGGGTAATATTCGGAGGGTGTAATCTTTTAAACGGCACGACGAGCGTTTAGTATGGCTGAATCAACGGTCGGGTCGAGCGGAGAGAGCTACGGCCCGTCGACCGCCGCGGGAGGCGGCCCGTCGGGGCCGGTGGCGAAGGTGAGAGAGGTGCTCAGATACGTCCCTGACGGCACGTCGATGCCGAAGGAGATGTGGGCGGGGCGCCACCGAAACATCCTGCTGTCGATCCTCGTGCAGGTACCGTTTCTCATCGCGTTAGGGCTGTACAGCGGGACCGAGTCGATCACCGGTGCGCAGATCCCGGCGACGCCGACGTGGATGCTCGGCGGGTTCACCGCCGTCATCATCGGGACGGCGGCGCTGGCGAACTGGTCGCGGTTCGGGCGCCGGACGCGGACCGTCCTCGCGGCGTTTAGCCTCATGACGGTCTCGATGGCGCTCGTCAAGCTCTCGGGGGGGTACATCGAGGCTCACTTCAGCTTCTTCGTCTTCGTCGCGGTGCTCGCGCTGTACGAGGACTGGCTCCCGTTCGCGGTCGGCGTCGGATACGTCGCGGTCGGGCACGGCGCGTTCAGCCTGATCGACTCCAGTCTGGTGTACAACCACTCCGCAGCGATCGAAAACCCGGTCATCTGGGGCGGCATTCACGCGTTCTTCGTCCTCGGGCTCGTGGGCGCGCTGATGATCAACTGGTACTCCATCGAGAAGTCCCGCGAGGAGGCGCAGCGGCAGCTCGACCTCGTCGCCGAGCAGAAGTCGGAGATCCAAGACGTCGAGGAGGCGAAGGCGGAGGTCGAACAGCGCCGCCGAGAGGTCGAACGGCTGAACCAACACCTCGAAACGAAGGCCGACGACTACAGCGCGACGATGGATATCGCCGCCGACGGCGATCTCACGGTCCGGTTGGACGCCGAAAGCGAGAGCGAGGCCATGGAGCAGATCGGCGCCGCGTTCAACCAGATGATGGACGACATCGAGGCGACGATGCGCGACGTGCAGTCGTTCGCCGGCGAGGTGTCGACGGCGAGCGGGAAGACGGTCGAGGGCGTCGAAACCGCCGAGGCGCGCAGCGAGGACGTTCGCCGCTCGATCGAGGAGATCGCGGAGGGGGCCGACGACCAGCGCGAGATGTTAGAGCAGGTCTCCGGCGAGATGAACAACCTCTCGGCGACGATCGAGGAGGTCGCTTCCTCGACGGAGACGGTCGCCGACGCGGCCCAGCAGACGGCCTCGATCGCCGACGAGGGGCAGGACACCGCCGGCGAGGCGATCGACAGCGTCCGGGAGTCGCAGGACGCGATCGGCGAGACGGCGGAGAAGGTGCGGGTGCTCGACGAGCGGATGGAGGATATCGGCGAGATCGTCGACCTCATCGGCGACATCGCCGAGCAGACGAACCTGCTCGCGCTCAACGCCAACATCGAGGCGGCGCGGGCGGGCGGGAGCGGCGGCGGGAGCGACGGGTTCGCCGTCGTCGCCGACGAGGTGAAACAGCTGGCCGAGGAGACGCAGGAGGCGGCCCAGGAGATCGAGGAGCTCATCGCCGGGACGCAGGCGCAGACGCAGGCGACCGTCGGGGAGGTCCGGACCGCCGAAGAGCACATGGAGGAGGGCGCCGAGGCGGTCGGGGACGCCGCCGACGCGTTCGCCGAGGTGGCGGCCAACGCCGCGGAGACCGACGACGGGATCCGCGAGATCAGCAAGGCGACCGACGATCAGGCCGCGAGCACGGAGGAGACGGTGTCGATGGCCGAGGAGGTCGCGGGGATCAGCCGGGCGACCGCCGACGAGGCCGACGAGGTCGGCGCGGCGGCCGACGAGCAGCTCGCCGCGATGTCGCAGGCGACCGCCGAGGCCGGTTCGGTCGCCGAGCAGGCCGAGCGGCTCCGGGCGCTGCTCCGGAAGTTCGAGGTCCGCAGCGGGTCGGTCGACGACCCGTCGGCGTCGGGATCGCGCAACGTCGCCATCGGCGACGGCGGACAGAGCAACTGACGGCGACCGCGAGAACCGCGTCGACGTCCCACCCCGCTACCCGCTTTTCCCGACCGCGTCGACGACCGCTTCGAACACCGGGAGCACCCGTTTCACCTGGGCGCCGTTCTCGACGAACACCAGCGTCCGGGGCGGACGGACCGCCTTCGGCCTGACTCGTAACCCCTCACCGCCGGCGGCGTCGGCGACGACCTCGGGGATGTCGGTGGCGTCGCTCCCGTCGTCTCTCCCGACCCCGCCGACGAACTCGACCCGGAGCCGGTCGGGCTGGACGTACGCCTCGGCGACGAGGTCCGCCGCGCTCCCGCCGTCGCGGACCACCCTGTACGCGAGCGCCCCGTCGGGCGTCGGCTCGGCGTCGGGGTCGGCGTCGGACAGGGCGAGGTCCCGCAGGCGCCCCTCGTTGCCGGAGATCTCCGAGGCGAGCAGCTGGCCGATCCGGACCCCGTCGGTCAGGCGCTCGTCGACCATCACTCGGCCCCCGGGGCGCCGGTCGTCGCGCCGGTCCCCGCGTCCGCGTCGCTCGGCGTGTCGTCCGCGTCGCCGGCGGCGGCCAGCTCCTCGCGGACGTCCGCCGCGAGCTGGTCGACGGCGGCGCCGTGCTCCTTCGCGAAGAGGACCGCGGCCGCCTCGATGCTGATCGCGAGCGAGCGCTGGCGCTCGTTGATGCCCGCGACCGCGCGCTGCTTCTCGACGCCGGCGGCGACGATCGCGTCGAGCGCCGTCTCGAAGGTGGACTGCTCCCGGAGGATCGACTCGTCGGGGGTGAACCCCTCTGGAACGGTCACGTCGGCGGGGTCGAACCGCGCGACCAGGTCGCCGTCCTCCTCGGCCACCAGCCCGCGCCCGACCGCGACATCGACGAGCCGCTTCGCCTGATCCGGCGAGAACCAGTCCCGATCGAGCGACAGCGCGACGACGAACTCCCCCTCACCCAGCCGCTCCGTCGCTCGCTGTTTGAAGGGCACGGCGACGGCGACCTCGAGGCTCATGTACGGACGAGGGGGCGTCGACGGCGGTAAACCTACCGGACCGCGGTCCGAGAGCGAGGGAGTGTGAGGCCCGGAGCGGGGTCGACGCCCGTCGCTCGCGATCGAGACCCGCGCCGCCGACAACCGTTATGCCGCGCCGGCGTGATGGCGTACGCATGCAGACCCGCTCGCTCGGCGACACCGGCCACGACAGCACCGTCATGACGTTCGGTGCGATCGCGCTCAACTGGCTCGAACAGGAGGGCGCGAATCAGCTGGTCGAGCACGTGCTCGACTACGGCGTCAACCACGTCGACGTGGCCCCGACGTACGGCGACGCGGAGCTGAAGCTCGGCCCGAAACTCCGCCAGCACCGCGAGGAGATATTCCTCGGCTGTAAGACACAGGAGCGGACCTACGAGGGCGCGTGGCGCACGCTCGACCGATCGCTGAACCGTCTCGGCGTCGACGCGATCGACCTGTACCAGGTCCACGGGCTCGAGTACGACGAGGAGCTCGACGCGATCACGGGCGACGACGGGGCGCTCGCGGCGTTTCGTGAAGCCAAAGAGCAGGGGCTGATCGACCACATCGGGCTGACGAGCCACGGCCACCCGGACCTCGTCCTCGACGCGCTCGACCGCATCGACGACCTCGAGTCGGTGATGTTCCCCCTGAACCCCGTCGTCGCCGGGAAGGACGACGACGAGCACGACTACGAGGCGGTGCTCGCCCGCGCCGACGAGCGGAACGTCGGCACGCTGGGGATCAAGGCGTTCGCCGGCGGCACGTGGCCGTCGACCGACGAGCTCCCCGAGTCGGACCGACCGTTCGCGAACTGGTACCGACCGGTCACCGCGCCGGACGAGGTCCGCGAGCGCTTCGACTTCGCCGCCGCACAGGGGCTCACCAGCGTCGTCAGCGCCGGCGATCCGAAGCTCGTCACCATGATCCTCGAGGCCGCCGCCGGCTACGACGGGATGGACGAGGCCGCCCGGCGGTCGCTGATCGAACGGGTGCGCCACGACGAGAGCCCGGTTCCCGAACAGCTGCACCACTGAGCGCGACGATGAACGTGCCGGAGACGGTCGCGACCGCGCTCGACGACCGGGAGGTTGCCGGGACGCGCTGTCTGGAGGCCGGTGCGGGCGCCGGGAACGCGACCGCCGGACTGCTCGCGAACGGTGCCGCTCGGGTGTACGCGGTGACCGACGACAGCGAGCATGCGCGGACGACGCGGCGGCGCGTGGGTGACGTGGGTGACGACACCGACGACAGCGGGGGCGGCGACAGCGATGACACCGACGACGGAACCGACAGCCGCGACGACCGGCTGGCGGTGGTGGAGGCCGACCTCCGCGCGGTCCCGCTCCCCGACGGCTCCGTCGACCTGATCACGGCACACGGTCTCTGTAACGTCCTCGACCCCGCGGCGCTGTCGGCGGTCGCCGAGGAGTTCTCGCGGGTCGCGGCCGCCGGTGCACGGCTCGTCGTCGACGACTACGACCCGCTCCCGGACGGCGCCGCGATTCGCGAGCTGTTCGCCGTCGAGAACGCCGCGTCGGAGTTGGCTCGCGGCCGTCCGGCGCTCACCTTCTACCCGGCGGCGTTCCTGCGGCGGCTCTTCGCGGGGCGCGGCTGGGAGTTCGAGCGGGAGCGGACGCTTCTGGAGCCGGTACCGTGGACCGAGAGCCACGTCGCCGCCCACGCCGACGAGGCGGTCTCCATGGCCGCGGAGTGCCCCGAGGGGGCGGGTGACGCGCTGGCGGCGGCCAGCCGTGGTCTCGCGAGCGAGATCGGGTCCGAATCGGTCGGTCGGATGTACAGTCTCGCGTTTCGGCTGCCGAGGTGACGACCGCCAAGATGGGGGCGCGTCGAAGCCGTTCAGTTTGCTAGCTGCTGTCGTCGTACTCCTGGTAGATCACGTGTCCGCAGGCCTTACAGTGGGACGCGTCGGCGTCGTGGTGGTTGAGCCCGCAGTTCGGACAGGTGGCATCGACCCTGTCTCGGGAGGTCCACTCGCGGACGATTCGCCCGGCCTGCCAGGGGATGAGGAGGATCCCGGCGAGGATAGCGCTTACCGTCACCCACCGACCGCCGGTCGTGACGGGCGTAATGTCACCGAATCCGACGGTGGTGAGCGAGACGACGGTGTAGTAAAAGGCGTCCCCGAAGGTGCGAACGCCGGGGTTGACGACGTGCTCGGCGCTATAAAAGATCCCTGCGGTAGCGAACAGCAGGACGAAAATGGTGAGCACCAACTCCCCGGCGCGGAGCGTCTGCGCCTCGACGGTGCCGAAGAAGAACTTCTCGTCTTGGGTGAACCGGTAGAAGCGGAGCACCCGGACGATCCGAGCCACGCGGAGGAACCCGAGTTCGAAGGTGACGGGGCCCGGCAGCAGCAGCACCGACAGCGTCGGAAGCACCGAGAGCAGATCGATCACCGTGTGGGGGTTGGTGAGTTCTTCGAAGCGGTCCTCCGCGCCGTAGAGTCGCAGGACGTACTCGACCAGAAACACGCCGGCGATACCGACCTCCAGACGCCACAGCAGCGCGTCAGTCGCCGCGGTGTGAGGATAGGTCTCGACGACGAACACCAAGATGAACAGGAGATTCAGCGAGAGCAGCGCGATGTCGATCGCCTTCCCGATCGGCGTGGTGTGGTCGAGCAGATAGAACCGCACCACCTTGCGCGGGGTGTCCTCCCGCAGAAGCGGGGACTGAAGCTCCATACCGAATCAACGGAATCCCCCGATATTAGAGGGACTGGTCGGTACACGCCCGAGTGGGTGGTCAGAGCGAGGCCCTCGAGAGCAGAGGTGGACCGTCGAGAGCAGGGGCGATGCGTCAGCTGACCGCCGCCGTCGACCCGTCAGTCGTCGTCGGTCGCCGCGGGCGCCGTCGCCGCGGAGCCGACCTCCGCGTCGGTCGGCGTCGCGTTCAGGCTGTAGCCGGTCGCGGCCATCGCGAACAGCACGAGCGGCGAGAGGAACGCGAACAGGAAGTACGGCGCGTACTCCAAGGTCGGAACGTCGGTGGCGCCCGCCATGAACACGGCGCCCGCGTGCCACGGGATCAGCGCGCCGGTCGGGGTCCCGGCGGCCTCGACCGCGCGTGAGAGCTGATCGGTGTCCAGGCCGAACTCGTCGTAGGTGTTCCGGAGCGTGACGCCCGGAAGGACGATGCTCATGTACTGCTGGGAGGTGAGCGCGTTGATGAGGATCGCCGAGACGCCGGTCCCCGCGACGAGCGCGCCGGGACTGCGCACGGCGGAGGTGAACGCGTGCGCGATCACCGCGAGGACGCCCGTGCGCTCCAGGATGCCGCCGAGCGAGAGCGCGGCGACGACGACCGTGATCGTCCACGCGGAGCCGGTGAGTCCGCCCGTATCGAGGAGTTCGTTCACCGTCGTGGAGGCCGACTCCGGCCCGGTCCCGGACATGAATATCTCCCAGGCGGCGACGAAGCCGGTCCCCTGGAGGAGGATCGTCGTGAGCGCGCCGGCGAACACGCCCGCGACGAGCGTCGGGAGCGCGGCGTACCCGCGCAGCGCCAGCCCGAAGGTGACGACGAGCGGGACGAAGGCGACGACGGTGATCGCGTACGTCTCGGTGAGACCGCCCTGGATCGCCGCGATCTCGCCGGCCGGGATGTCGCCGCTCGTGCGGAGACCGAGCGCGGCGAAGCCGAGGACCGCGAGACCGAAGGCGATCGCGGTGCCGGTCCGCATCCGGCGGATGTGTCCGTACAGGTCGGTGTTGGTGACGCCGGCCGCGAGGTTCGTGGTGTCGGAGAGCGGCGACTGCTTGTCGCCCGCGTACGCGCCAGAGAGGACGGCCCCGACCGTCATCGGTGCCGGGACGCCGAGCCCCGCGCCGATGCCGACGAAGGCGACGCCGAGCGTCCCGACCGTGGTCCACGAGGAACCGATGGCGAACGCGACGATCGCCGCGAGGACCGCGGCAGCGGGGAGGAACGTCGTCGGCGAGAGGACCTCCAGCCCGTAGTACATCATGCTGGGGATCGTGCCGGCGCTGACCCACGTCGCGATCAGCCCGTAGATGGTGAAGATGATGAGGATCGCCTGCAGCCCCATCACGAGGCCGTTGGCGATGCCGTCGAAGAGGTCGTCCCAGTCGTAGCCGAGCCACAGCCCGAACGCGCCGACGAAGGCGATACTCCAGAGGAGCGGCGGGTGCGGGTCCAGTCCGAGGACGGCCGAGCCGATGCCGAGGAACGCCACGATGGCGAGGACCGGGACCAGCGCCGCCGCCAAGCTCGGGCGACGGTCCGGGTCGAGATCCTCGTACGTCGTGGGCGTGAACGAGCGTGCCATGGCCGATTGTATTCCTTTGAAGCATAAATATGACTCGGAATATGAGCCAATAGTATAACGATCGTTCATCGTCGTTCGCGGTCGGCGGGCAGGGCCCACCGCGATCGGTGTGCCCGTCGGGGAGCCGGCGGCGCCACCCGCCGCGTCCGACCGTGTGCCGCCGTATCGCGGGGATCGCCGAACGGACGGTCTTATACGGGTCGGCGGTCAAGTCCGGGCAACATGATATTTGAGGGCCTCCCGACGACCCCCCGCTCGGAGGAACTCGTCGACAAGGCGTTCTCGCGGGCGGCGCGCGCGGGGCGCGCCAAACACGGACACGAGGCGCAGGAGTCGATGCTGCGGACCGCCGGCAACGTGCTCTCGGACAACCTGGAGAACGTCGTGGTGTCGTGGCCCGACTTCGGCTTCGACGTGGAGCCGTTCTACTACGAGCTCGCCGACGCCATCGTCGACGTCGACCGGCTCCGGCAGGCGCTGTCGCAGGTGATGTGGGCCAGCCGGCAGATCGAGGACCTCCGCGACGAGTACACGACGAAGATCCGCAACTCCGACGTGGACACCGCGCGGAAACACCGGAAGCAGGCGTTCGCGCGCATGGCCGACGTGATGGACCAGATCGAGGACGACTTGCGGTACATCGGCGACTCGCGGGACCAGCTGAAGGTGCTGCCGGACGTCAAGCCGGACGAGCCCGCCATCGTGGTCGCGGGCTACCCCAACGTCGGCAAGTCGTCGTTCGTCAACCGGGTCACCCGCGCCTCGAACCAGATCGCGGAGTACCCGTTCACCACGAAGGGCGTCCAGATCGGCCACTTCGAGCGGGACCACATTCGCTACCAGATCGTCGACACCCCCGGCCTGCTCGACCGGCCCGCCGACGAGCGCAACGACATCGAGCGGCAGGCGGTCAGCGCCCTCGAACACCTGGCTGACGTGGTCGTGTTCGTGCTCGACCCCTCCGGCGACTGCGGCTACCCCCTCGGCGTCCAGCTCGAACTCCGCGAGGAGGTCCGCGAGCTGTTCGGCGAGGCGGTCCCGTTCCTCACCGTGGCGAACAAACACGACCGCTTCGACGCGGTGCAGGCGGAGTCGGTCGACGCGACGATGAGCGTCACCAAAGACGAGAACGTCGAG
This sequence comes from Halorubrum sp. FL23, assembly GCF_052439115.2. NCBI lineage: Archaea > Methanobacteriati > Methanobacteriota > Halobacteria > Halobacteriales > Haloferacaceae > Halorubrum > Halorubrum sp. FL23. Next base: position 109,888 of record NZ_JBQVRO020000005.1, read on the forward strand.
CGCGTGCTCGACATGGCCGTCGAGGCCGCCGCGTTCGAGCCCGACCTCCCGACGCGCGACGGCGAGGAGTAACGACGGACACAGCGCGTCGTCGCCGCGGCTCCGCCGTCGACGCTTCTCAGTTAAGAAAAACTCCCGAGCGGGCGCCCGGTCAGGCCTGCTCGGCGACGTAGACGACGTTGACGCTGACCCGCACGCTCACGTCGCCCGTCTCGATACTGGTGGCGGCGCCGCCCGCCCCGTCGCTCTCGGTCGCCATGGCGGCGTCGGACACCCGGTACGGCGTCACGCCCGCGTTGGCGGTCGAGACGCTGTAGACGCCGGCCAGCTCGAGCTCGCTGGAGTTCGCGAGCACGGTGGCGTCGTCCTCGGCGCTCGCCATCGCGTTCTCGATGGCGGCGTCGCGGACCTCGCGCTCTCGCTCCTCGCTGAGTCCGAACGCGATCCGCTGGACCTCGTCGGCGCCGGCGTCGACGGCGACGTCGATGACCTCGCCGACCGCGTCCACGTCGTCGATCTCGATCGCGTAGCGGTGAACACCCTGGTACTCCGTCCGTTCGGGGTTGTCGCGCGTCTCGTAGGACTCCCGCACGTCGTACCGGTCGGTCTTGATGTCGTCCTCGTCGAGTCCCCAGTCGGTGAGCGCCGCGCGGAGCTCCTCGTCGCCGGCGGCGAGGTCGTCGCGGACGGCCGCCGAGTCGTCGCCGGTGGCGGTCACCGCGACGCGGATCGTCGCGCGGTCCGGCTCGGCCGTGGCCTCGCCGTCCGCGACCACTTCGATGTTCCGTTCGAGCGCCGGTTCGTCGCCCGCGTCGACGCCACCGACCCCCGTCGAGCCGGCGAGCCCCGTACAGCCCGCGAGCGCGACGAGCAGCGTGACGCCGATCGCAGTTACCAGTTTTCGGTTCATACCCGGAGCGTCGGCGGGTAGCATCAAATAAGGCACAGATAGGACAAAGAGCCGTTTGCGCTATCGGACGCGGCCGATCCGACGACCGCGATCAGGCGGAGCGACCCTCGTCGGCGTCGTCGCCCTCGTCGTCTTCGTCGCCGTCCGCCCCGCGGTCGTCCGCCGCTTCCGCGTCAGCATCGGGGTCGTCGTGGTCCGTGATCACCGCGGGCTCCGGCAGCGAGTCGTCGTCCGCCTCGTCGCCGCTATCGGCGTCTCTGTCACCGTCGTCGCTCTCGTCGTCTCCCGGAACGGAGCCGTCGAGCTCGGAGTCTGTCTCGTTCCGCCGGTCCGAGTCGCCGATCTGCGCTCCGCTCGACGCGTCCGGGTCGCGCTCCACGCCGCCGTCCGGCGGGCCGGACACCCGTCGCCCGGAGCCGAAGAGGCGCTCGCGGATCGTGCGCCGGCTGGGACGCTCGGCGAGCAGCAGCGAGCAGTCCACGTCGTTGACCACGTCGAGGTGAAGCGAGTTCGAGACGAGCCGCGAGAGCAGCCCCTTCTCGGTCGCGCCGATGATGACGAGGGAGTTGTCCGCCGCCTCCCTGGCGATGGCGTCCTCGACGTCGCCGCTGTCGTCGATGATCAGGTCGGCGCCCGAGAGCCCGTTTTCGGCGGCCCACGCGGTGAGGAACTCTTCGCCCTCCGGGCGGTTCTCGGGCCCGTCGACGACGTGGAGCAGGCTCACCGTTGCGCCCGCGGTCCGGGAGAGCACGCTCGCGACCTCCGCGCCCAGCCCCGAGTCCGGCCCCCCGGAAGTCGGGACCAGGATCCGGGACGTGTCGAGGTCGCTCTCGCTCAGGATGAGGAAGTCGCAGGGGAGCTGGTTGGTCAGCTCGTCGATCGGCCGCTCGGCGCGGGCCGCGCTCCAGAGCTGGTCTTCGCCCCACCCCATCAACACGGCGTCGGGACGGGTCCGGCGGGCCATGTTGAACACCTCCTCGAAGGAGCGGTGCGAGACGACCGTGGAGGTGGAGACGTCGACGTCGTACTCCTCGGCGGTCTCGCGGAGTCCGGCCATCCCCTCCTCGGAGACGTCGGCGATGCGACCGGCGCCCGCCGCCAGCGACATCCGCTCCGGCGCCTGCACGACGTGGACGATGTGGACAAGCCCGTCCTCGTGGTCGCTGGCGAGCCGGCTCGCGAGTTCGACGACGGGGCCGTCGGTTCGCGGGTTCGTGATGGGGACCATGATCCGGTATCCCTCGTTGGCGAACAGCGTCGCCTCCGTCGCGTCCAAGATCGGGACGTAGGAGCGGCCCGCGGCGCGACCGAGCACCCACTCGGGCACCGTGAGCCGGCGGGTCATCCCCTCGAAGCGCGCTTCCTCCAGACGCTCCTCGCTGGTCTGGAAGTAGTTCACCAGCGTCACCAACACCACCCCGCCGATGGTGTTCCCGAGCAACACCGGGATCACGAACCCGACGATCCCCGAGTAGAGGCTGATCTCAGCGCCGTACAGCGGGATGCTGTACTCGAAGAACAGGTAGAGCACCTCGGTGAAGGAGACGACGACGTGGAACAGGTCGCCGAGCGGGATCGCGAGGAAGGCGAGGTAGACGACGAGCATCCGGCTCACGGAGTCGGTCGAGGCGAAGCCGACCCAGACGACGCCGGCGACGATCAGCCCCGCCATCGCGGCCTTGAAGAACAGCGGGACGGCGCCGACTTTGAACCCGCCCTCGGAGATGTACCGCGCCGCGTCGACGGTGTCGCCCGTGAAGACGCCGCCGTACGACAGCACGAGCGCGCCGATACCGCCGCCGACGAAGTTGCCCGCGAGCACGATCGTCCAGTGACGCAGCAGCGTCGGGACGCTCGCGAGCCGCTCCAACGTCAGCGCCACCGGCGGCAGGGTGTTCTCGGTGTACAGCTGGTAGCCGCCGATGATGATGTAGATGAACCCGAGGGGGTAGAGAAGCACGCTCAGAATGGGGTTTCGGCCGGTCGCCGCCGTCAGCGACGCGTACAGCATGAACGTGATCGTGATCGCCAGCCCGGCGGCGAGCCCGCTGAAGAAGAGTTCGCGGCTCCCCGAGGTCACCTCCTCGTCCGCGGCCGCGATGATCCGCTGGAACACCTCGTCGGACGAGAAGCGGTCTCGGACGGCCTCGCCGACCGCCGGGGCGCCGCTCCGGGAGCGCTCGACGACCTCGCGCATGGAATCGTCGTCGGGTCGCTGTGAGTCAGTCACTGGCGGATCACTGTCGGCGGGATAAAAAGTAGTTCCTCTTTCGCCATGCGTGTGTAAAACGCCGGGTACAGCAAGGATATCTGAAAAGTTGGAAGACGTGTTCAAAAAGGCCGCTTAGATCGTTTCAGTTGTCACACCGGCACCATCGAAGCGACGCCTCGGACCGGCCGCGTCTCGGGCGCTGTCGGCCGCGTGGCAAGCCCGGTCGGCCGCGTGTCAGGCCCGGTCGATGGTCACGAGGCGCACCTCGACGCGCACCTCGGTCCCGGTGGTCGCCTCGATCCGGCGGTCGAGGGCGTCGGCCACGCCCTCGACGCCGCCGGGCGGCGCCCCCACGGTGACGACCACGCGCTCGGTGGTGAGCGGCGGGACCGTCCCGGTGCGCTCGACCTCCAGTTCCAGCAGTTCGAGACCGGAGTCGAGCGCGGCGAGCTCGTCGCCGGCGGCGCTCCGGATGTCGGCCTCGGTGGTCGAGGCGACGTACGACTCGTAGGTGACGCCGCCGAGGAACACCGAGAGCAGCGCGATGGCGGCCGCGAGCACGGCCGCTCGCTTCAGGAACGCCGCGCGCGCCTCGTCCTCGCGGAACCAGCGCTGCGGGCGGTACCCCTCGTACCAGAGCACGACCAGCGCGGAGAGGTTGATCGAGAGGACGTTCACCGCGACGATCACGCCGGCACCGAGCACCAGCCGGGGGATCTGGAAGGCGATCCCGATCCCGACGGCGGCCGCGGGCGGGATGAGCGCCACCGCGATCATCACGCCGACGAGCGTCGCGGAGACGCCCGTCATCAGCGAGACGATCCCGGCGACGCCGGCGCCGATCGCCACGACGAGCACCAGAACGTTGGGCGCGAGCCGCTCGCCGACCTCCGCGAGCTCGAGCGGGTTGAGCCCGGGCGGGACGAGCGCGAGCCACTGCAGGGCGAGCGCGAACAGCGTCGCGGCCGCGACCGCGACCGCGACGCCGAGGACCTGCATCCGAACGCCGCGCCGGAACATGTCCTCGTCGTCGACGACCGTGCCGATCGCGGCCGACATCGCCGGCCCGATCAGGGGGGCGATCACCATCGAGCCGACCACCGTCGCCGGCGAGTCGAGCAGGAGCCCGGCGGTCGCGATCACGGCCGAGATGACGGTCATCAGGACGTACGTCCGGAGCCCGGAGGCGAGGTCGTCGGCCTTCGCCTGTAGCTCCTCCCGGGAGATCCGGTCGCCGCCGCGTTCGGCCTCCGCTTCGTACTTGTCTTCGAGCGCCTCGAACCGGCGGGAGATCACCGTCTCGGCCGCGACGATAACGGTGTAGGTGCTCTCGTCGATACCCGCCTCCCGGAGCCGTTCGAGCACCGGCTCGACGGCGGCGGTCGGGAGCGGGAACGTCGCGACCGCGGTGTACTCGCGGCCGCTCGTCTCGTCGGTGACGACGTAGTCGACGCCCTCGTCGTCGAGCGCGCGGATCACGGCGGCGCGCTTCCCCGCCGGGATCATGACCTGAACGAGTCGCACGGTCGGTCGTCTCGCCGGCACGACTTATAAGAGACGGTGACCGGAGCGGCGGGACCGGGAGGACGCGCGGCGAGTCGGGAGTCCCGATCGGCCTCGGGGTCGTCGATCCCGGCGGCGACTCCCCGTCCGTCCCGCGCGAAACGGAACTTTAATGCGCGAATCCCTCGCACGTTCAGACAAGAATGCTCTCGCCGCTGTTCATCGACACGTTCCTGCTCGATTACCACCTCGGGCACGTCATACTGCTCGGGTTCATCGTCTCGCTGCTGGCGACCGCGCCCCTGAAGTCCCAGAAGGTGATCGCGTCCGTCTTCGCCGGCTTCGGGACGATCTTCCTGGTCGCCCCGTACACGACGATGCCGCAGGTGTACATCCTCGGGGGCATTCCGCTGATCCTGATCGGCGCGCTGCTGTGGACGATGGCCGGGAACTGACGCGGTTCCGACTGCGCCTCCGTTTTCTCCCGCCCCCTCACTCCCGTTTCTGTCGCTCTCTCATCCCGTTTCTGTCGCCCCTCACTCGCATTTCTGTCGCCTTCGTCTCTCGCTTCCGCCGCCCCCGACCCCGCGCGCGTTCCGCTGCTCCGACAGCGCTGGCCTCTCGTCTCACACACCGCCGGGGCGCCTCGCCGTGCCGTTGCTCGATCCCGCCTCTTTTTGCACCCCGAGCGACACTCACCGCCATGGTTACGGTACGGGCACCCGCCACGAGCGCGAACCTCGGCAGCGGGTTCGACGTGTTCGGCGCGGCCCTCACGCGGCCGGCGGACGTCGTCACCGTCGAGAAGGCGGCAGAGACGACGATCGAGGTCACCGGGGCCGGGGCGCAGTACATCCCCGAGGACCCCGAGAAGAACACGGTCGGCGCCGTCGTCGAGGCGCTCGACGCGCCCGCGCGGATCCACATCGACAAGGGCGTCCGCCCGGCCTCCGGGCTCGGCTCCTCGGCGGCCAGCGCCGCCGCCGCCGCCGTCGCGCTCAACCGGCTGTACGACCGGGGGTACTCTCGGTCGGAGCTGGTTCCGATCGCGGCCGAGGGCGAGGCGGTCGTCTCCGGCGTCGCACACTCGGACAACGTCGCCCCCTCGATCCTCGGCGGCTTCACGGTGACGACGAGCGAGGGGACCCACGCCGTCGACGCCTCGATCCCGCTCGTGGTCTGTCTCCCCGACGTCGCCGTCTCGACCCGCGACGCGCGCCGGGTCGTCCCCGAGACGGCCTCGATGGACGCGTTAGTCGAGACGGTCGGCAACGCCGCCACCCTCGCGGTCGGGATGTGTCGCTCCGACCCCGACCTCGTGGGCGCCGGGATGAGCGACCCCGTCGTCACCCCGGAGCGCGCCCGCCTGATCACCGGGTACGACGACGTGCGCGCGGCCGCCTTCGACGCCGGCGCGACCGGGGTCACCGTCAGCGGCGCCGGCCCCGCGATCCTCGCCGTCTGCCGCGGCGGGCGCCGACGGGGAGTCGCCGCGGCGATGCTCGACGCCTTCGCCGACGCCGGCATCGACGCCCGCGCCTACCAGACGCGGATCGGGCGGGGGTCGACGGTGCTCGAAGAATAAGGCGACGAGGGCGGTACATCGGTAGATCGGTACGTCGCGACGAGTCGGCGACGCCGTGACGGCGGTCGCTGACTCCGTGAGGACGGTCGACGCGGTCGAGAGCGCCTACGGCGCGACGGCGACGACGGCGAACGTCTCAGTGCGTTCGGACGCGGAGCGGACCTCGAACCCCGCCGCCTCCAGCGCCTCGACCGCGTCGCTCGCGGCGAACCGCTCGTCGACCGGCGGACCGTGCTCGCCGTCGCCCGCGGCCGACCAGTCGAAGAGGGCGATCCGTCCGCCGGACCTGAGCACGCGGGCCAGCTCCGCGATAGCGTCGTCGCTGGCGAACTCGTGGTACGTCATCGTGGAGAACACGGCGTCCAGCCCGCCGTCGTCGAACGGGAGCGTCGACACGTCGCTCTCGACGAGGTCGACGTTCTCGGGGACCCCCTTCTCGCGGTAGAACGCGTGCATCTCGGCCTGGACGTCGACGCCGTAGACGGTCTCGACGTGTGGCGCGACCGCGTCGGTGTAGAAGCCGGTGCCGCTTCCGAGGTCGGCGACGGTCGCCGCCGCGCGGTCGGCGCGGTCGGCCCCCAGCGCGCCGATAATCTCCTCGGCGGACACCCAGCGATACCGGACCGCGGGACGCTCCAGTCGGTCGGCCTTGTCGGCGTCGAACGTGTGAAATCCCATGCGCGGTCTTGTACGCGAACCACTAAAACGCGTCCGGTCGAGCGTTCACCACTCGGCGGCGAGGGCGTCGGTCAACCGGTCGATCTCGGCCTCGGCGGAGACGGCGTGGATCGACACCCGGACGCCGTCGGGGTGGGGAAGCGAGCGGACGACGATCCCCTCGTCGGCGAGCCGGTCCACCGTCGCCTCGGGGTCATCGACGTCGACCGTGACGAGCCCGGTCTCGTACTCGCGGGGGCTCAACAGGCGGTCGTCGGGGACGCCGTCCTTGAACCGATCTGTGAGCGACGCGATCCGGTCACGGATCGCCGGGAGCCCGACCGCGTCGACCGCGTCGAGCGCTTCGACCAGGCCGACGTGGGCGGCCGGCGTCGTCGTCCCGATCTCGAAGCGCCTCGCGCCCGGCTTGAACGTGATCGTGTCGGCGCCGGAATCCTCGACGCTCCGATAGCCGACCGCGCGCGGCGCCAGCTCCGCCGCGGCCTCGCGGTCGACGTAGAGGAACCCGGAGCCCCACGGCCCGAGCAGCCACTTGTGGCCCGCCGCCGCCACCGCGTCGGCGCCCCACGCCGACACGTCCATCGCGACCTGTCCGGGCGACTGAACCGCGTCGACGAGCGTGAACGCACCCGCCTCGTCGGCGATTTCGACGAGGTCCGCCACCGGGAGCCGCGTCCCGTGCGTCCACGTGATCGCGCTGAAGCAGACGAGCCGCGCGTCCGCGACCGCCTCCGCGTACGCCTCGCGGTCGATCCGACCGTCCTCGGTCTCGACGACCCGCACCTCGACGCCCTCGCGCTCGAGCCGCTTCCACGGGAGGACGCCGGCGGGGTGTTCGAGATCGGTCCGGACGACCACGTCGCCGGGCTCCCAGTCGATCGCGCCCGCGATCCGGGTGATCCCGTCGGTGGTGCTCTCGGTCAGAGCGATCTCGTCGGGTTCGGCGCCGACGAAGTCGGCGACGCGCTCGCGTACGATCTCGTACGTCTCGAAGGCGCGCTCGTACGGGTCGGTCGTCCCCGAGCCGAACTCGTGGTCGGCGATGAAGTCGGACGCCGCCTCGACGACGTACTCCGGGCTCGGCCCGTGCGCCCCGAAGTTGAAGTACGCGGCCTCGTGGAGCGCCGGCACGTCCGCGCGCAGCTCGCGCGGCGTCATTCTGCCGTCGGACTCGGGGTCGTTCATTCAGGCGGTGTGCTCCGTGATCGCGTCGGTGAGCGCCGCCTCCGTCTGTGCGCCGACCATCTGCTCCGCGAGCTCGTCGCCGGCGAACACGAGCAGCGTCGGGATGCCCTGCACGCCGTACTCGGCGGCTAACCCCTGATGTTCGTCGACGTCGACCTTCAGCACGGCCGCGCCGGTGTCGTTCGCGATCGCCTCGACCGCGGGCTCCATCATCTGACACGGTCCGCACCAGTCCGCGTAGAAGTCGACGAGGACCACGTCGTGATCGGTGACGTAGTCGTCGAACTCGTCGGCGTTTGACAGCTGAATCGGTTCCGTGGGGACAGCATCGGTTGAACTCATCACGCTTTGCTACGCGCCCCACGCGGATAATGGTTTTGAATAGAGAACACAATACCGCATGTCGAGCGAGCCGCACACAGATCGGTCCGGCGGCGCCGGTCCGAGGGTTCAAATCCGAGGGCGACGAACCGCGCGGCATGTACGCGGTCGTCGGCTGCAACGAGTGCGCGGCGATGTGGCTCCTCTCGGACCCGCGAACGAGCGACAGCGCGCAGTGTCCCCGCTGCGCGAAGACGCACCGGACGGCGAAGCTCAAGCGGTTCTTCGAGTCGGAAGACCGGGAGGCGGCCCGCGAGGCTCGGGCCGCCCTGCTCGCGAAGAAGCGGGACGAGAGCGCAGCGTTCGCCGAACTCGACCACGTCTCGGAGCTCGAACGCGCCGTCGACGAGGCGGGGATCGACGACCGCGAGTACCTGGAGGCGTCGGGGATCGACGCCGACGCCGTCGACGAGGCGGGCGCCCGCGCCGAGGGCGGCGGGTCGAGTGCGCGAAGTCGGACCGAGGTCGTCCGCGACGCGGTGAGGGCCGTCGACGATCCCACCGAAGAGAATGTTGCGGCCCACGCAAGCGAGCACGGCGTCCCCGCCGAGACGGCCAGAGAAATTCTGACCCGGCTCGCGCGCCGCGGGGAGCTCTCCGAGTCGGGCGGGCGCTACCGCGTGCTCTGACGGGGACGCGGCGCCGAGCGACACAGTGCCGAGCGACACAGCGCCGAGCGACGCCGCCCCGGACGCCGGTCCCTGACAAAGCACTTATGTTGTCGTTTAGACGTGACGGGTATGGACACGCGAACTGCCCTCCTGGCGGCCGCTGCCGCGCTCCTGCTCGTCAGCGCGGTCGGCGCCGTCGCCGCGCCGGACGCGATCGTCGACCCCCGCAAGGCCGACGAGCGCCCCGGCGACGTTAGAATCGTTGGCACGGTCGTCTCGCCGGGCGAGGTGCGCGGCGAGACCGCGGAGCTCCGGCTCGGCGTCGACCTCCGGCACCGGGGGTCGGCCGTGGAGAACGTCACGGTCCGCCACCGCGCGATCGGCGCCGACTCGGGGCTGCTCGTCGACGAGACGACGGTCGCGGTCGGCGAGGTCGACGGCGGCGGCGAGCGGACCGTGAACGGCTCCGTCGACGTGGAGCGCGAAGGCGGCTACCGGATCGAGACGGTCGTCTTCGCCGACGGCGAACGGCGCGCGGCCCAGACGACCCGCGTCGACGGCGTCGCGGCGCTCACCCCCGACTACGCCGACTCGCGCGTCGGCTTTACCGAAGGCGACGTCTGGCCGACCGTCGCGGTCAGCGTGAGCGAGGCCGACAACGAGACCGCGACGCTGTCGGTGTCGGTCTCGGTGACGAACCGCGGCGACGCCGTCTCGGAGCCGCTCGACCTCCGCGTGCTGCTCCGGCAGTCGGAGTCGAACGTGATCGCGGACGAGGCGACCGAGACGGTCGGCGAGGTCAGACCCGGCCGGACCGACACCGTGACGACGAGCGTCGAGGTGCCCGCGAACTACAACTACTACGTCGACGCCGCGCTGTGGAGCGACGACGTGCTCATCGACGAGACGCAGGGCGTCGCCAACCTGAACCCGCGCGAGACGATCAGCGCCAACGAAACGGTCGAAGAGGTCGATTTCACCGTTGAGGACTTCACGCGCGAAGAGGGCGGCGACGCGGGAGGCGACGGCGCCGACCGGGGCGCCGACGGCAGTAGCGGCGGGGATTCGACGCCCGGCTTCGGTCCCCTCGTCGCGCTCGTCGCGCTCGTCGTCGCGGCGCTCGTTGCGCGGAGGCGACCATGACCGACGAGCGCGACCGCGGCGATTCGACCGGCGGGGCCGACGACCCCGCCCCGAACGACAGCAGTCCGACCACCGCGTCAGCCGACACCACCGACTCACACACCGGATCCATGACCGACACAGCGACCGACGACACCGCGACCGACGATCCCGCACCGCGAACGAACGACCCCGAAAACGCCGACGGAGGCGGCCGCTTCAGTCGGCTCTCCACTGACGACCTCCGCGGGCTCATCGACCGGATCGGGCTGGCGGCGCTGATCCTGCTCGCGCTGATCGCCGGCTGGAGCTTCTACAGCCAGGCCGGCCGAGCGATCCGGACGTGGCTCGACCCGGCGTATCAGCCGATCGCCCTCGCGGCGTTCAACCTCGCGGTGCTGCTCGTCGCGCTCGCCGGCGTCGCCCACCAGCTCTACCGGATCCGCCGGAGCGAGGGGGAGGGCGGCGACGGGGAGCAGTAGCGGTCGAATCGCCTTCGCGGGTCTACTCTTCAGGGAGGTCGTCGGTGTTGGCCGGAATCTGCTCGACCTGTCCCGCGAGCGTCGCCGCGTCGCCCGCGACGGTGGAGGCGTCGACGCCGGCCTCGCTCGCGACCAACCGGACGTGCGCGGCGAGAAGCGCGAGCGCGCGGAGCCCGTCGTTCTCCGCGTCGCCGTCGTTCCGCTGGGCGAACGTGGTGTCGATTTCGCCGTCGCGGACGACGCCGACGTGAACCGCCTCGATCTCCTCGCCGTCGAGGAGGTCGCGGGCGCGGTCGATCTCCGCGGCGAACGAGTCGTCGGGCGTCGCTCCGTCTTCGGGGACCTCGTCGTCGCTCATGGAGACGCGTACGCGAAGCGGAGAGAAAAGCGCGGCGCCCGTCGGGGCGCGCGGCTCGCGAGCCCGCCGGTTTGGGCGGATCCGTCGGTTACTCGCCCGGACGCGGGCGAGCGATGAACAGCGACTCTTCCAGCGTGAACGGGTCGTACGTCGACTGGTGACAGACGCAGTAGGTCCCGTTCGCGGCGTCGTATCGAGCCGACTCTTCGAGCACCTTGTAGTCGGGGATACAGCAGAAGTGCGTACAGACGTTGAGGTACGCGACGAACCCCTGATCGGTGGACGCCTGGAGCCACTCGTCGTCCGAGTTCTCGACGGCTTCCTCGATCCGCGGGGAGCGGATGACGATCGCGTTCAGGTTGGTGTCGGCGTCTTGAGACCGCCACGTGACGGAGGCCGGCTTCCCGACGCCGTCGTCGCCGACCCCGTTGCCCCACTCGGCGTAGTCGTCGAAGTCGTCGACGTGGATCTTGGCGCCCTGGTCGTACGTCTCGTCCTGCCAGTCGTACTTGCCGGGCGCCGCCCGGAACAGGTTGTCCGACTCGTAGTCCGGGGAGACGTTCTCCTGCGACTCAACGCCGCAGTACTGGAACCACGCGCCGGAGTAGGTCTTCCCGCCGATCTGCTCCTGTGCGACCTGGATCTCCTTACCCTCCTGCGTGACGGTCTGCGTTTCGGGCCAGATACCGCGGATGAACCCGTCGTCCGTGACCTCAACCGGGATCTGTGGGAGGCCGCGCGGGGCCGGGCCACCGGTCTGGGCGATCGACATCGCGACGGTCGAGCCGCCGCCGACACCGCCGGAGGTCGTCAGGGTGTTCACCGTCGCCGACCCCATCGCACCGACCCCCGCGAGGGCCGCGCCGCCGACGACGCCCTTCACGAAGCGACGCCGACCGGACTCGGCCGGATACTTGTCGGACTGACTCATACTCGCTACTCGGGTTGGACCGGTAAAAAGGGTGACGAACCCTCCACCTGAGCGGGAACGGTACAGGTTATCGACCCGACCGCGATCGAGGTGTCGGACGATCGATCAATACGTTTACTCAAAACTGAGGCAAACCTTCGTTCAGACACCGCTTTTAACCCACCACGACGGGTGTGTCTGTGGTATGGTGTTGCACAATCGGGACGTGCGGACGGACGTGCGCGAGCTCGGTGCGCTCGTTGGGGACGTCCTCGCCGCGCAGGCCTCCACCGAGGCGTACGAGACCGTCGAGGACCTCCGAAACGCGGCGATCGACTATCGGCGCGGCGACGCGGCGAGCCGGGACGTACTCCACGAGTCCGTCGAAGAGCTGTCGACGACCCGAGAGGGGATCGTCGCCCGCGCGTTCACGACGTACTTCGAACTCATCAACCTCGCCGAGGAGCGCGAACGGGTCCGCGCCATTCGGGACGCCGACGAGGACGGATCGCTTCACGACTCGTTCGACGCCACGGTCGCCGAGTTCGCGGAGGCCGGCGTCGAACCCGACGAGCTCCGAGAGCTGTTACAGGACGTGCTCATCGAGCCGACGTTCACGGCGCACCCCACCGAGGCCCGGCGAGCGACCGTGAAGGCGAAGCTCCGCTCGATCGCGAACCACCTGGAGGAGCTCGACGAGCGCAACCTCACCGAGCGCGAGCGAAACGGGATCTGGCGCGACGTCACCGCCGAGGTGACGAGCCTCTGGGGGACCCGACAGGTCCGCCAGCGCAGCCCGGAGCCGGAAGACGAGGCGCGCAACGTCCAGTGGTACCTGGAGAACACCCTCTTCGACGTGGTGGGCGACGCCTACGAGGAGTTCGAGGAGACCATCTCGAAGGAGTACGACGACGTGGACTGCCCGAAGCTCTTCGAGTTCCGCTCGTGGGCGGGGTCCGACCGCGACGGCAACCCGTTCGTCACGCCGGAGGTCACCGACGAGACGCTGGGGCGGCAACGCGAGGTGGCCGTCGAGAAGTACCGCGACCGGTGTAAGCGCCTCTCGGCCGTGCTGAGCCAAGACGGCGAGCGCTACGCGGTCGACGACCGGCTCGCCGAGTCGCTGGCGGTCGACGCCGACCGGTTCCCGACGGTGGTCGAGGAGGCCCGCGAGCGGTACCCCGACGAGCCGTACCGCCAGAAGCTCCGCCTGATGCGCGAACGGCTCGACCGCGTCGACGACGTGCGACCCGGCGAGTACCCCGACGGCGACGCGTTCCTCGCGGACCTCGACGTGATCGCCGACTCGCTGGCGGCCGACGGACAGGACGCGGTCCGCGAGTCGTTCGTCGAGCCGCTCCGCCGGCAGGTCGACACGTTCGGGTTCACGCTCGCGTCACTGGACCTCCGCGACCACCGCGAGAACCACACCGAGGCCGTCGCCGAGGCGGTCGCGACCGAGGGCGTCGACTACCGCGAGATGGACGAGGACGCCCGGCAGGAGTTCCTCACCGAGGCGATCCTCCAAGAGGACCCGGTCGTCGACGCCGACGAGCCCGGCGACGTCTCCGAGACCACCGAGCGCGTGCTCCGCCGGTTCCAAGAGCTCGCCGAGTGGCAGGACGAGTACGGCACACAGGCCATCGACACCTACTGCATCTCGATGACGGAGGAGCCGAGCCACGTGCTCGAAGTGCTCTTCCTCGCCGATCAGGTCGGCGTCGTCTCGCTGCCGGACCACTGCGGGCTCGACGTCGTCCCCCTGTTGGAGACCGAGTCCGCGCTCAACGGCGCCGAGCGCATCCTCGGAGCGCTGTTCGAAAACGAGGCGTACGCGACGGCCCTCGAGGTCCGCGACGAGGTCCAAGAGGTGATGCTCGGCTACTCCGACTCCAACAAGGAGAACGGGTTCCTCGCCGCGAACTGGGACCTCTACGAGAACCAGCGCCGGATCGCGCGGTTCTGTCGCGAAGAGGAGGTCACCCTCCGGCTGTTCCACGGGCGGGGCGGCTCCATCTCGCGCGGCGGCGGCCCGATGAACGAGGCGCTGCTCGCGCTCCCCAACGAGACCGTCACGGGACAGGTGAAGTTCACCGAGCAGGGCGAGGCGATCGCGGAGAAGTACGCCAACCCGCGGATCGCCGAACGCGAGCTCGAGCAGATGCTCGACGCGCAGATCCGCGCGCGACAGGAGGCCAACGAGGAGCCCACCGAAGACGTGCCCGGAGAGTGGGTCGACGCGATGGAGACGATGGCGCCCGCGGCCCGAACGACGTACCGCGACCTCCTGAACACCGACGGGTTCGTCTCCTACTTCGGCCAGGCGACGCCCATCTCCGTCGTCGAGGACCTCAACCTCGGCTCGCGGCCCGCGTCGCGCTCGGGCGAGCGCACCGTCGAGGACCTGCGTGCAATCCCGTGGGTGTTCTCGTGGACCCAGACGCGGCTCATCCTTCCGGGGTGGTACTCGCTCGCCTCCGGGCTCGACGCCTACCTCGACGACGTCGGCGAGGACGAGGGGCTTGAGACCCTCCGGGAGATGTACGAGGAGTGGCCGTTCTTCCGCACCACCCTCGACAACGCCGCGCTCGCGCTCGCCCGCACCGAGCCGGAGATCGCCGCCGAGTACGCCGACCTCGCGGACGACGATCTCCGCGAGCGCTTCTTCCCCGAGCTGATCGGCGAGTACGAGCGCGGTCGCGAACTCGTCTTGGCGATCAGCGGTCGCGACGAGCTGATCCGTCGCGAGTGGCTCGAAGAGAGTCTCGACCGGCGGAACCCCTACGTCGATCCGCTGAACCTGCTGCAGGCGGACCTGCTCGGACGGACCCACCGCACCGAAGAGGAAGAGCGGACGCTGCGGCTCACCGTCAACGGGATCGCCGCCGGGATGAAGAACACGGGATAAGCCGGGACGCGGTTCGATCGAAGCGACGCTGACCGCTCCGCCCGACGCCGTTTTTCGCCGACGCCATCGAGAGCCGAGGCGCCGGCACGCCGAGCGCGACGGTCGCCTTGTCGATCGCGCAGCGGATTTTGTATATCGACATGCGGTGTATGCCGCCAGGCGCGGGGCGGTCGCTACTGAGCGGCGAGACGAGAGAGAAACCGCGTAGCGGCCGATTATCGGCGTATTTGTGGGAAACTCACTCCGAGCGCTGTGGCTCGGAGGCGATCGATATCGGGAAAACGAATCGGCGATCTACGCGTAGCGTTCGAGTTCCGGGCGGTCGAGGTCCTCGAAGACCTCAGTGGCGACCTCGGAGAGGAAGGCCTCGCCCTCGTCGGAGATGCGGCGTCCCTCGCCGGCGGCGGTCGTCACGAGCCCGTCGTCTTCGAGGGCCTGCAGCGACGCGCGGATGAGCTTGCGGGAGCCGCCCTCGTGCTCGCCGGGGCGGACGGAGTAGCGGTTCGAACCGCGCTTCTTCGAGCCGTACTCGGTGGCGAGCCGCTCGATGCCGATCGGCTCGTTCTGGGCGACCTTCCGGAGGAGGCTGGCGGAGCGCACGTACCAGAAGTCCTCCTGTTCCGGCGGGAGCTCCTTCCCGGCGCCGCTCTTGGCGAACTCGACCCAGTCGGGCTCGTCGATCCGGTCCTCGAGTCGTGCGGCGACCTCCTCGATGAGGGCGTCGGCCGGCACGTCGTAGATGGTTACCATTGAGGTGAATTTCTGCCTAACGTCGTTTAAACCCATCGTATTCGAGAAGCGTCGTGTGACCGGTTTTCACGGGTAGCGGAGCTACAGCAACGGAATCGGCGGGCAAAATCTCTCGCCCGCAGCGCGCAGCCGAACGGCTACTCGACGTACTCGTACTTCCGCTCGTTCATGCGGCCCCAGCCGGTGAAGACGAACTCCGCCTCTGGCTGCGTGAACTCTTCGATCTCGCGTTCAACGTCCATGTCGTACTCGTGAACGTCGTGCACGTCCTCGTACTCCTCCCACGTGAGGTCGTAGCGCGCGGCGAGCCGGTCGTCAATGTCGAGCGACTCGATCTCCGCGCGCCAGCCCTCGCGGATCGTCTCCGCGTGAATCTCCGCCTGCGCGCCGGAGCCGTAAGAGGCCACGAGCAGCGTGTCGTCGACGAACGACCGGTCGCGGGTCAGGGCGTCGCGCAGCGCGCTGATGCGGGCGATGTGAACCGAGCTGGTGTACCAGTTGCCGACCTCCCGCGAGAGCCCGAGCGTCGGCTCCACGGCGGTGTCGTACCACGTCTGATACTGCTCGGTCGTCTTCAGGTCGTCCATGTAGTCGCGAATGGCCGCTTCGTACGCCTCGCGGTCCGCGTAGTCCTCCTCGCGGGGCTGTCGCCCGATCTCGTCGGCGAGCGCGTCCTCGTGCTCCGAGTCGCGGATGACGTGGCGGTACGCCAGCAGCGCCGCCTTCCGAACCATGCCGGGGAACGGCGTGTGGAAGGGGGCGTACGCGAAGTCGTCGAGTTCGATGTCGTCGGTGACCGACTCGTAATCTTCGAGGGCCTCGCGCATCCGCGAGAGGTACACCTGGACGGAGCGCTTCCCGTCGACGCTGGGGAACTGCTGATTCGGCTTCAGGAAGTCCGTCTCGTCCTTCGAGCCGTACCCCTGTTCCGTCGAGAGCGCGACGATCGAGGGGTCCTCGTCGATCAGCATCGCGACGGCGCCGGCGCCCTGCGTCGCCTCGCCGGGGTCGCCGCGGGCGTACAGCGCCGTGTCCGTCGTGACGACGAGCGCGGCGCGGTCGCGGTTCCGCCCCGCTCGGATCCAGTTGTAGGCGTCGTCGATCGCTTGCGTCCCGGCCAGACAGGCGAACTTGCGCTCGCCCTTGTTCGCGTGGGTGAAGTCGCCGTCGTACACCCCTTCGAGACAGCCCGCGATGTACGTCGACACCGGCTTCGAGTGGTCGAACGCCGACTCCGTCGCCACGTCGATCCGGCCGATGTCGTCGGGTTCGAGCCCCTTGCGGTCCATCAGCCCCTTCGCGGCGTTGGCGCCCATCGTGACGATGTCCTCGTACACGTCCGGGAACGAGGAGTTGTTGAGCCCGAGCCCCTTCGTGTACTTCTCCGGGTCGTCGCCCTTCTCCGGCGCGAACGTGCCCGGTAAGTCGAGCTTGAGCTTTCCGGTCCAGATCTCGACGGCGTCGATGCCGACTTCAGTCATACACGGTCGTTCATGCGGCCGGCATATGGTTTTGTCGATGGGCGTTTACGTCGATCGTGGAAGTGTTTACGAGATACTCTCGATTGTTATCGTGGTTGTGGTTCCATCGTCGAATCGGAGCGTGATTGTTACGTTATCACCAGACATTCCTCTCGGGTTGGTTTTACCGCTCTGACCGCGCACTTGTCGGAACTGTTGTAGATTAAATGTCTCCGTCGATCCTTGAGCTATTACCGCGTTCGTGTCGAGATCGGTTATCGACGTCGCACCGATTTCGAGGACCTGGTTGGACGGGAGACTAAGGTCGCCGCTGGCTCCACTGAATTCGGTATTTTCACCGTTATTGATCCGCTCGGCTGGCGTATCCGTGGTGTCATCAACCCTGATTCCGGTAATCGTTGCGTCAGCGCTACCCGTGTTTTCGAGTTGGAACGTTATTCTACCGTTGTTATTGGGATCGGTACCAGATCCAGCCACGTACCCAAGCATGGGTTCGTTTGACCCGATAACCTCGACACGAATTACGTCAACGTCGTCTCCGGCCGAGGCGTAGACATCAAACTCGTCTCCTGCGTTCGCCTCGTTTGGATCGAAGTTGACTGTTGCCGTTCCGTCGTTCTGATCCGATGATTGCGTCGAGCTCAGAGACGGGAGTCCACCGTTCTGGAGTGGAGAGAACGAATAGTCGATTTTCGAATCTCTGATCAGGTTCCCGTCGCGGTTGGTAACCTCGACATCGAGTTGCTCGGAGTTGCCCTCTTCGACAACTGTTACTGGTTCCTCGTTGAGCCAAGTGACGTTGAACGTCCGATTTTCTCCGGTGCCACCCGTTCCGCCGGCTGCGCCGAGGTCGTCGTAGGAGACGGATTCCCACACTTCAGTGTCGTCGTTGATATACAGGTCGAGGTCCACGGGTCCGTCGGTCGCCTCGTAGCTGACGCGTCCGTCCTCATCGGTACGTTCTGTCCCAACTTCTGTTCCGTCGGCGACAACGGTCACAGCCGCATCCGCAACGGGATTGTTGAACCTATCACGGACCTCTGCGACTGCCACGCCGTTAGTCGACGAGACCTTGGTGATGTATCCGTTGGACTCGTTCTCAGGGGTTGTCCCGGTACCGAGGCCGATTTTTCCGAGTTCGAGACGGTAGGTCTCGGTTCCGTCGAGCACGATTCGGATCGCTCCGCCTGCAACGGTGACATCTTCGGCGTTTTCACCGAGACGAGCACCCCACTGTTGTTCGAGGTCCGTCGCTCGATCCGGTGAGACAGCGGTCGGTAGTTCGAGGACGATCGGGTCGCCACCGGTCGCACTCAGCGTCACCGAACGCCGGCTCTGCGAGAGCGTCTCCGGATCCAGACTCGTCCGTTCGACGCCCGACTCGTCGACCTCCCCGTCCAGCGCCGTCAGTCGGATCCGATCACGACCGCTGTCGACCGCTGTCTGCCCGGTCCGGCCGAGGGCGGCGGTGTCGAACTCGGCTACGACGAGCGAGTGTTCGTAAACGAGGTCCGGACCGTTTCTGAATTCGTTGTATCCCGGGGAGTACCGCAACGAGCGGGTGTAGAATGTGATCGCGTCGTCAGTCGCAGTCCTGTTTGCCCAGTATGAACCGATATTATTGTCGTCGTCCACCGTTACGTTTTCAATACGCAGCTCCCGGGGTTCAGTTGTCGATAACTCGCCCGACGCCGGTGGGGGATTAAGAGAGAACGTCCGCTGCGGATAACGAGTACCGAGTTTCAGCGAGGTCGGTCGACCGTCACCGGTGCGGCTCGCGCTCAAGATCGCGTTCCGGAGGTCGATGATTTCACCTTCGACCTGCTGGCTGTGGTCGAACTCGACCTCACTATTCTCCTGCGGAACCACCTGCACCTGATACAGCGAGAGCGCTACGATCAGGAAGCCGAACAGGATCACGGTCCCGATCACGACCGACTGTCCCCGACGGTCGTGGCTGAATCGCATGACGAGATATCGAACCCGGACGCGTATAAAAGCCTCCGCCCGGCGTCTCAGTTGCGATAACCGTCTTCGCCCCCGCATCGCGGGCGATTCAGCTCGTCGTCCGCCGCCTGGCGGGCCGTGCGTCCACGCCGACGCGAGCGAATCGGACGAGCCAACCGGAGGCGGATCTGCCGCTAACGAGCGACGAATCCGGGTTATCGGCCGTTTCGATCGTCGGGGTTGCGGAGCGGAGAATACGGTGACGCACCCACCGATAAATCACATAGCGCGATATCGAATCGGATCTGCGACACCAATCCCGCCGCCCGACCGGTCCGTTTTTGCGCGCGGCGGCTGTCTCGGCGCGTATGGCGAAACAGCCGCATCTGCTGGTCGAGGAGGGCGACGTCCACGAGATCGCGATCATTCCGGGCGATCCGGGGCGCGTCGACCGGATCGCGAACCTCTGTGACGAGAGCGAGCTCGTCGCGCAGAACCGGGAGTACAAGATCGTCAACGCGAGCTACGACGGGACGGACCTCACGATCTGCTCGACCGGGATCGGCTGTCCCTCCGCGGCCATCGCGGTCGAAGAGCTCTCGCGGGTCGGCGTCGAGACGTTCCTCCGGTGTGGCACCTGTGGCGCCCTGCAGGCCGACATGGAGGTCGGCGACATGGTGGTCGCGACCGGCGCCGCCAAGGAGGAGGGGACGAGCAAGCGGTACGAGTCGGTCGAGTACCCCGCGGTCCCCGACTACGAGGCGCTCACCGAGCTCGTCGGCGCCGCCGAGGACAACGACGAGGAGATCCACGTCGGGCCGATCGTCTCCGACGACGCGTTCTACAACGAGGACGACGAGTACGTCGCAGACTGGAACGACGCGAACCTGCTCGCGATCGAGATGGAAGCGGCCACCGTCTTCTCGCTGGCGCGCCGCAAGGGGCTGCGGGCCGGCGCGATCTGCACCGTCGACGGCAACCTCGTCGCGGGCTCGCAGAAGGGCGCCGACTCCGACGACGAACTGCCGGAGAAGGCGAAAGACAACGTCGAACGCGCGATCCGGATCACGCTGAACGCGGTCACCGCGCTGTAAGGGTCGCGTCCCGAGTCCGACTCCTACCCGTCTTCCGCCCGGAACTCCACCAGCGTCAGGTCTCGGTCGAGCGCGCAGGTGTCGTGCGGCGGCTCGCCGAGCACCTGGTCGATCACGCGCTCGTCGTCGAAGTCGGCGCCGTCGGGGACGCAGTATCCGTGGCTCGGGCACTCGGTGTGCGGACACGGACCGGCGAGCGAGACGCGACTGCCGGCGTACGCCTGCCGCGACGGGACGTTCGCGGGGACGGGCGCGGGCTCGACCTCGACCGCGCGGACGCCGGCGTCGTGGACGGCGCAGTCGAGCGTCTGGGCGTTCTCGCGGATCCCGGTCACGCGGTACCGAGTTCCCTCGGAGAGGTTGAGACACTGGCTCCGGTAGGGACACCCCTCGCAGTCGGGCGACTCCCCCTGATAGACGAACTCGCGGCCCGTGTCCGCGAGCCGCGTGCCGATGAGCGTGACCGTGGTCATGCCCGGAGGGACGCGCCGGGCGTCCGTAAGCGTCCCGCCTCGCGTGGCGGGGTCGGCGTTGGCGACGAAGGCGGCGCGGGAGGGCAAGACACATCTGCACCCCCCGGCAACGACGACCGAACGATGATCGCGGGGCTGGCACGAGGCGCGAAGCGGGAGGCCGAAGCGACGAACGAGCGGCGCGTTCTCGTGCTCGCCGGCGACCGCGATCGCGGATTCGACGCGGCCTACGACGCGATCGAGGCGGTCGTCAGCGACGAGTCGGACGACGTCGAGGGGCGTCGCGAACGAGCGTCGGTCTCGATCGTCTCCACGCGCGAGGGGTTCCGGTTCGAGGAGCATCGCCCGCGGGGCGCCGACGAACTGCTCGGCCGCACCCGCGAGGTGGTCGTCCTCGACTGCCACGAGCAGTTCGTCCCGAACGCGGTCGGTCGGTGCGTCGGCGCGGTCGACGGCGGCGGTCTCCTCGTCCTGCTGACTCCGGACCTCGACGCGTGGCCCGCGATCCGCGACCGGTTCGACGACTCGCTCGCGGTCCCCCCCTACGAGATCGACGACGTGACCGGACGGTTCCGCGACCGCTTCGTCGACACGCTCCGGTCGCACCCGGGGATCGCGATCGCCTCGCTCGGGGCGGACGGACCTGGGGGCGACGCGATCGAGCGCGACGGACGCACCGGCCCCCGAAACGACGCGATCGGCGCATCGAGCCAGCGGGCGCCCGCGGAGCGACCGGCCGCCCCGCCGAACGCGGCGTTCCCGACGGCGGCCTACGAGGCCTGTCTCACCGGCGATCAGGTCCGGGCGGTGCGGGCGTTCGAGTCGCTCGCGACGCCGGGGAACGCGGTCGTCGCCGAGGCGGACCGCGGGCGGGGGAAGTCGAGCGCGGCGGGGATCGCGGCCGGGGCGCTCGCGCTCGCGGGCGCCGACGTGCTCGTCACGGCGCCGGCGTTCCGCAACGCGGCGGAGGTGTTCGAACGGGCCGAGGAGCTGTTCGAACGGTGTGAGCGCGACGAGAGCGGGTCCGCCCCCGGCGGCGACGCTCACCGTCTCGACGCGCCCGGCGGAGGGCGGGTGCGCTACCGCACTCCCGCCGAGGCCGCCGACCTGCCCGACGACCCGGACGCGGTGATCGTCGACGAGGCGGCGGCGCTCCCGGTGCGGCTGCTCGAACGGTTCCTCAACGCGCCGGCGGTCGCGTTCTGCACGACGGTTCACGGTTACGAGGGGGCCGGCCGCGGGTTCTCGATCCGGTTCAGAGAGCGCCTGCGTGAGAGCCGGTTCGCGGTGCGTGACGTGCGGCTCGACGAGCCGATCCGGTACGCCCGGAGCGATCCGGTGGAGGCGTGGGCGTCGCGGGCGCTCCTGTTGGACGCGCGCCCGGCGGTCGACGAGGCGGTCGCGGGCGCGGCGCTCGACGGGGCGACGTATCGGACGCTGGCTCCCGACGACCTGCTCGCGGACGAGGCCCTGCTCCGCGAGGCGTTCGGGCTGCTCGTCGCCGCGCACTACCGCACGGAGCCGAACGACCTGGCGCGGCTGCTCGACGCGCCGAACCTCGCCGCGCGGGCGCTGGTCGCGGACGGGCGCGTCGTCGCGGTCGCGTTGCTCGCGCGGGAGGGCGGGCTCGACGCCGAGACCCGCAGGCGGATGTACGAGGGCGAGCGCGTCCGCGGCAACATGGTGCCGGACGTGCTCACGAGCCAGCTCCGGGACGAGGCCGCCGCCGAACCGCGGGGGCTGCGGACGGTCCGGATCGCGACCCACCACGCGCTCCGAGGCGAGGGGTTCGGCGCTCGGCTGCTCGACGAGGTGCACGGGGAGTTCGGGACCGACGGGAGCGAGAGCGACGGCGTCGACTACTTCTCGGTCGGCTACGGCGCGACCCCGCGCCTGCTCCGGTTCTGGCGGCGCGCGGGCTACCGGACGGTCCACCTGTCGACGTCGCGCAACGACGCGTCCGGGGAGCACTCCGCGATCATGGTGCGACCGGTGACCGCGCCCGGCGAGGACGGACCGGGGAGCGACCTCCTCGACCGCCACGCGGTCACCTTCCGGGACCGCGAGCGCGACGGGCTCTCGGACGCCCACCGGGACGTGGATCCGGACGTGGTCGTCGGTGCGCTCCGCGCGTGTTCCGCGCCGGCGCCGACCGACCTGACCGAGGCCGAGTGGCGCTCCGTGGTGGGTGCGTCGTTCGGCCCGGGGATGTACGACAGCGCGCCGGGCGCGTTCCGCGACCTCGCGCTCGCGGCGCTGATCGAGGGCGACGCCGGGAGCAACGAGCGCCTCGACGACCGCGAGGAGCGCCTGCTCGTCGAGAAGGTCCTCCAAGGCCGCCCGAGCGAGTCGGTCGCTGACGACCTCGGCTACGTGTCGACGGGCGCGTGCATGCGCGCGCTCGGCGACGCCTACAAACCCCTCGTCGAGCGGTACGGGACCGACTTCGCGCTCGAAGAACGGGAGCGGTTTACGAGCGACTGAGCGGCGTCGACAACGATATTTATAAACAGATCTGCGGTGGCGCGTAGCGAGGAGCGGCCGTCAGGCTGCGAGTCGCACGCGTGAGGTCGTCGGGCTTCGCCGACCGATTATATCCGATTCTCGCGGCCGGGGTCCACGTCGATCGCGTCGACCGGACAGACGTCGACACAGAGCATGCAGTCGATACACTGGTCCTCGTCGGCGGGGTTCGCCTTCCGCTCGGACTCCGGATGCCCCGGCGTCTCCACCCACTCGAACACGTCGACCGGACAGTCCTCCAAACACGCGCCGTCGGCGAGACAGATGTCGAAGTCGACCGCGACGTGGGTCCCGCGGATCCCCTGCTTCTCCGGCGGCTCGACGGGACCCCAGACGGCGACGCCGTCCTCCTCGCCGACCTGCTCCCGGTTCTGTTCGAAGTTCGAGTCGATGGCCATCTTGCCCGTTGTTCCGGGGCTCGCTACTTAACCCCCGCGGCAGGCGGTCGAAGAGAGCGCTCGGGGACCGTGCCGCGTCGACGGCGGCGCCGGCTACGGGTGCGCGTAGTACGCGAGCAGGTCCTCCTCGCCGTTCGGCCCGTCGGGCTCGTCGGTCGCCTCGGGGTCGAACGCGTCGATCCGGGCGAAGCCGACGCGCACGAACTGGACGACCGTGTCGGGATCGACCTCGGCGAGCGCGGGCTCCGCGACGCCCCGAACGTCGCCGGAGACGGTTCGAAGGAGCGTGTCGAGGCCCTCCTCGGCCGGGGCCCAGTGGATTACGTCCACGTCGCCCTCACGGACCACGTCGATGTCGGCGTCGACGAAGACCAGCTCGTCGCCCTCGTACCGGACGCAGCCGTACCCCTTGAGCCAGACGCGCTCGCCCTCGCTCGGGAGGTCCGGGGACTCGACGACGATCCGACCGGCGGGCACCTCGCGGTCGCCGCGGTCGGCGTGGTCGGGGTGGAGCGGCGGGTGGCCCGCCTCGGGCGCGGGGGCGTCGCCGTCGACGACCGGGAGCTCAGCGGCGGGCGCGTCGTCGCGGTCGCGCACGAGGAAGTAGCGGTTCGCCTCGTCGTCGACGAGGTCGCGGTTGTTCGCGTACACCGACGACATCGCCAGATCCACGTCGGAGGTGGACATCCCGAGCTCGGTCATCGAGTCGACGAGGGCCTGTCCCTGAATCCCGCGGCGGCGCATCGATTGGATCGTCGGCGCGCGGGGGTCGTCCCATCCCGTCAGTTCGCCGTCGTCGATCAGCCCCTTGATCGTCGAGGTGGACAGTGTCACGTCGTACTCGTCGACCTGCACGTGGCCCCAGTGGAGCACCTCGGGGTACTCCCAGTCGAAGTAGTCGTAGACGAACCGCTGGCGCTTCGCGGAGTCCTGCAGGTCGATGCCGCGGATGATGTGCGTGACGCCCGTGAGATGGTCGTCGACGCCGGACTGGAAGTCGAGCATGGGCCAGCAGCGGTACTCGGCCGCCTCCTCGCGCGGATGCGGGGTGTCGATCAGCCGGAACGCGACCCAGTCGCGCAGCGCGGGGTTCTTGTGTTCGATGTCGGTCCGGACCCGGAGGACCATCTCGCCGGCGGAGTAGTCGCCGTCGACCATCGCCGCGAACTCCTCGTGGACGGTGTCGACGTCCTTGTCGCGGTGGGGGCACGCCTCGCCCGCGTTCTTCAGCTCGGAGAAGTCGTCGCCGGAACACGAGCAGGTGTAGGCGCCCCCGGCGTCGATCAGATCACGGGCGTGGTCGTAGTAGGTCTCCAGCCGGTCGGACGCCCGGAGCACGCGGTCGGGCTCGAAGCCGAGGTACTCGATGTCCTCCAAGATCGCGTCGTACGCCGCCAGATCGGGCCGTTTCGTCTCCGGGTCGGTGTCGTCGAACCGGCAGATGAACTCGCCGTCGTAGCGCTCCTTGTACGTCCCGATGACGGCGGGCATGCGCGCGTGACCGACGTGCCACGGGCCGTTCGGGTTCGGCGCGGCGCGCATCACGACCTCGCCCGCCTCGGCGTTCGGGAGCTCGGGGAGGACGTGTTCGTCCGCCTCGTCTTCCGCCTCCAGCTCCGCGAGCTTGTCGGGCGCGAGCTCGCCGAGCCGCTCCCGGCGCTCCGCCTCGTCCATGCCGGCGATCCGGTTCACGACCGGCGCGACGACGCCGGGAATCTCGTCGCCGTGCGGTCGGAACTCGGGGTTCTCGCCCATGAGCGGCCCCATGATGGCCCCCACGTCCGGGTCGTTGCCGTGTTTGAGCGCGTTAAACAGCGCGGCGGCCTCGCCCGCCGCCTCGACGCGCTCGCGGAGTTCGTCGTCCATGCCCACCGGTTGTCGGGGTCGGCTCAAAAGCGCCGCGGAACGGCGGCCGAGGGGGCGACTCGCCGAGACGCGACCCGTCGCGGACCGATCCGAGCCGGAGCGCGTCGACGAGGCGGGACCGCGGTGGAAGGGGCCGCGGGTAGGGGCGTGAGACACCTGCGCGCGGACGAAGTTAAACGGTCGAGACCGTTCACGGCCGGAGATCGGCGGTATCGGCGTAAACGGTCGAGAGACTTATCAGGACCGACGGCGTAGGCGTGTGGATTGTTCGCGAAGCACGTGCCGCGTCGGCCGGGCTCCGCCGGCTTGATATCGGGGCGAACCGTGGATGGCCCATGGACACGGGAGCGATCGGAGACCGGACGCGGACCGCGGAGGGGTCGGCGTGGTAGGACCGATGTCGGAGGCGGAGCGCGACAGCGGAAACCGACGGATAAAGGCCGTCATCCTCCTCGTCGTGGCGGTGTCGCCGCCGCTCATCTCGCTCCAGTTCGACCCCGCTCCGATCGAGCTGCTCGCCGCGCTCGGCGGCGGGACCGCGCTGGGGCTGGTCGTCGTGTGGTATCTGGGGCGGTTGGGGAAGGAGTTCACCGGGGAATCGCGTCGACCGGGCCGCCGGCGCTGAAGAGGGGTCGTCCGTCAGTCCTGTTCGATCCGCGAGGCCGCCGAGCCGATCGCCGGGCCCGTAACGACCTCGCCGGCGCGGTCGCCCGCGACCGAGCGCGACGACGACAGCGGCGAGATGCTCACTTCGCCCTCGACGGCCGCGAGCCGGTCGGAGCCGGCGTCGTCGGGAACGTCGCCGCGGAGGAACTCCCGCCAGAAGCGGTCGCGGAGCTCCATCCCCATCTCCCCGCGCCGCTCGCTGAACTGCCAGTCGTCGGGGACGTCTTCCGCCTCCGGAGCCTGCTCTCCCGGTCGGAACTCGATCACGTCGAAGCCGCGCGCGGGCTCCGTCAGCCGGTACGTCGGGTCCGCGGCCGCCTCGTCGTCGGCCGCCGGAACGTTGACGTTCAGCACGTCGGCGCCGAACGGGAGGACGGGAGGCCCGTCTCCGCTCTCGGCCCGATCGAGCAGGTCGGCGACGACCTCGCCGGCGACCGCGAAGTCGCCGTTGTCGAGCGTCGGCGGAACCGGGAGGTTGCCGCGGTCGTACAGCGACACCGCGATCGCCGGGGTGCCGAGGAACGACGCCTCCATCGCGGCGCCGACCGTCCCGGACTGGCCGAGGATGTGCGCGCCGATGTTCGGTCCGTGGTTACAGCCGGAGACGACCACGTCGGGGTCGAGTCCGAGCGCCACGTCGGCGACGGCGACGCAGTCGGCGGGGGTCCCTTCGACCGCGTAGCCGAGGTCGGTCTCGGCGTACTCCACCGTCGTGTCCCACCACGAACGCGCGCCGCCGACGCCGGACTGGTTGCTCGCGGGGGCGACCACCGTCACCTCGTAGTCGTGCGAGAGCGCGTCGGACAGCGCCCGGAGCCCGACGGCGTCGATGCCGTCGTCGTTGGTGAGGAGGATCTCCGTCGTCATGGCCGTCACTGCGAGGGGACGGGGGAAAACGTCGCCGGTCGCGGACGGATGGGACCCGGCGGACGTGTGCGAAACCGTGTGGGGACCGCGGGCGTCGGCTCGGTGGTACTCGGTGGTCAGCGAGAGGGGCGGGAAGCGGGGTGGTGGCGCGCGGGAGCCGGCGTCAGTCGGCCGCGACCGACGGCGTCGATCGTGCCAGGTCGAGCACGTCGTCGAAGAAGCCGAGCGAGTCGTGCGGGCCGGGGTTCGCCTCGGGGTGGTACTGGCGGGTGATGACGTCCAGCTCCTCGCTGTCGAGCCCCTCGACGGTGTCGTCGTTGACGTTCACCTGCGTCACCTCAAGCGGACCGGTGTCGTCGACGGTGTAGCCGTGGTTCTGGGTGGTCATCACGACCTTGTCGGTGCGGAGGTCCTTGACGGGCTGGTTGACGCCGCGGTGCCCGAACGCCATCTTCTCGGTCGAGCCGCCGAGCGCGCTCGTGATCACCTGCTGGCCGAGACAGATGCCGGCCATGGGTAGCTCGCCCGCGAACTCGTCGACGACCTCCTGCGCGGCGACGAAGTTCTCCGGGTCGCCCGGCCCGTTCGAGACGAACAGCACGTCCGGATCAACGTCGGCCACGTCCTCGGGGGTCGCGTCGTACGGGAGGACGTGCACGTCCGCGCCGCGCTCGGTGAGCGAGGAGATGATCGACCCCTTCGCGCCGCAGTCGAGCAGGGCCACATCGGCGACGCCGTCGCCCTCGTAGACGGTCGGCTCGGTCACCGACACCTGCGCGCCGATGTCGACGTGGTCGCTCATCGGCTTGCACGCCTCCATCTCCTCGACGGCGTCCTCGGGGGTCGCGTCCGGCCCGGCGGCGATCCCGCAGGCCATCGCGCCCTCCTCGCGGACCGTGGTGACGATCTCGCGGGTGTCGACGTGGTCGACGGCGGGCACACCCTCGTCGGCGAGCCACTCGGCGACGTCGTCGGTCAGCTCGCGGGCGATCGCCGCGCGCGGCTGGACCGAGTCGGACTCGAACCGCTCGCTTCGGACGCCGTAGTTCCCGATCAGCGGGTACGAGAAGGTGAGTATCTGTTCGGCGTAGGAGGGGTCAGTGAGCGACTCCTCGTAGCCGGTGTACGCGGTCGTAAACACCAGTTCGCCACGGGTACGCCCCGGCGCACGAGCGCGCGCTTCGAGCACGCGTCCGTCGGCCAGCGCGATGTAGGCGTCCGACATTACGAGAAACGTACACGCAAAGGGTAATAAATGCGTCGTTCGTAGCTTCGTTACGATATTCGTAACGAGTAAGTTGGCGGGGTGAGAGGGTCGGGTATGGACGACCTCGATCGCCGGATCCTCTCGATACTGCGACGGGACGCGCGAACCCCTTACACGGAGATCGCGGACCGGGTCGGCACCTCGGAGGGGACGGTGCGCAACCGCGTCGATCGCATGACCGACGAGGGGATCATCGAGCGGTTCACGGTCACGACCCGCACCGGCAACGTGAAGGCGATGATCGAGATCTCGGTGGAGATGAACGTCGACACCGCCGCCGTCGGCGAGCGCATGGTCGACTGGGAGGAGGTGGACTTCGTCTGGCAGGTTTCGGGCGAAGACGACATCGTTCTCGTCGTCGACGCGGTCGACACGCGCGCGGTCAACGAACTCATCTCGCAGGCCCGCGAGATGGACGAGGTCAAGTCGACGAAGACGCGGCTCATTCTCGACGAGCGGCTCGGGTGAACGCGGCGGCTCCGTGGCAATCCGTCAGTGATCCGCCGATAAAAACGAGACGAGGAGTCGGTCAGTACGGGCGACGTAAGCAGCAGAGGCGTCGCCCCTCGAATCCCCCGATCTCCCGGATGCGATAGGTTGGTTATATGCGTTGGTGAGGTGACCTGTGTGTATGGCCCCCGACTGGTCACGGCGGAAGACCCTCCACCTCTCCAGCACAGCAGTCCTCGCCGGTCTCGCTGGGTGCAGTACCCTCGGTTTCGACGCCCGACCGCAGGTCGATTCGTCGCTTGGAACGACCGCCGACGATGGGGTTATCGATGGCCAACCAACTCCCGAGAACGGTGTTCCCGCAGCGTGGGGGATCGTATTCGCCCATCCAGACGCCGCGCGTAAACTCATCGACTGGGGGGCGCTCACGCCCATCGACGGGGACAGCGGTCCCGGAAAGGAGTTCCGCACGTTTGACCCGGATACGCAGTTCATGTCAGCTATCGTCGGTGTGCTCCCAACGGGTGACGGTCTCACGGAGCATAGCGAAGACGACAAGAACCTCGTCGAAGACGTCGCCGATGACTTCAGCGAGCGCTCTGCCTACCGAGACGGACGACTCCACTACGACGTAACTTCATATCAAGCGTTCCCCCCGGACCCAGGCACACCCGAGTATCATTACGATTATACGTTCACCCGCTGGCAGCTGAACGGTGCCGACCGACCAACCGAGATCGCCGTCGAGTATCACGACCCCTAAACCGATCTAGTACGGCTGATGCCCCTCGTGGGGAGTTGATGGTAGGCGTGTACGCTCGTTCTTCCGTTTGACCGACACCACCACGTGAGATAACGGACGGTGCCCTGCTGGACTCATCCGCCGCATTCAGCAAGACGCTTCGTAGCTGTCAGTATCGAAGGGGTTCAACAGAGCCAACGCAGCGAAAACGCCGACCGACGGAACTCCGGGCGGAACCGACAGCGCCGATCAGGTCGACTCCGAGTCGGCGGCGACCGCGGCCGATCCCGTCGGCTCGCCGGCTCCGACCGCGCCGTCCCCCTCGCCCTCGGAGGTCCGTCGGTTCCGGAGCGCGAACAGCGCGAACAGGACGAAACCGACCGCGCGCAGGGCCAGGTCGAGCAGGAGCGCGTTGACGGAGACGCTCACGCCGAAGAGCCCGAGAACGTCGAAGACGGACTCGGACAACATCCCCGGCGCCATCAACAGCAGCGAGCTGAACGCGAACACGGTCCGCCCGAGCCGGTCGACGCGGGTGTACAGCGTCCCGATGACGGTGGCGCCGAGCGCGATCACGCCGAGGAACACACCGACGACGGGGATGAGGATCTCGGGGACCGAGTAGGAGAGGTCGGCGAGGTCGGCGAAGTTGACCACGCGGTACTGCTCGCGGATTGCGAGCTCAGCCGCGTTCTCCTTCCGCCGGAGCAGGACGATCCCCGGGACGAACACGAACGCGAAGGGGACGATCGCCTTGTTCAGCGACAGCGAGAACGCCTTCACCCCGGTCTGGAACGGGTCGGATTTAGCGACCCCGCTCGCGGCGTACGCCGCCACGGCCACCGGCGGCGTGATGTCGGCGATCACGCCGAAGTAGAGGATGTACAGGTGGGCGGCCAGGAGCGGGATGCCGAACTGCACGAGCGGCGTCGCCAGCATGGAGATGAGGATGATGTAGGTGACCGTCGTCGGCATCCCCATCCCCAGGATGATGCTCGCGACGGCCGTCACGAGCAGCATGATCACCTTCGACCCGCCCGAGAGGGCCAACAGCAGCGAGGTCAGGTTGGGACCGAGTCCGGAGACGCTGATAACGCCGGGGATGATCCCCGCGGCCGCGACCGCGATCACGACCGGGACCGCGGTCCGGGCGCCCTCGTCCATCGATTTGACCACGAACGTGCCGAGCTTGAACGGTTGGCTGTCGCCCAGATCGCGGTCGGTACGCTCGCCGAGGTCCGTGGCCGTGTCCTGGATCGTCGGGTTGAGTTCGAGCAGCGTCGCGTCGAGGTCCGGCTTGGAGAGGAGCGTCAACGCCCCCGCGAGCATCACGTACCACTCGATGCCGGCGCTCACGGCGCTAACTGCGTCCGCGATCGGGAGCCCCGCCCCGCCGGAGCCGGTCACGAGGCCGGTAAGGGGGACGCCCGCGAGAACGTGGCTCGCCAGGTTGAGGCCCACGATCGCCGCGAGGATCCCGAAGAGCCGGACCCGCGTCTCCTCGCTGTACGCCGCGATGAAGGCGATCAGCGCGACCAGCGCGACCAACGTGAACCACGCGGACCGGGAGACCGAGAGCCGCTCGATGATGAGGTAGTAGAGGAGCAGCCCGATCGGAACGAGGTAGAACCAGCCGCGCTGGAGATGGCTCCAGAAGGAGACGGTGTCCTCGTCGGAGACGCCGCCGATCCCCTCCTCGACCGCCTTGAGGTGAACCATCACCCAGACGCCGAAGAAGAAGACGATCGCCGGAATCGTCGAGAGGATGATGATGTCCGCGAACGGCGTCGCGGTGTACTGGACCATCAGGAAGGCGGCGGCCCCCATCACGGGCGGGAGGATCTGTCCGCCGGAGGAGGCGGAGGATTCGACGGCCCCCGAGAACTCGGGCGAGTAACCCGACCGCTTCATCAGCGGAATGGTGAACGCGCCGGTGGTGACCGTGTTGGCGATCGACGAGCCGGAGATCGTTCCCATGAACCCGCTGGCGAGGATGCTCGCCTTGGCCGGCCCGCCCTTCCGCCCGCCGGTGAGCGCGTACGCGAGGTCGATGAACCACTGGCCGGCCCCGCTCATCTCGAGGAACGAGCCGAAGAGGATGAAGATGTAGATGAAGCTCACCGAGACGGTGACCGGGATGCCGAAGACGCCGTTCTCCGTGTTGTACCAGAGGTTCTGGACGATGTCCGGCCAAGTGAGCTCCGGGATCGCGAGCAGGCCGAGGAACGGCGTCCCCGAGCTGATGAGGTACCCCCACCGAGCGTAGACGATGAACGTGGCGACGATGATCATCAGCGGGAGGCCGAGCGTCCGGCGGGTGGCCTCTAACACCAGCAGAACGCCGGTCACGCCGAGAATCATCGCGTAGGAGTACTCGCTCACGAACGGGACGCCGCCGAGGAGGGGTTGCAGGAACGCGAACACCTCGGTCACCGGGCGCCCCGAATCGATCCCGAAGACGCGCATGTTCTGGATCTCCGAGAACTCGGTCAGGAAGTAGAGCGCCGACAGGATCGCCGCCGCGATACACAGCAGATCGAACGGCGTCACGCGCTCGCGGTCGGGGTCGAGGAACGCCCACCGGAACGCCGACCGAACGCTCGTCGCGAGTCGCGTGAGCGGGTTGCTCTCACCGAACTGCCGGGAGATCGCCGGCACGATTCGCCCGAGGTTCCGGGAGACGATACCGTCGCCCATACTCCCCGGGAAGAGCAGGAAGGTGAGCACGAGCGCGAAGGCGACGTGGATCGCGTTCGCCTGCAGGAGCTGGAGCGACACCTGCCAGGGGGCGAGCGAGATTCCGGCGAACTCGACGGTCGGGAGCCAAACGGTGAACGTGAAGCTCCGGGCGGCGAGGAACAGCTGGAAGATCGAGAACAGGATTCCGACCGCCGCGACCGCCACCGCCGCGGTCCCCTGCAGCGAGCGGCGGCGCTCGATCTCCTCTATCAGCTCGTCGGCCTCCTCGCGGGAGAGTTCCCCGTCGCCGTCGCCCGGCGAGGCACCCGCGCCGGACGCGTCGGGAGCGTCCGGGCCCCCGGGGCCGGGGTCTCGCGAGCCGTCGTCGTTCGGATCGTCGGTGCCGCCGTCCGTTCGGTGAGTCGTGGTCATAGAATCATCTCAAGGAACGACCGTTGTTCGATGTGGAGCGTGACGTCGTTGGCGTCGGTCACCGCGACGAGGTCGTGTTCCCGCCCGTCGACGATCAGCGTGTGGCCGGCGATCCGGCCCGGCGAGACGGAGAGGCGTTCAAGCTCGGTTATCGGCTCCGCGGGATCGTACACGAGCGTCCCGTTCACGTTCGTGACGTTGACGCGCGCGGGGAGCCCCCATCCGTACGACTCGAACTCCATCCGCGTGTTCACGAGCGTCTCGCCGTCGACGCGGTACTCGTCGTACACACGGGACTTCTCGACGCTGTGGGTGTACTCCAGCGCCACGGTGCTTCCGGAGTCGACCGGCTCCGTAAGATAGCGTTCACCCGTCTCGATGTCCTCGACGACGAGCACGGCCCCGACCGGTGCCGTCATCGCGACGCCGACGAGGACGAGCACCGCGACTGCGAGGATCGCGGCGCCCGCGGTCGAGCGAGAAAGGTGGCCCATGGTTCGGGTGATTGTCGTGGGATCGAGTTTGAAACGTTTGTGAAACGATCCGCGGACGGGCCGAATGGAGCGGATCGATCGAGGCGGTTCGCGGTGGAGCGAGTTAGGCGTCGAAGTACGACGCAGCGCCCTCGTGAAGCTCGATAGACATTCCGTCCTGCGCGCTGTCGGCGGTGATGAAGTCGGTCTTGATCGTCAGCTCGCCGAGGTTGTCGAAGATCGCCGCGGTGACCGTCTCGACGGTGTCGGCCGAAACCTCGGAGTTGGTGGCGATCATCGCCTGCACGGCGACGGTGTCGACGTCATCCTCGACGCCGCTGTAGGTGCCGCCGGGGATGGTGTCGTCCGCGAACCAGGAGGCGTCCTCCTTGACGGCCTCGCGGTTGTCGCCCGCGATCGGGACGATCTCGAGGTCGTTCGTGTTCGCGAGGTCCTCGATCGCGCCGACCGGCCAGCCGCCGACGACGAAGGCGGCGTCGATGTCGCCGTTCGCGAGCTGTTCGGACGCCTGCGAGAAGCCGGCGTTCTGCTCGTTGTAGTCGGAGATGCCGAGCGACTCCAGGATCTGCACCGCGTTGACCTGCGTCCCCGACCCGAGGTCGCCGGTGTTGATCGTCGCGCCGCTGAGGTCGTCGACCGAGGAGATGTCGTTCCCGGCCAGCGTGACCAGCGTGATCGTCTCCGGGTACAGCGTCGCGACGCCCTGGAGATTCTCGATCGCGTTGTCCTGGAAGGCGTCGATGCCCGTCCCGTTCTTCGCGAACGAGGCGATGTCGTTCTGGATCAGCGCGAAGTCTGCCGAGCCGTCGGCGAGGCTGCCGACGTTCTCGACGCTCGCGCCCGTGGACTGGACGTTCAGCGAGAAGTCGGTGTTGGCCTCGACGATCGTCTTGAACTCGTTCGAGAGCGGGTAGTAGGTGCCGCCGGTACCGCCGGCGTGCCAGCTCAGGCGGCTTCCGCTGTCGCCACCGTCGCTTCCGTCACTGCCATCGCTTCCGTCGCTTCCGTCGCTTCCGTCACTGCCGTCGCTTCCGTCGCTTCCGTCGCCGCCGTCGCCGCCGTTTCCGCTACAGCCGGCGAGTGCGGCCACGCCAGCGACACCTGTCGCCTCAAGGAATCTACGTCGTGTTCGGTGTGATGACATACGTTAATCGAATACGAAGACAAGTATATATATCTGAGGATATAGTAAAGGAACGTTATCGGATACGCAGGTATATGGTTACAATTCGCACCAATCTCGGGTTTGTAATTTACAACCATTATAAACAATTTCGCTCCGGGGATAGCGCGCTCGACCGAGGCGCGGGCGCCACCGCGGAGAGTGTCCGCGACGCACGGGAAGCGGTCGAGGCCGGAGCGGTGCGCGATGCGATCGACGCGATGTCGACAGAAAGCGAAACGGGCGCGCGGTTCGGCGAGCTCGCTTAAGCGAGCTCGTCGATGTTTTCGACGACGGCGTCGGCGAACTCGCTGGTGGCGAGTTTCTCGCCGCCTTCGATCTGCCGGTGGAGGTCGTAGGTGACCTTCCCCGAGGAGATGGTCTCTTCGACGGCGTCGCGCACGAGGTCCGCGGCGTCGTCCCAGCCGAGGTAGTCGAGCATCTCGCGGCCGGAGAGGATCATCGCGGTGGGGTTCACCTTGTCTTCGCCGGCGTACTTGGGCGCGGAGCCGTGGACGGGTTCGGCGAGACAGCGGCCGTGGCCGCGGTTGATCCCGGGGGCGATGCCGAGGCCGCCGATCTGCGCGCCGGCGGCGTCGGACATGTAGTCACCGTTGAGGTTCATCGTCGCGATGACGGAGTACTCGTCGGTGCGGGTCAGCAGCTGCTGGAGCATGTTGTCCGCGATGCGGTCCTTGACGACGACGGTTCCCTCGGGGCGTTCGCCGTCGTGGTCGTCCCACAGTTCGTCCTCGGTGATGACGTCCTCGCCGTACTCTTCCTCGGCGACCTCGTAGCCCCAGTCGCGGAACGCGCCCTCGGTGAACTTCATGATGTTCCCCTTGTGGACGAGGGTGACCGAGTCGCGGTCGTTGGCGAGCGCGTAGTCGATCGCCTCGCGGATGAGGCGTTTCGAGCCGTGCTCGGAGATGGGTTTGACGCCGATCCCGACCGGACCGTCGTGGATGACGTCGGGGACCTCCATATCCTCCTCGAGGAAGTCGCGCACCCGCTCGACCTCGTCGGTGCCGGCTTCCCACTCGATGCCGGCGTACACGTCCTCGGTGTTCTCCCGGAACGTGATCATGTCCATCGCCTCGGGGTTCTTGACGGGCGACGGGACGCCGTCGAGGTGGTAGGTCGGCCGGACGTTCGCGTACATGTCGAGCGTCTTGCGGAGCGCGACGTTCAGCGAGCGGAAGCCGGCGCCGACGGGCGTGGTGAGCGGGCCCTTGATCGCGACGCGGTGGCTTCGGATCGCCGAGACGGTGTCCTCGGGAAGGTTCTCGTCGTACTTCTCGCGGGCGCTCTCGCCGGCGTAGACGCGCATCCACGCGATGGAGCGACCCGTCGCCTCCGCGGCCGCGTCCAGTACCTTCTGGGCGGCCGGCCCGACGTCGGTGCCGATCCCGTCACCGTGAATGATCGGGATGATCGGGTTCTCGGGAACGTTCAGCTCGCCGGTCTCCTCGTCGGCAAGCGTGATCGCCTCACCGTCGTCGGGGACATCGACCTTGTCGTAGCTCATGAACGTTCGTGCGTTGTCGGAGCCGCGTAAAGTGCCTGCCGCTTTGCCGCTGGCCGCCAGATCCCGCGGAATCGGCGGCTGTTGCCGGCGCTACTCGGGGAGCACTTCCACGTCGAACGGCGATCGCCACCGGTACCGCCGCCCGCCCCAGACGAACGTTCGACGCGCGATCGCGTACCCGAGGAAAACCGGCGAGACGAGCACCGACGGTCCGGTGAGCAGGAACGTCGCGCGGCGGATCCCGAACCGTGCGTACACCGCGGCCGACACCGCGGTGACGAGCGTCACGCCGATCACCGGCGCGAACAGACACAGCGCGGCGAACGCGGTCGCGAACGCGACGTCGAACGCGGCCGCGCGGGGAGCGTGGAACCGCATGATGCGGAAGAACCGAACGAACCGCTCCAGCGAGCCGCGAAGCGACCCGCCGCACGGCACGGTCCGCGTCCGGTCCGCGGCCGTTACGTCGACGTGCTCGGAGAGGGTCCCGTCGTCGCTGACGGTCCGGCGGAGGTCCGCGAGGAACGCGTCTTCGCCGTCTCGGAGGTCGTCGCGCTCGAAGATGACCGCGCCGCCCCAGGCGATCCCGCCGGCGAACACCGCGGCGGTCCCGCCGATCGCGTACGCGGGCTCGAACAGGCGAGCGAGGGGGTCCTCCCCGACGAAGACCGGTATCTCGGTCGTCGGTCCCTGTCGCTCGTAGTCGGCGTTGAGCGTCGCGAGCCAGTCGTCCGGGTGCGCGAAGTCGTCGTCGGTCCAGAGGAGTCGGTCGCGGTCGGCCGCCTCCATTCCCGCGGCGATGGCGTTCGCCTTGCCGGAGCACCCCTCGGGCTCGCCGGCGAGGAGGATCCGGACGCCGTCCGGCGTCGTTCCTCGGCGGTCGGCGACGGGGTCGGCGTCGGTGTCGCAGATCACGAGCAGTTCGTCGCGGTCGCCGAGCTGCGCGGCCACCTCCTCGCAGGCGTCGGTCCAGCGCACGGTGGGGAGGAGGACGGAGGTCGGCGCGTGGTCCTGATCCGTGCTCGTCACGCCGACCGCTTCGCGCGGGGGACGTATAAGTGGTAACTGCTCGACCCGTCGCCTGCGCGCCGAGAACCCCGTACCGCGTTCCCACCGAGAACCGCGCGCCTCGATCTCACCGGCACTCGCGCGAGCCGAGCTCGACGACCCGCGTGTCGCCGCTCCCGACGGCGACCTCGACCGACGAGACCGTCACCGACTCCGCCTCCGCGCCGGAGAGTCCCGCGGCGCGGTCACAGAGGCGTGCGAGCGTCGCGTCGACGCGGTCGGCGTCGGCGGCCGACAGCAGCGAGAAGTGCTTCCGCCAGCGAGCGGTGGGGTATCCCCGCGCGTCCGACGGGGAGCGGTCGGTCGCCACGGGGTCGCCGTACAGCGCGTCGATCCGGTCGCCGTCGGCGGTCGTCGCCGTCGCGAGCACGAGGTCGTCGGTCGACGGCGGCTCCGGCGCGAACATGTCCCAGTCGCTCTCGGTCGGGTCAGACACTGCCGCGACGGAGTCGGGCGCGCCGACGACCCCGAGCCCCATGACGGTCCACGCCAACAGCGAGACGAGGAGGAGCGCCGCGACGGCGTCGGCGACGCGACCGCGGGTCGCCCGTCCGGGGCCGAGGCCGGAAATCCGACCTGTGGCGACCGATCCACCGCCCAGCGAGCTGAGGACCCGCTCGGCCGCCGACCGGGAGGGCCGGATCGCCGGGGCGACCAGCGACTCGATCCGGTCCCAGACGAACGGCGGCAGGAAGGGGAGCAGCGCGGTCGCCGACACGGCGGCGAAGACGCCGATCTGCAGCGTGAGGGCCATCGAGAGGTGGGCAGTGATCAGGGTTCCGGCGAGGGCGGCCCGGATGCGACCGGCGGCCGCGACGAGCAGCGGTGACGCGACGAGCAGCGCGAGCCAGCCGTACGTGGCGGCCGCGAGCAGCGCCGGGCTCTCGGGCACCGCCCCCCCGAGCGGGCCGTGGAGGTACGTGAGTCGGAAGACGGTCTCGACCGCCTCGCCCGCGGGCCACGCCTCGCCCCGGAGCTTCACGACCGCGTTCGAGACGTAGACCGCGAGGACGACGGCGAACAGGAGCGCCGATCGGGGACCGGCGAATCGGCCGTCCGGGGTCGGTGAGCGAGTCCCCGGAGCGTCCCCCCGTCGCCGAACCGCGTCCACCGACCACCGCGCGCCGAGCGGGCACAGCAGTCCGGCCCCGAGCAGCTGCCAGAGCAGCGTGTCGCCGGCGTTGAGCACGAACGGGTTCCGGGCCTGCAGCGACGCGAGCAGGGCCAGCGAGACCGCGGCCGCGATCCGGGTTCGGTAGCCGACCGCGAGGGCGACCGCGGCGACCGCGGCGGCGAGGAACAGCAGGCCGGCGACCCGCGCCTCGCCGGAGAGGGCGTACAGCGAGACGCGCGCGAGTGGGTACGCCTCCGCGAGCAGCGGTCGGGGAAGGACGCCGGCGTCGGTGTAGAAGGCCGTCAGGTTCCGGGCGCGCAGGGCGAGGTCGACGAGGAGGACGGCGGCGAGCGCGATCCGGAACGCCGCGAGCGCGCGCACGTCGATTCCGAGCCGGCGCCGGAGTGCGGCGCGGAGGCGGTCGGAGGGCGGGGGGTCAGCAGGCGGGGGGTCAGCAGGCGGGGGGTCGTCCGGTGACCCCGACGGCTCGGACGGGGAGCTGGTGGCGTCGCCGGCGCTCTCGGCGGTGTCGCCGACGCTCCAGGCGTCGTCATCGCCGGATCCGGCGCGGGCGTCTCGGTGGTCGGCCACGATGGTGACGACTCTCCGAGGAGGGCGAATAGGTCTTACGGGGGCGAGCGGACCGGCAGCCGGGGCGGTCCCAGCGCGTCCCGGGCGCTTATCCGGGCGCCGCGAGACGCCGGGGTATGCGAGTCATCGCTCACGGCGGCGCCGGGGGATCCCCGGACGAACCGGCTGCCAGACAGGAGACGCTCGACGAGGCGACACGCCGCGGGGCCGACGCCGAGACGCCCCTCGACGCGGTCGAGGCGGCGCTCGGCGTCCTCGAATCGGACCCGCGGTTCAACGCCGGCGTCGGCGGCGCGGTCCAGTCCGACGGCGTCGTCCGCACCGACGCGGGCGTGATGACATCGGACCGCGAGATCGGCGCGGCCTGCTCGATGCCGGGCGTCGAGCACGCGGCGAGCGTCGCCCGCGTCGTCCACGCGGAGACTCCGCACGTCTTCGTCTCCGGGGAACACGCGGTCGCCCTCGCCGACGAGTTCGGGATCGAGACCGGCACCGATCTGCTCACCGACGAGACGCGCGAGCGGTACGAGGCCGAGGACCCGCCGCGAGGCGGCCCCCGCGAGCACCTCGACTGGCTCGCGACGCGGTTCGGATCCGGCGAGGATCAGGCGGGGGGCCGCGACGACCGATCGGACGGAGACGGGGAGCGCGGCGCTCCGGACCACGACACGGTCGGCGCGGTCGCGACCGACGGCGAGACGGTCGCCGCGGCGACCTCCACGGGCGGTCGGTCGTTCGCGCTCGCGGGGCGCGTCGGCGACGTGCCGCAGGTCGGGTCGGGCTTCTTCTGTACCGAGGCGGGCGGCGCGAGCGCGACCGGGGCCGGGGAGGATATCGCGCGCGTGACGCTCTCGCGGCGCGCGGTGGAGGCCCTCGACGACGGACTCGACGCGCAGGCGGCCGCCGACCGGGCGATCGACGAGTTCGAGGCGATCACCGGGTCCGGCGCGGGCGTCATCGTTCTCGCCCCGGACGCGGCGGGCGGGGGCGCCGCGGGGAGCGCGTTCAACACCGCGGGGATGCAGACGAGCGTCGCGCTCGACGAGTGAGGCGTGACGGTCAGCAAGTGAGGCGGGACCGTCGGCGAGTGAGGCGGGACGGTCAGCAAGTGAGGCGGGACCGTCGACGAGTGAGGCGGGGGAGTCACCGAGCCGGCCCGGCGCCGACGCCTACCCCCGGAAGAGGTTCAGCACCTCGTCCACGACCGACGGCTCGACGGCGACGAGGTACGACTCGCCGGGGTGGAGCACCGTGTCTGGGCCGGCGAGGGTGTCGCCGGCGGCGTCGGAGACGATCAGGCTCCCGCGAGGCAGCGACACCTCCTCGAGCGATCGGTCGGCGACCGGGGCGTGCTCGGCGACGTGGAGTTCGAGGATGTCGAGGGTGCCGGTGACGTCCTCTAAGGTGTTCACGTCGGGTTCGATGGCGTTGACCGCCGCCCGCGCGCCGGCGCGCTCGGGGAATATCACCTCGTCGACGAAGCGGTCGAACTCCGTGCCGGGTTCGTCCTCGGTCCGGACGACGGTCTGGGTGTCCGGGGCCAGTTCTCGGGTCAGCAGGCAGACTGCGAGGTTCGTTCCGCTTTGGCTCGTCAGCGCGGCGACGACGTCCGCGCGCTCTAACCCCGCCTGCTCGAGGACGCCCGGTCGCGTAGCGTCGCCCTCGATCACCGTGGCGACGTAGTCGTCGCTGAGCGTTGCCGCCTGCTCCGGGTCCCGTTCGATGACGGTCACGTCGTGGCCCCTGTCGTCGAGGATGTGGGCGACCCGCTTCCCGACGCGGCCGCCGCCGGCGATGACGATCCGGAAGTTCCCGTCCATGGATCAGTCGACGCCGCCCTCCCCATTAGAACTGTCCGTGGATTCCGCTGGCGGCCCCCTCCGGCGGAGCCGCAGGGCATAGTACGCGAGGCCCCCAGCGAGGATCCAGCCGACGCTCAGCGCCAGCGCGAGGGGGTCGGTGCGGACCAGATACACCACGAGGACGGCGGTGAGGAGGCTGTTCAGTACGATCCCCAACACGGGCGGGATCGGATAGTACGGCATCTCGTACGGGCGCCGCATGTTCGGTCGCTCCCGGCGGAGCTTGATCACGGCCGCGTTCACGATGATGAACGAGAGGAGGAAGAAGAGACTGGACATGTTGCCCGCGCTCTCGGTCGGCAGGGCGACCGACCCGAGCATCATGACCGCGCTGACGAGGATGGCGAGGAACGGGGTGCCGTACCGGTGGTGGATGCGGCCGAGCCGCGGGAGGAGCTGTCCCTCCCGCCCCATCGAGAACGCGACCCGCGAGGAGGCGATGACGACCGCGTTCAGCGCCGTGAGCGTCGAGAAGACCGCACCGAACACGATGAGGGCGCCGCCGTTGCGGATGATCGGGAGCCCCGTGGGCATGAACGAGGTGGCGGCCCGGGCGATGCCCGCCTCGCCCGCGGCCGCGAGCCCCTCGGCGCCGAGGGTGCCGATGGCGACGACGACCACGAGCGCGTAGACGACGACCGTGGCGCCGAGGCTGTAGAAGATCGCCCGCGGGATGTTCTCGCGGGGGTTCTCGACCTCCTCGGTGACGGTGGTGATGAGGTCGTACCCCTCGAAGGCGATGAACGTCAGCCCCATCGCCGGGAGGATCGAGAAGGGCGAGTTCCCCGCGGGAAACAGCGGATCGAACTGCTGGAACGTGAAGCTGGTCTCGCCGCCGCCCCCGGCCGAGAGGAATCCGAAGGCGACGAACACCACGAGAATGGCGATCTTGACGGCGGTGAACACGGTCTCGGCGCTGCCGCTCGCGGCCGTCGAGAGCGCGTTGACGGTCACGAGGAGGGCGACGGCGGCGAGCGCGAGCCCGACGGCGGCCGGAACCGACACCGGCAGTATCGGTACCGCGATGGCGCCGACCTCTCCCGGGGCGGCGGTGAGCCCGTAGACGTGTAACAGCTCTAGGAAGTTCGGCGCGAACCCGAGCGCGTAGAGGCCGCCCGCGATCATGTAGGCGAACCAGAGCATCCACCCCATCAGAAACGAGGGGAGGTCGTCGAACGTCTCCCGGACGAAGGCGTACCCGCCGCCAGATTTCGGGATCGAGGCGGCGAGCTCGGCGTACGACAAGCCGGTGAACGCCGTTACGACGCCGTTGAACAGGAAGACGAATATCGCGGCCGGCCCGGCGATGTCGGCCGCGAGCCCCGTCAACACGAAGATTCCGGCGCCGATCATCGCCCCCATCCCAATCATTGTCGCGTCCAGCAGCCCGAGTTCGGCGGCTGGCGCGCGCTCACCGGCGCTCATCGTCGCGAACGACCGGTTCCACGGGATTAGTTGTTTGGCCATCGAGCCGAGGCGAGCCGCTCGGCGGCGGCGCGTCCGCCCGCCGGCGGCGACCGCGGAGGCGAGGATACAAACCCGCCCGCCGCGTTGCCCGCGTATGGTTACGTTTCTCGCCGGGGGCACGGGGACGCCGAAACTCCTCGACGGGGCGGCCCGCGTGTGGGACCCCGTCGAGACCGCGGTCGTCGCCAACACGGGCGACGACGTCGAGCTCGGCGGTCACCTCGTCTGCCCCGACGTCGACACCGTGCTGTTCGCTGGCGGCGGCGTCCTCGACCGCGAGACGTGGTGGGGCATCGCTGACGACACGACGGCGACCCACGAGGAGCTCCGCCGGCTCGCAGACGCCGCCGAGCTCGGATCGGGCCCCAGATACCTCGGCGACGAAGCGCAGACGGCGGGTCGAGATATCGCCCGCTGGCGGCGTTTCTCGGGCGTCGGCGAGTTCATGGAGATCGGCGACCGCGACCGCGCGGTCCACGTCACGCGCACGAGCCTGCTCGACGAGGGGCGCACGCTCACCGAGGCGGTCGGGAGCCTCGCGGACGCCTTCGACCTCGAGGTCGACCTCCTCCCGATGTCCGACGACCCGGTCGCGACGCTGATCCACACCGAGGCGGGCGAGACGATCCACTTCCAGGAGTACTGGGTCGCGCGGCGCGCCGACCCGGCAGTCGCGGACGTGGAGTTCCGAGGCGCCGCGGACGCGGAGCCGACCGCCGCCGTCGAGGAGGCCCTCGCCGACCCCGTGGTGATCGGCCCCTCGAACCCCGTGACGAGCGTCGGGCCGATGCTCGCCCTGCCGGGCGTCGAGGCGGCGCTGTCGGCGACCCCGGTCGTCGCCGTCTCGCCGTTCGTCGGGGAGGAGGTGTTCTCCGGGCCCGCCGCCGACCTGATGGCTGGCGTCGGGCGCGACCCCTCGACGGCGGGCGTCGCCGACGCGTACCCGTTCGCGGACGCGTTCGTCCTCGACGAGGACGATCCGACCGATCTCCCCGACCGTCACGTCGAGCGCACCGACACCCGCATCGACGACGCGGACGACGCCGAGCGCGTGTCCCGAGCGTGCGAGCGCGCGCTGGCGGCGGTGGGAGGCGGGGAGGCGGGACCGGACGCGGAGGTGGTGGAGTGACGGCGACCGAAGCCGACGACCCGTCCCCGTTCCTCGTCGCGGCCAGCCTCAGCGGCGCGGCCGACGCCGACTGGGCCCGGGCCGCGGCCCCGCACGTCGACGCCGCGGTTCTCGGGGGGATCGCGCTCGACCCGGCCAGCCGAGCCGCAGCGCGCGATCTCGTCGCGCGCGACCGCTCGGAGTTCCTCCCCGCGGACCCGCTCGCGTGGATCCGTCGCCAGTTCGACCGGCTCGCCGACGCCCCGCTCCGCCCCGGCGCCAACGTCCGGAGCGCGACCGTCGGTCCCGTGCGCGAGGCGGCGGCGATCTGCGCCGAGCGC
Organism: Halorubrum sp. FL23; assembly: GCF_052439115.2. Lineage (NCBI taxonomy): Archaea > Methanobacteriati > Methanobacteriota > Halobacteria > Halobacteriales > Haloferacaceae > Halorubrum > Halorubrum sp. FL23. Next base: position 153,103 of record NZ_JBQVRO020000005.1, read on the forward strand.
GACGCGGTCTGCGAGGTGAACGCCCACTGCCGACAGCCCGAACTGCGCGCGGTCGGCTGCGGCGAGTCGCTCCTTCGAGATCCGGCCCGGCTGACCGCGTACGTGACCGCCGCCGCCGAGACCGGGGCGACGACGAGCGTGAAGGTCCGCGCCGAGGTCCCGGGCGTCGACCTCGGCGCCGTCGCGGACGCGGTCGCGGACGCGGGCGCCGACTGGCTCCACGTCGACGCCATGGACTCGGAGGCGGTAATCGAGGAGCTGACCGCCGATCGGACGGCCGGCGCGGCGAGTCGCCCCCGCCACGACCTCACCGTGATCGCCAACAACGGCGTCCGAGGCCGGGAGACCGTCGCGGAGTACGCCGCGTACGGCGCGGACGCCGTGAGCGTCGGGCGACCGAGCGAACGCCCCCCGGCGCTCTCTCGGGTCGCCGACGCGGTGGCGGCGTGGGGGGAGGGAGAGCTGCTCGATGGCCCCCCGACGACCCCGGCGGAGGCGCCGCCGTGACATCGACGCCCGTCGACGACGCGACGCTCGCGCTTCTGCTGGAGGTGGCCGGGACGCCGAAGCCCGGGAACGTCGACCGACGTCGGGACCTCGACGACCTCCGGTTCGAGGCGTTTCTCGGCGGGGCGGTCGGGGCCCGACGGGGGCTCGAGCTGGCCGCGGCCGAGGAGGCCGAGATCGGTCGCGCCTTCGAGCGCGGCGTCGCGGGGATGGCGGCGCGGGCCGGAACGAACACCCAGTTCGGCTGTCTCCTCCTGCTCGTTCCGCTGGTGCGGGCGACCGTCGCGGAGGGCGAGGCCGGCGGGGCCCTCTCGCCCGCCGGCGTCGATCGGGTGACCCGAGCGGCGACCGTCGACGACGCGGTCTCGTTCTACCGCGCGTTCGAGCACGTCGACGTGGCGGTGGCCGACCCGCCGACCGACGCCGCCGCCCTCGACGTGCGGCGCGGGAGCGACGCGGCCCCCGCGCTCAGAGAGCGGGACGCGACCCTCCGGGACGTGATGGCCCTCTCCGCGGATCCGGCCGGTTCCGGTGGCTCGGACGACACCGAGCGGGTCCCCGACCGCAACGCGCAGGAGTGGGTCGAGGGGTTCCCGCGGACGTTCCGCGCGGCCGAGTGGATCCGGGACGACGAGGGACCGCTGACCGACCGCGCGGCGAGAGCGTTTCTCGGCCTGCTCGCGGGCGAGCCGGACACCCTGGTCGCGGCGAACCACGGCCCGGAGACGGCCCGCGAGGTCAGCGATCGGGTGGCCGCGCTGCTCGGCCGGGATGGCGCGGATTCCGACGGGGGCGCCGCTGGCAGCGGCGTCGACGCCGCGGCGGTCCACGGCGCCGACCTCGAGGCCGCGGAGGAGCTGGCGGCCGCGTTCGCCGACGAGGGGGTCAACCCCGGGACGACCGCGGACATCACCTGCGCGTCGCTGTACGTCGCGCTCCGGCGCGGCGCGGAGGTGGCGCCGTGAGCGGGAGCGACACCGACCACACCGACGCCGTCACACCGCACGGCTGGCCGGTCGCCCTCCGCGGCGTCACCGAGTCGGTCGTGACGACGCTCGGACCGAACGACCGGTGGAACGTCGCGGCGCTCGGGCTCCACGCTCCCGACGGCCCCGACGACCCCGTCACCGCGCGGACGTACGGTCGCACCCGAACGTGGCGGAACTTCGCGGAGCGCGGCGGCGGAGTCGTGCAGTTCACGGCGGATCCGCGGACCTTCGTCGACGCCGCGCTGACGGTCCGCGAGGCCGACGACCCGGTCCTCCCGACCGCCGACGCGTGGGTCGAGGTGACCGCCGAGGAGGTCGGGAGCGAGGTCGAGGGCGACACGGCGATCCGGACGTGGGCGCTCGATCCGGTGGAAAGCGCGGTCGTGAGCGAGCGCGTGCCGACGGTGAACCGCGGGTTCGGCGCGGTCGTCGACGCGACGGTGGCCGCCTCGCGCCTCGACGTGCCCGGGTTCGACACGGCGGAGCTGCTCGACCGACTGCGGTACTTCGCCGACGTGGTCGAGCGGTGCGGCGGCCCGGCGGAGCGCGAGGCGTTCGCCAGAATCGACGAGGCGACCGGGTGGCGGGAGCAGGCGGAGGCGCGGGCCGGTGAGGAGTAACCGACGGCGAGACGCAACCGGCGATGAGGGGAACCGATCGAGGCGTCGATGGGCACGAGCGCGCCTGCGGCCCGCTCGCGGCGTAACGAACCCTTTTAGTTCGGGCCGGCGGTATCGCTCGGTATGGCCATCAAACCCAAGTACATCAAGCAGCTCGGGAACGTCCTGCTCGAACGGTATCCCGACTCGTTCAACACGGACTTCGAGACGAACAAGGAGAGCGTCACCGCGCTGACGACCGTCGAGTCGAAGGGCGTCCGCAACCGGATCGCCGGCTACGTCACCCAGAAGAAGGCGCAGGCGGCCCAGAAGGCGTAACGGATTCGAGTTCTCGCCGGGTCGTTCCGCCACCGCTGAGCCGCGGCGTCGCACGTAATCGCCGCGGCGGCGGCGGTCGAGCGTCTCTCGCGTCCTCCACGTTTATCCCGGAAGCCGAGGCCACCTCGGCGCGATGGACGCACTGGTCCGGCCCGTCGTCGATCCGGGGTTCGCGGCGGCGGCGCTGGCGTTCCTGTGCGGGGGCGTCGCCCTCGGAACCGCGAGCGGGCTCGTCCCGGGACTGCACGCCAACAACTTCGCCCTGTTTCTGGCCGGGATCGCCCCCTCGGTGTCGGCCGACCCGCTGCTCGTCGGCGTCGCGATGCTCGGCGCGGGCGTGGTCCACTCCTTCCTCGACATCGTGCCCGCGCTCGCGCTCGGCGTCCCCGACGCGGCCACGGCGGTCGCCGCGCTGCCGGGCCATCGGCTCGTGGTGGCCGGCCGCGGTCGGGAGGCGGTTCGGCTGTCCGCCGTCGGGTCGGGGCTGGCGGTCGCGCTCGCGGTCCCGCTGGCGCTCCCGATCACGTGGGGCATGATGCGCGGCTACCCCGTCGTCAGGGACCACCTCCCGCTGATTCTGGGCGTCGTCGTCGCCTTCCTCGTGTTCACGGAGTCCTCGAAGCGGGCCGCGCTCGGGGGGCTCGTCGCCTTCCTCGCGAGCGCCGCGCTCGGGCTCGCAACGCTCGACGCCGACCCGTCGGCGCCCCTCGACGCCGGCGGGGTCCTCGCGCCGCTTTTCGCCGGCCTGTTCGGCGCACCCGTGCTCGTCGACGCGATGGGCGGCGGGGGCGTCCCGCCGCAGGCCGACGCCCGGATCGCGATGAGCCGCCGCGGGCTCGGGGTCAGCGCCGGCGGCGGGTCCCTCGCGGGCGCGGTCGTCGGCTACGTGCCGGGCGTCTCCGCGGCCATCGCGGCGGTCGCGGCGCTGCCGGCGGTCCCGCGGGACGAGTCGGACCGCGGGTTCGTCGTCGCGACGAGCGGCGCGAACACGGCGAACACGATCTTCGCGCTGTTCGCGCTCGTCGCGCTCGGGACGCCGCGGACGGGCGTGACGGTCGCGATCGACCGCGCCGAAGTCCCCTTCGCGCTCCCGATCCTGCTCGTCGCGGCCGCGACCGCCGCGGCGTGCGGCTTCGCGCTCGTGCTGCTGGTCGGCGACACCTACCTCCGCGTCGTCGGGAACGCCGACTACACGCGGCTCTCAGTCGGCGTACTGGGGTTGCTCGCAGTGATATCGTACGCGTTCGCGGGCGCTTTCGGCGTCGGCGTGTTCGCCCTCGCCGGGACGCTGGGGCTCGTCCCGCCGCGAGTCGGCGCGCGGCGAGTACACCTGATGGGAGTGTTGATCGGGCCGCTCATGCTCGGATGAACCACGGTATCGCGTCGCAATCGGCCGTACGGGACCGAGGGCAAAGAACAACGGTTAAAAGTCGCGCGGTGGTGGATCACTGTATGAGCGAGAGTGAAACGCAGGGCACCCGGCAGTGTGTCTCCTGTGGCATTCAGGTGGCCGGGATGAACGCTGCGCGGTTCTCCTGCCCCGACTGCGGCGAGACGATCCACCGGTGCGCCAAGTGCCGGAAGCAGAGCAACCTCTACGAGTGTCCCGACTGCGGCTTCCGAGGGCCCTAACAATGGGAGACGTCGCCGCCAAGATCAAGGTCATGCCGAACAGCCCCGACGTGGACCTCGACGACCTGCAGGACCGGCTGGAGGAGTCGCTCCCGCAGGGCGCCAAGATCCGCGGCTTCCAGCGCGACGACGTCGCGTTCGGGCTCGTCGCCCTCCTGCCGACCGTCATCGTCCCCGACGGCGCGGGCGGCACCGAGGCCGTCGAAGAGGCGTTCAACGAGGTCGACGGCGTCGAGTCCGTCGCCGTCGAGAACGTCGGCCGCCTGTAGACGACGCCGATCTCGTCGACGGCGCGAACACACCTTTTCGAAGCGACCGTCCGTGACCGGAGAGCGTCGGCCGTGCGGCCGGCTCAACGGGATGCGGCGTTACGCGACGCGATCCGCGATCCACGCCGTGAGATCGTCTCCCGGGATGAACCCGTCCGCGCGGCGCGCGACCGGCTCGCCGTCGACGAACAGCACGAACAGCGGGACGCTCCGCACGTCGAACCGCTCGACGAGCGGCGGGTCGTCGCGGGGGTTCACCGTGGCGACGGCGACGTCGAGCTCGCGGGCGACGTTTCCGAGGACGGGCTCCATGCTCGCACAGATGCCGCAGCCGTCCGTGTAGAACTCGACCACGGCGGCGTCCGCGTCGGCGACGAAGGCGTCGAGCGCGTCCTCGTCGTCGAGGGGGGTCGGCCGTCGGGGCTCGGCGGAGGCGTCCTCCGCAGACCCCGAGTCCGCCGATCCAGTCTTGGATTCCATACACACTATTGTTGTCGGACGGGCTTAAAGGCTCGCGTCAGCGCCGTGACCGAGCCTGACTCACCGATCGAGAAGCCGCCGCAGTCGACGGTGGACGACGTCGACCGGCCACGAGGCGGTCGTCGTCTCGGTCGCGACGCCGAACGTCTCGACGGTCCGGTGAACGGGCGCGTCGGACGCGCCGTGCTGGGCCGCGAGGAACGCGTACGCCGCGATCTGGATCTCGTAGCGTCGCCGGGTTTCGGCGGTCGGCTCGGCTAAGGCGATCTTCACGTCGGTCACGAACCGCTCTCCGGTGGGGTGTTCGACGACGAAATCCGCCCGCCCGTGGATCTCGAACTCCAGACCGCCGACTTCGGCCAGTCCGTCCAGGGGGCGTTCGACCCCGACCTCGGTCGCCGGGTCCGCGATCCGGCCCCACAGGTCGGAGCCGACGAAGTCGTCGAGGACGGTCTCGAAGAAGGCGAACATCCCCTCACGCTCGGGCTCGCCGACCGGTGTGCGAATCCCGTCCACGGCCTCGTCGAAGGCGGCGCGCACCGCCGGTCCCCCGTCCCGGATGGCCCGTTCGTCCACACCGCGGGCGACCAGTTCCGTGAGCGCGTCGTGGAGACACGTGCCGACCGCTTCGGGACCGAGCCGGTCGAACCGGAGGGGTAGATCGTCGGCGACCGCGTTCGTCGTCGTGTGCAGCGGCTCGCCCAACAGGTGAGCGAGCGCGTACCGGTCCGCGTCCTCCGTCAGCGGGTACATCGTGCTCGGGCTCAGGAACCGCGGGACCCACGGGGCGAGCCGATCGCGGCGCGGCGGGGACCGGGCGACGAGGTCACATCCGGTTCGGGACGGGGCGTCGCGTCCGGCGAACAGGTCGACGTCGTTGACGCCGACGTCGATCGCGTTCCGGTTCGGGTCCGCGTCGAGCCGAAACTCGTAGGAGTCGGTCCCGCCGCGCGGGAACGCCAGCCCATCGCGGATCGCGTCGAGCCACCGGTCCCGGCTCCGGTCCGCTCCCCCGTCCGAGCGGGGAAGGGGAACGACGAGGTGATCCCGGGCGCGCGTCACCGCCACGTACAGCAGCCGCCACGCCTCGGCGCGTTCGTTTGCCGCGACGCGACGGAGCCTGTCGGGGCCGACGAGCGCGTCGCGGTCCGCGAGGCCGGAGTCGGACTCAGATCCGGAGCCGGACGCGGATTCGGGGCCGGACGCGGCGTCGCGCCAGCGGGCCGTCGCCCACCGAAGCCCGGCGTCGCGGCCCCACCCGTCCCCGGCGCCGTACAACCCTCCCTCGAACGGCGGGACCGCGATGTCCTCTGGCACGTCCGTGTTCGTCGGCGGGGCGAGCCCCGCGATCGGCCCCTGAGCGACGAACCGCCGGGTGTGAGGACCGCGCGCCCACACGTCGAACCCGGGATCGGCGACGACGACCACGTCGTCTTGGTCGCCCTTGGCCCGGTGGACCGTACGGAACTCGACGTCGTACGCGGCGCCGGCCGCGCTCGGCTGCGCCGGGCCGACGCCGGGATCCTCGCGGAACGGCTCCGCGAGGTCGATCAGCTCCGAGGGCGCGTAGCGGCCGTCCCCTTCCCACTCGGCGATCGTCTCGACGAGCGCGTCCAAGTTCGCGACTCGCTGGGCCGGATCGGTCTCCGCGGTGTACCCGCTCGGGTCGGCCCGCAGGGCGAGCGCCTCGATCGCGTCCTCGACGTACGCGCTCGCCGGGAGCCGGCCGAAGGCGTCGCTCCGGTCGCGAAGCCGGACGAGCCCCTCGAGGGCCCGTCGCTCTGACGCTCCGACGGCGGGCGGGTCGTCGGCGAGCACCCGGTCGAGGTCCCACGACCGGGCCTCGAAGGGAGGCGCGTCGAACGCGGCGTTCAGGGGAGATTCGGTGAGGAGTTCGGCGGTGCGCTCCGGGGAGCCGGGAGCGATCAGCCACTCGCAGACGGCGAGCACCGTCTCGACGGCGGGGCAGTCGAACAGCGCGTCGGTCGCGGTGCGGACGCGGAGCCCCTCCGCGGCGAAGGCGGCCTCGTACTCGGCCATCCGCGTCCCGCGGCGGAACAGCACCGTGACGCCGAGCGGATCGCCGTCGGCGTCGCAGAACGTCCCGTCGGCGAGCCCCCGCGAGACGTGTCTCGCGAGCACGTCCGCCTCGCCGACATCCCCGTCCGGGTTCGCCCACGTCGCGGAGCCGGGGTGACCGACGCCGGCGAACGAGGAGACGTGGACCGCCGCCCCGTCGCCGCCGTCCCGAGCCGCGTCCAACCAGGGGTACGAGACGCCGAGGTCGCCGAGGCCCCCCCGAGCCGGGTCGGTGAACACCGGCTCGGCGATCGCGTTGATCCCGGCGGCGACGGCCGGCACGCACCGGTAGGTGGTGGTCGCCGTCCGGTTCTCGTGAGTGTCCCAGTCCACGCCGAGGTACCTCCCCTCGGTGGTCGCGGCGGCGAACCACTGCGGGTCGGCGTGGCGCCACAGGTAGATCCCCTGACGGACGTCGCCGCAGGCGAACACGCGCGATTCGCTCGTCACGACGTGCGAGAGCGCGGCGTGTTGGACGGCCGAGACGTCCTGCGCCTCGTCGATGATCAGGCTCCGGATCCGCGACCGATACGTCCGCCGGAGCCGAGCGCGGCGCGAGTCGGCGACCGACTGGAGCTGCTCCGGCAGGTCCGGTCGTCCGTCGGGCCCGTCGAAGTACGCGTCCACGAGGTACGCGACATCGGTGTGCGAGACGGCGCCGCGCTCCCGAACCGCGGTCCGGTATCGTGCGCGGTACGCCGAGAGGACGGCGCAGAAGTCGTCGATGCGCGCGTCCCACGCGTCGTACAGCTCGCGGTCGGCGTCGAGCAGGCGCGCTCGGTCCGCGCCGGTCACCGTCTCGCGGACGCGGTCGCCGGTTCGCTCGGTGGCGCCCCCGCTGTCGTCGACTCCGCCGCCGGCGACGAAGCGCTCGACAGATCGGACGATGTCGTCGAAGGAGTCGGGCCTCCCGTCGGGATACGTCGACTCGCGCGTCCGCACCAGCGCCGACCGAAACGCCCCGACGGAGAGGCGGCGATCGCGGCAGTACGTCAGCGCCTCGGCCAGCATCTCGTCGACGCCGGCGTCGTACTCGCCGTCGGGGTACGCGGCTTCGAGGTCGCGGAGCCGGCCGGCGTGTGCCGAGTCGTCGCGGAGCGACTCGTAGCAGTCGCGGTGGACCCGCTTCAGGAGCGCCTCGTTCCCGACCGACGGCACCTCGTCGAAGCCGATCTCGCCGGCAAACTCGCGGAAGATGCCGCGCAGGAAGCCGTCGATGGTGCCCGCGTAGGGGGCCTGCCGCGTGCGCTGCTGGAGGTATCGCAGTTCCGCCGCGGAGACGTCGGCCGCGGCGGGGACGAGGTCGTGCTCGACGAGCGCCCGCAACCGGTCGCAGATCGCCGGGACGATCGCGGCCGCCTCGTCGCGGTTGAACGAGACGACCGCGACGTGCTGCTCGGGCGTCGGATCCCCGGCCGCGTATCGCCGGAGGATGTCCTCGGCGGCGATGTGATGGGCGACGACCGATTTGCCGGCGCCGGGGACGCAGTCGAGGGTGAACAGCCCGGCGTCGGACGCGACGTACGCGTCCCGTATCTCCCGCTGTGCCCCCCGCAGTCTGAGCGGGCCGGCGGCGCCGTCGTCGCCGTCACTCACGGTCTCCCTCCGCGGCGCCGCCGTCGGCATCGGTCCGTCCGTCGACGACCGCCCGCAGCGCCGGCGGGAGCGCGCTCTCTGCCCCGACCAGTCGCCGCCGGTCCGCCTCGGAGACCCGCCGCGTCTCGACGTGATCGAGCAGCGGGGACCGGGCCACGTCGTCGCCGCCCGGAGTCCGGGTGTGGCGGGTGAAGACGACGCAGCGCCCCGCCGCCCGGAGCGTGTCGACGAACTGGTCCCGGTCGCGTCCGCCGACCCACGCCGGCTGCGGCGCCAGCGTCCCGGACGCCCCATCGCCACGGAGAACCGCCTCCTGGAACTCCGGCGGAAGCACGGACTGCGACGGCTGCGGCCACGCCTCGGCGGTCATCCCGACCGCGATCACGTACGGGACATCGAGCGCCCAGAGGTCGTTCGCCTCGAAGACGTCGAGCGCGCGGGCGTTCGAGTGCTCCCGGCGACCGGGGCGCTGCGTGGCGATCACGCCGGCGAGGTCGGCCACGTCGCCCCACGAGCGCTCCAGCGTCCCGTCCTCCAGGCGGTCGGCGAACTTGTGTCGCAGCTGGCGAACGAGGGTGCGAACCCGCACCACCGCCCGCGCGTCGGTCTCGGTGTCGAGCAGCGCCGGTTCGTCCGCGGCCTTCGTCTCCGGGAGGCCGCAGTCGGCGTACGCCTCGATCACCTCGTCGAGAAGCGAGGCGACCGACGCCGGATCCGGTGTCGGGGCTCCGTCGATCCACTCGGCGAACCGCCGGAACCGGTCGTCGACGCCGTCCGTCGCGTCGACCCGCTCGATCCACTCCGCGATCGGTCGCGAGCCGTCCGGGAGGGCCTCCCGAGCCCGGTGTACCGCCTCGGGTTCGATCGGCCATGCCGGGTCCGGGGACGGCGAGCGGTCCGATGCCGCGGCGGGCGGGTCGCCCCCGCCCGCCCCCGCCGGCGACCATCGGAACTCGAGCGGACGCAGGAACGTCTCACGGTCCACGGCGTCTCCGGCCAGCGCCTCGCACACCGACTCGACGAGGGCGTACGGGCGGGTTCGCGTCACGCGAAGCTGCGTCCAGAACACGGGGGCGATCCCGGACTGGAGCGCCGCCCGGAACAGGGGCTCCTCGTACGGGTCGAGGTCGCGGACCGCGACGGCGACGTCTCGGATCGGGACGCCCCGGTCCCGGAGTGCGGCCGCCACCGCCATCGCGCTGCGCGCCTCGTCTCGACGCGTCGGGGACGCGAGTTCGACCGCCGGAACGTCGGGCGCGCGGATCGGCGCCGAGAGCGCGAGCCGGTCGGCGCCCGTCATTCGAGCGCCTCCGTTCCGGGGTCGGCGACGGCGAGGAGGTCGGGGGCCCGACGCCGGAGGTACTCCCCGGTCCCCTCGCGAAAGTGGATGTCGACCTCGACGGACGTGGCGGCCAGCAGCCCGTGGACGAGGTCCGTGTGAGGCGCCGACAGGCTGCTGAGCCCGAGGAGCGTGAGCCGGTCGACGTTCGGAAACGCCTCCGCCCACGCCGACCCGTTCGTCGCCGTGATCGTCCGCGTCGCGCGGCGCAGGAGCGCCGTCTCCGAGACCGCCTTCGCGGTCAGCTCTCGGAGCTCGCGTTCGATGCCGACCCCGGCGTCGAGGAGCGCCGTCGACTCGTCGCCGATCGGCCCGGCGAGTTCGCCGGCCGTCTCCGTCCACGCCGCGATCCGCTCCGGGTGAAAGTTAGTGGTCGCTTCGACCGCGGTGCGGATCTGCTCGAGGCGTCGCGGGTCGTGGGACTGCACGCCCGTCGGCAGCGAGCGGTCGGTCGAGCCGTCACCCGCCGGGGGGTCGTTGATCGACCGGATCAGCGAGAGGCGGTCCACGCGGTCGACGGCGGCGGTCGGCCGCTCCGCCCTCTCCAACACGCGGAGACAGATCCCGACCGGATCCTCGAAGCGAAACGCGTCCTTGGGCAGCCGCGCCTCGCGAAGCCGACGCTGGACGTTCCGCTGGTGGAGTTCGACCGGGGAGACGACGAGTTCGGTCGGTCTCGGGCGAGCGCGGGCGCGCTCGAGCAGCTTCCCTTCGTCGCCGACGTGAAGCGTCAGCCGGTCCGGGATCCCGTCGTCGCGTGTGCGCGTTCCTTCCATTGATCGGGGGCGACAGTTGGTTGGTCCGGGCTACAGCGTCCACCCCCGAACCGTTGTCGATCGCGGACGCTGTCGGTGGGTACGCCGTCGGGCGGGGACCGCTCAGATCGATATCGAACCGGGGCGTCGCGAAACGCTAGCGCTCGCCGACGACCACTGCGACCACATCCGCGGGAGCATCGTCGACCCCGAGCGGGTGGGGCAGCCCAGCACCGGCATCATCCGCGCCGGGAGCGCGACCGCGACGACGACGCCGAGTCCGACTCAGATCGTGCCGGCAGGACGATCCGCACGACCGTCCCCTCCGGATCGTTCTCGTCGAACTCGATCGTTCCGTCGGACCCCCTGATAGTCCAGTAGAGAATCCACAGTCCGAGACCCCGCGTGTGTGCGAGAGCCGTCTCCTCGGGGAGCGCGATGGCCTCTCGGTCCGGCGCGGGTATCCCCGTCCCCGTGTCGCTGATTTCCAGTTCCACCGTCTCATCGGGGAGCGCCTCGACCGTGATGTCGACCGACACGTCGGCGGGGTTGTGCTCGACGGCGTTCACCAGCGCCTCCTGAATCGCGAGCGGGAGCGCGGTGTGCGCGATTACCCGGCACTCCTCCGGGAGCGTCGAACTGAACGTCGCGCTCGGGTACTCCTGACGCAGCCGGCGGAGCTGGTCGTCGACGATCGACGCCAGATCGTGTTCGGTCTCGTCGCTGGTGTCCCATATCGACACGATCTTTCTGGTTCGGTCCGTGGTGTCGAGGAGCGCCTCCAAGTGGTCGCGAATCACCCTGAGATCGTCGTCGACGGTTTCCCCGTCGACCGTGCGCTCGACGTTTTCGAGGTGTCCGAGCGCGATCGAGAGCTCGTTTCGGAGGTTGTGCCGCAGGACGCGCTGGTTGATCTTGAGGAGCTTGGTAAGTTCTTGCGTCTCGGTGAGTCGCTCGTTGGATTCCACCGCGTAGAGGCTTCCCCGGGCCCCGACCGCTGCCCCGAGCGAGGCGGCGAAGGCGAGGAGAAAAGATAACTCCCGGTTCACCCCGTCGATCGACCACGTCAACCAGACCAGAAACGCGAGCGCCGCGAACGCGACCGACAGGAGGATCGTCAACAGGAGCGCTCTCCACCGCCCCTCGATGGAGACCGGCCGTTCCGGGAGCTCGTTCCCCGTGTACAAGACGACGGTTGCCAGCCCCACGATCATGAGAACCTCGAGGGCGGTTTCCAACCCCCCCGCTTCCAGTCGAGAGTGGGCGATTCCGATCCCGAAACAGATCCAGCCGAGCACGTAGAAGCCGTGTCGCGGCCGGAGCGTTTCGGTGGAGAACGACATCGATATGCGTACGATCCCACGGGTACCCCCTTTGTTGTTGGGCCCGTAATCGGTCGACTGGCGACGTGTTTTTATACGTCCGGTGAGGGTGATACGGCAACACGATGCCACGCGAACAGTACCAAACGAAACTGGAGGGGCTCCGCGACGACGTGCTCTACATGAGCGAACTCGTCGCCGAGCGGCTCCGGATGGGTCTCGACGCCCTGGAGCGGCAGGACGCCGAACTGGGCGAGAAAGTCATCACCGGCGACGCGGAGATCAACGACCACTACCTCGAACTGGAAGGGAAGTGTACGGACCTCATCGCGCTCCAGCAGCCGGTGGCGGGCGATCTGCGTTTCATCGCCGCCTCGTTCAAGATCATCACCGACCTCGAACGGATCGCCGACCTCGCGACGAACCTCGGGGAGTACGCCAAAGAGGCCGACCGGGAGGTGTTCCCCGACGTCGACGTGCAGCGTATCGGCGACGACACGCTGGCGATGCTCGACGACGCGATGGCCGCCTACGCCGACTCGGACCCCGAGCGGTGCTTCGCGGTCGCCGAGGCCGACAACGAGGTCGACGCCGCCTGCGAGGCCGCGAGCGAACTCGTCGTGCGCGACCTGATCGAGCGCGACGAGCTCCGCGACGAGGAAGACGTGGAGGGGACGATGCAGAACGTCTCGCGGCTCCTCCTCACGATCCGCGACCTCGAACGCGTCGGCGATCACGCGGTCAACATCGCGGCGCGCTCGCTGTACATGATCGAGAACGACGACGAACTGCTGTACTGACCGGCGTGACCACCTACACCACGGAGATCGACGTTCGCTTCCGCGACATCGACGCGATGGGCCACGTCAACAACGCCGTGTACGCGACGTACCTTGAGCAGGCGCGGACCACCTACTTCCGCGACGTGCTCGACGCCGACCTTTCGTCGATTGCGACGGTGTTGGCGTCGCTGTCGATCGACTTCCGGCGCCCGGTCGAACTGACCGACGGGACCGTCGCCGTCGAGATCGCGATCGACGAGCTCGGCACCTCCAGCGTAACGATGGCCCACGACATCCGTACCGGCGGCGAAGTCGTCGCCGAGGCGGAGGCGACGCTCGTGAGCCTCGATCCGGACTCCGGGAAGCCCGCGCCGATTCCCAACGAGCACCGGTCGGCGATCGAGTCGTACCACGGGGTCTGACGGGCGGACCGCTGTCTGCGCGTCCGGCGTCCTCCCGCCCGGCGTCGTTCCCCCGCGCCCCCTCGCTCGGCGGACGCACACCGGAGCCACCTACCTTCTTGCCGTCGCGCGCCGATCGATCGGGTATGTCCGTTCGACTGTACGCTCTCGACGGGTGTCCGTGGTGTGAGAAGGCCGCCGAGGCGTTAGACGACGCCGGCGTCGCGTACGAGACCGAGTGGGTCGACGCGCTCCACTCCGACCGCAACGGGGTGAAGCGAGTCAGCGGTCAGCGCGGCGTTCCCGTCCTCGTCGACGAGGAACGCGGGGTGACGATGGCGGAGAGCGCGAACATCGTGGAGTACGTCGAGAAGAGCCTCGCATGACCATCTACACCGGACGCGGCGACGAAGGCGATACCGACCTCCGGGACATGAGCCGGGTGTCGAAGGCCAGCCCCCGGATCGAGGCGTACGGAACGGTCGACGAGGCGAACGCGCTGATCGGGACCGTCCGTCCGACCGGCCACGACGACCTCGACGACCTCCTCGAAACCGTCCAGAACCACCTCCACGTCGTGCAGGCGGATCTGGCGAACCCGGATCCGGACCCCGACGACCCCGCGGTCGAACCGGGACACGTCGAGACGCTGGAAGAACACATCGACGCGCTCGACGAGGAGTTGGAGCCGCTGCGCTCGTTCATCCTCCCCGGCGGCGGCGAGGCGGGTGCCCGGCTGCACCACGTCCGGACGGTGACCCGGCGGGCGGAGCGACGGGTCGTCGAACTGGCGCGGTCGGAGCCGATCAACGAGGCGGTCGTCACCTACCTCAACCGGCTCTCGGACCTGCTGTTCACGCTCGGCCGCGTCGCGAACGCGCGGGACGGAGAGCCCGAAGAGGCACCCTCGTACTGACGCTCCTTACCGGTTTTCGTCGCTGTTGCCGTGCGGAGCCGATGGCTTCGACCCGACAGCGGCGGCGAGATTACCCCCAATCTGTCCCCGGCAGATAGCCACAAAGAATATATCCGTCGCATACCAAAGGACAGATATGAGCAAACACTTCGAAGACGCACGGTACTACCTCGGTCGAGCGGCTGAGCACGCGAAAGCGGGCGTGAAAGAGGAGTTAGAGCCGGTCGAGGAACGAGTGAAGAGTCTCGTTGGCATCGAAGCGGAGGAGGAGGCGCCGGAGCCCTCGCGGCTCGACCGGCTGCAGGCCGACCTGAAGCAGCTGGAGGAGCGCGCGGAGGGCGAGGCCCGCGAGGCGGTGGCGTCGGCGCGCGAACGCGTCGCCGAGTACCGGGGCCACGACGCCGCGAAGACGGAGTAGGCGTCGACCACGGTCAGCCGTCGATCCCGCGGGAGTACCGGAGCGGACGACGGGTCCACGAAGCCCCCGGTGTGCGTACGCGTCGATCGTCGCGGGGTTGGGCCGCCCGGCGAAGCGCCTTCGCCGTAAGGTAACTCTTAAGTCCGGAGGTCGGATACGTCAAATCGCGCGGGTTGGTGGTCTAGCCAGGTTATGACGGCTCCTTCACACGGAGCAGGTCGGCGGTTCGAATCCGCCCCAACCCACTCAGTTCCTTACTGCTCCTGACAGCCGTCCGCTGTCTCAAGACTCGATCTGGTAACCGCCGTGGTGGGTCGGCTCGACGTTTAACGAACCGACGTTTCCGCTCCCGCGGGCCGGTGGCGGCATCAAGTGACCGACGGGGTCCGTCTCGCCGTTTTCTCCGTGGCATCCACCTCCCAAACGTTGGGGAATGAGGGCTCGCGGTCGGCCTGCGCTCTCGTGTTCCCCTCCCAGACCGCTGAGTAGGTGGTAGACGGTGGGGCTGCAACCGCGACGTGCCCGGACCGATCACGCGTCGCGTTCGAACTCGGGATCGAACAGCCGCGCCGACATCGGCGCCGGGTCGCCCTCGGTGAGGTTGTACGCCGAGAAGTCGGTGACGCCCGCCTCGCGGAGGAGGTCCTCGTCGTAGAAGCTGTTGCCCGTACACGCCGCCGGATCGCGCGCCAGGATCTCGAGCACCGCGTCGGAGACGACCTCCGGGGTGCGCCAGTCGTCTTCGGTCCCGAGCCCGAAGTAGCGGGTCGCGCGGGTGTCGATCGTCGTCACCGGCCAGAACGTGTTACAGCCGACGCCGTCGCCGGCCAGCTCCTCGGCGAGCGAGAGGGTGATGAACGACATGCCGAGCTTCGACCACGCGTACGGCGCCTTCCCCGGCGAGCGGTCGGTCACGACCGGCGGCGAGTTCGACAGCAGCCACGCCTCGTCGAGCCCCGCGAGATGCTCGGCGAACGCGTGCGCGACGAGATGGGTCCCGCGGACGTTCACCTCGGTCAGGAGGTCGAACCGATCGGCCGGCAGATCGGCGACGTTCGCGAGCTGGATGGCGCTCGCGTTGTTGATGACGATGTCGACCGCGCCGAACCGATCGATCGCCCCCTCGACGGCCGCCTCGACGCGGTCCTCGTCGCGGAGGTCGAGCTCGAGCGCGAGCGCCTCGACCCCGCGGTCGCGCACCTCTCGAGCCGTCTGCTCGATCGAGCCGGCGAGCTCGGCGTCGTCGTCGTCGGTCGTCTTCCCGGTGGAAACGATGTTACAGCCGCGGTCGGCGAGCGCGAGCGCGAGCTGTTTGCCGATGCCGCGGGTCGTTCCGGTGATGAACGCTGTCGACCCCGTGAGGTCGGGATCCGCGAGTGTCATACCCCTCGTTCGGCCGACCGCGGCATAACTCTCGGTGTCTGGCGCGCGGGTCGGCGGCGTCGAGGTCGTCAGCAACTACCACAGGCGCCCCGTGTCGTGGCGGTCGATCGGACCGTGTTTGCGCCGCGTCGAAACCCGGAGAAACAGCCCGCCCGCGGGCGCGACCCATGTCGGTGCGCTCCTCGGATCGCTGTCGGATGACGTGGGCGAGCGCTACGCCGTCGAGACACGCCACGTCGTCGCGCCGGTGTACGACCACTTCTCGATCTCGAGGTCCTGCACCGAGTCCTGCAGCTGGACGATCAGCGCGCCGATCTCCTTGGGGGAGAGCCCGACATCGTCGCTGATGAACTTCGCCTTGAAGTACGTCTCGCCGTCGGCCGCCTCCTCCCGTAGGAAGGACGCGAGGCGGTCGGCCTTCGAGGCGGTCGATTCGGCGGCTCGATCGGCGGACTGCTCGGTCGTCTGCGCGGAAGATTGAGTAGTGCTCATGGGTGGGTGGAGGAAGCGTCGTCGGAGGGGGTGTTGTGCTCGTGGCCGACCACGACGCAGGCCATGTGGACGGCGATGAGTGCGAGCGCGCTCCACGCGCCCTCGAAGCCCATCACGCCGTACGCCGCGGGGACGTACGCGAGGGGGAGGATGATCGCCGCCCAGAACGCCGCGGCGCGAACGCCCGCGATCGCTTTGGTCCGGCAGGCGGTCGACAGGCTGGACCCGATCCGAATCGGCGCCCGAATCGATGAGGGGGACGTTTGGCTTGACATGGGGAACACCGTCTTCGCTCGACGCATGGAGCGCCGGGGGGATATAAGCGCCAGAGCGTTGTCGCGTCTTCAGCCGGATTAAGGATCGCTGCGGTGATTTTCGGACCGTTCATCGGTTTCGCTGACTGTTTAAAAACAGTTCAAAGAGCGTTAGAATATTTATAACCGTTTTTGAGACCGTTTCCCAGATCAGAGCGGAAATCGCCGCCTGCCGAGAGATGGGCTGTCACTAGCGGCTTTTGGAGGCTCGTTCGTCGCGGTACGGACCTCGGTCGCCGCGGGCGTCACGGCGCGCGCTCGGATCAGGTGCCCGTCTGTCGGGCGGGATCGGTCGGACGCCTCGATCGTCTCGAAGGCGGGTCGGACGCGCTGCTCGACTACGAGTCGTCCGAGGTCTTCTCTTCGACCTTCTCGTCCACCGTCTCTTCGACCTTCTTGTCGACGGTCTCCTCGACCTTCTCGCCAACCGTCTCCTCGACGGTCTTCTCCACTGTCTCCTCGACCGTCTCCTCGACCTTCTCGCCCACCGTCTCCTCGACGGTCTTCTCCACTGTCTCCTCGACCGTCTCCTCGACCTTCTCGCCCACCGTCTCCTCGACTTTGCCGGTTACTTCCTCGCTGACGGTGTCGGTGACCTCGTCGGCGACTTGGCTGACCTCCTTGTTGACGGTCTCGCCGACCGTCTTCTCCACCTCTTTGCTGACGGTCTCGCCCACGCTCTTCTCGACCTCCTTGCTGACCGTGTCGCCGACCGTCTTCTCCACCTCTTTGTTGACGGTCTCGCCCACGCTCTTCTCCACTTCCTTGTTGACCGTTTCGCCCACGCTCTTCTCGACCTCTTTGCCCACCTGATCGGCGACCTCGCGGGTCATCCAGTCGGGGTCGAACCGGGCCATCTTCCAGACGACGTGGACGACGTAGGAGGCGAACACACCGATCCCGAACGCCACCCCGATGTCGTTCACGTTGAGCGTCGCGATGAGGACGATCGCCAACGCGATCAGCGCGCCGTAGGCGATGTCGGTGATCGCGTCGACGCGGGCGGGGCTCACCATCGCCGATCCGCCTCCGGGACCGCGACGCGTCCGCGAGTCGCTCCGCCACCGATGTCCGCTCGTCGGCTCCACGTAGGAATCATTCGTACCTCCTCTATCCTCGCTGGCGGGCTAAAACTCCCGCTTCTCGACGGCGGTAGGCGCGTGAGCGGGTCGCGCTGCGCGCGGAGCGGGCCCCTTTTGTGGCGGATGGCCGAACGGCGGGTATGGACATCGAGGAGGGCGGTCTCACCGTCTCCGTTCCCGAGGCCCGCGACGGGGCCAGCGAGGGCACCGGCGGCGGGGTCTTCTTCAACCCCACGCAGGAGCTGAACCGCGACATCACCGTCGCGGTGTTGCGCGCGTATCGCGATCGAGAGCCGCGCGCGGCGTCGTACCTCGACGCGATGGCGGCCTCCGGGGTTCGAGGCGTCCGCGCCGCCGCCGAGGGGTACGAGGTCACCTGCGCCGACGTCGACCCGGACGCGGTCGAGCTGGCGGGCGACAACCTCGCCGCGAACGGTCTGGACGGGGAGACCGTTCACCGCGACGTCAACGCCCTCCTGTACGAGAACGTCTTCGACGTGGTGGATCTGGACCCCTACGGGACGCCGATCCCCTTCGCCGACGCCGCGCTGGCGAACGCGCGCAATCTCGTCTGCGTCACCGCGACCGACACGGCACCCCTCTGCGGCGCTCACCTCAACAGCGGGATCCGGAAGTACGGCGCGGTCCCGCGGAACACCGACTACCACCCCGAGATGGGGCTCCGAACGCTGATCTCCGCGCTGGTCCGGACCGCCGCGCGATACGACAAGGCGGCCCGTCCGATCGTTTCACACGTCTCGCGCCACTACGCGCGGACCTACCTCGAACTCGAGTCGGGCGCGCAGGCGGCCGACGCCTGCATCGACGAACTCGGGTTCGTTGACCACTGCGAGGACTGTCTCTGGCGCGAGCCGACCCGCGGGCTGATCGCGGACCCCGTCGACGCCTGCCCCGTCTGCGGGAGCGACCGCGTGCTCACCGCCGGACCGCTCTGGCTCGGGCCCGTCGCGGACGCCGACTTCGCCCGCGCGGTGCGCGAGCGCGTCACCGACGACATGGGCGAGGCGAAGCGCGCCCGGAAGCTGCTCGGGACCGTCGCGCGCGAGATCGACACGCCCACGCACTACGACCAGCACCGCCTGTACAAGGAGTGGGGCGAGGCCGCCATCGGGATGGACGAGTTCGTCGAGCGCCTGCGCGGGGCCGGCCACGAGGCGAGCCGCGCGCACTACCGCGGCACGGCGGTCAAGAGCACGGCCTCGATCCCCGAGATGCGGGAGGCGGTCCTCGGCGACGACGGGGCCTGACACCCCGGCTTCGGCCACTCGCTGAACCGGATCCGCTCGTATCCGCCCCGCTTTTGTCGCCGTCGACCGAATCCGAGAGCGTGTCCCGTCACTCGACCACCGCGCTCGGAACTGCCCGCAGCGTCGTCGACACCGCGCTCGACCGCCAGGTAACGTTCCTCGCCGCCGCCATCGCCTACTACGCGTTCGTCTCGCTGATCCCCGCGCTGCTCCTGCTCGTCGTCGTCGCCAGCGCGGTGTTCGGGGAGGCGATCGCCGCCGAGCTCGTCGCCGTAACCGGCGAGTTCCTCACGCCGGCCGGCGAGGAGGCGGTCGGCACCGCTGTCTCCTCCGCCGGGGGCCGGACGGGCGCGAGCGTTCTCGGGGTGGCGGTGTTGCTCTGGTCGACGCTGAAGGTGTTCCGCGGGCTCGACACGGCCTTCGTGACGCTGTACGGCGTCGAGGGCTCTCCGGACTTCCTCAAGCAGGTCACCGACGCCGCCTCCGTCGTCTTCGGCGTCGGCGTCGGGATCGCCGTGATGGTCGCCGTCGGCGCGTTCGTCGCGGCCGCCGACACGGTCCCGATCGTCGAGACCGCGAGCGTCCTCGCGCTGCCCGCCTTCCTCGCCGTCGTCTTCCTCCCGATGTACTACCTCCTCCCCCAACCCGCCATCGGGATCCGAGAGGCGCTCCCGGGAGCCGTCTTCGCCGCCGTCGGCTGGACGCTGCTGCAGGCCGGCTTTCAGGTGTACGCCGCGAGCGCCGGGCAGTACCAGGTGTACGGCGTGATCGGCGGGATCCTGCTTTTGGTCACGTGGCTGTACCTCGCCGCCGTCGTCGTCGTGATCGGCGGCGTCGTCAATGTCGTCCTCGCGGGGCGGGGCGACAGGATCGCCGCGCGCGACGACGGCGCGGACCGGCAGTTACAACACGACCGCGACCGACCCACGGGTATGAACGGTGAGTCGGACGGCGCGGGCGACGCCGGCGACGAGGAACGCCCGGCGGGGGCGCCAGACGTGGCGGCGCTACAGGAGGAGGTGAGCCGACTGCGGGCGGAGTTCGACGCGTTCGAGGACGACGTCGAGCGACGCACCGTCGACAAGCCGGCCGTCGAGTCGGAGCTGAAGCGGTACGTCCGCTCGCGGATGCGCCGCGGCCACGCCCGCGGCTGGGGGCCGTACCTCGTGCTGTTGTACGGTACGGTGCTGATACTCGGCGCGTTCTCGTTCCTCGACGGGGCGTACGCCATCGCCGCGATGCTCATTCTCGGGCTGTCGACGCTCGGGCTGTACACCCTCTTCATCATCGTGGGGATCGGCCTCAACCTGCTCGAAACGCCGGGGAAAGCGCTCGATTACGCCCGCGATCGGGGCGGCGACTAATTCGGGTGGTCGGCGCATGACCGGACTCGTCAGCGCGGAGCGCGGCATCGGCGAAATCGTCCTCGTCGACGCGCTCCCGGAGTTCGTCGTCGTCGTCTTCGCGGCCGTCACCCACCTCGCAGACCCGTGGTTCCTCTTCGGACTGTTGGCGGTCGGCTACTGGTTCGCGAGCGACCGGTTCGCGGCCGCACCGCGCCGCGCCGGCGCGACCGCGATCGCGGCCGTCACCTGCGCGTACGCCGCCACGGCGCTCGGCAAGGCGTGGTTCGCGGTCGCCCGTCCGCCCGGCGCCGTCGGCCCCGCGGACGTGCCGGCGTGGCTCCCGGGGCTGCTGTCGGCGTGGTACGAGGCGCAGGTGCTCTCCGACGGCTTCGGCTTCCCGAGCGGACACGCCACCGGCGGCGCGGCGGCGTACCTCGCGCTGGCGCTCGCGTACGACCGGGCGTGGACCGCGCGGAAGCGCCTCTTCGCGGCCGCCGCCGTCGCCGTCGCCGTCGCGGCCTCGCGGGTCGTCCTCGAGGTGCACTACCTCGTCGACGTGCTCGCGGGGTTGGCCGTCGGCGTGGGCGTCGTGCTCGCCGCGTTGTGGCTCGCGGGCGACTCGCGAGTGCGACGGGACGATGCCGCCGGCCGCGGCGCCAGTCCCGCGCTCGATCCCACGGTGCCGTTCCTGCTGGCGGCGGTCGTCTCCCTGGGCGCACTGACCGTCGCCGTCGCTGACGGGCACAGCGGCGAGGTGGTCGAGGCGGGGATTGGGATCGCTACCGGCGTCGGCGGCGCGATCGGCTGGCGGTTCGTCGACGGCGACGAGCCCGCAGTCCCGGTCCGGATCGCGATCCCCGCGCTCGCCGTCACCGGCGGACTCTGGGTGGGCGCGTACGCGCTCGCCGGGACGCTCGGGGTCACGCTGGCCGCGACGACCGCCGCCGTCGTCGCCGTCGTCGCGCTCCCGGCGCTGCCGGAGCGGATCGATCGGCTGTCGGCGAGCCGAAGCTGACGGGGTCGCCCGGTGCGACCGGCTCCGCTCCGCCCATAGCCTCTTGTGAGCTCACCCGACGAGCGGGACGCTTCCGATCGACGGAGCACCGAGAAAAACCGCGGTCGCAGAGGGCCGCGCCGAGTCAGTCGTCTTCGATGGCCTGCGCGATGCGCTGGAGCTGGCGGGTGGCGTCGCGGACCTCGTCGCGGAGCTGGCGCACCTCGCGGACGAGCTCCTCGTTACCGGCCTGATCGCCGCGTTCCTCGCCGCGACCGCCGGCGCCGCCCGGACCGCCCGGACCGCCGCCCATCCCCGGCGGGCCGCCCGCGCCGCCCGGACCGCCGCCGCCCATCATGCCGGACATCATCTGTGCGAAGGGGTTGCCGCCGCCGCCACCGCCCATCCCCGGCGGGCCGCCGCCGCCCATCATCTCCTCGGGATCGGGGCGGTCGCCCTCCTCGCGCTCCTGCTCGCGTCGCTCGCGGATCTCCTCGACGCGCTCGCGGAAGGACTTCTCCTCGCCGTCCTCTCCCTCGGCGGCGCTGTCGGCCTGTTCCTCGCCGGTATCGGCGTCGGTGGCGTCGTCGTCTGCCATGGGCCCCGGTTCGGTATCCCCGCCGAAAAGGGTTGTCGTGCTGCCCGCGACGGTGCGTTTATATGCAGGTGACGAGGCGGGGAGCGTCGCCGCGTCCGGCGTCGCCGCGCGAGCGGCCCCGAACCGGCGTCACGCGCGAACCAGCCGGTGGCAGTTCGGACACTCCGCCGTCTTCCCGTCTCGCCCGGCCACCGGGACGCGGTCGCCGCAGTTGGGGCACCGCAGCCGAGTGCGCGCGTATTCGGTGCGCGATCGGACGGCGGATCGATCGGTGTCGTCGGACATACACTATTGGTAACTAATGGCACACAAATAGCTTCTCGACATATTCCTAAAACACGATTTAGGGGGTAGTAGGGTCGGATCGGGCTCCCGCGACTACTCGTGGCCGGAGACGCGGACCGGCTCGTACGGCGCTTCGAGCCAGTCGATGTCGGATTCGGAGAGGTCGATGTCGAGCGCTTCGACGGCGTCTTCGAGGTGTTCGACGCTGGAGGTGCCGACGATGGGCGTGTCGACCCACTCCTTGTGGAACAGCCACGCCAGCGCGATCTGGGCCATCTTCACGCCCTTCTCGTCGGCGAGTTCGGCGACGCGCTCGTTGACCGCCGGCCCGCCGCCCTCGCGGTACGGGTGTTCGTAGAGGTGCTCTTCGGTCTCGCCGCGGAGCGTTGCGTCCACGTCCTCGTCCGGGCGCGCGAGGTAGCCGCGCGCGAGGGGGCTCCACGGCATCACGCCGATCCCCTCCGTCTCGCAGAACGGGAGCATCTCGCGCTCCTCCTCGCGGTACGCGAGGTTGTAGTGGTTCTGCATGGTGGCGAACCGCTCGTACCCCTCGCGGTCGCTCGTGTGGAGCGCCTCGGCGAACTGGTGGGCCCACATCGACGAGGCGCCGATATGACGCACCTGGCCGCGCCGCACGGCGTCGTCGAGCGCGGCCAGCGTCTCCTCGATCGGCGTGTCGTAATCCCACCGGTGGATCTGATACAGGTCGATCGTCTCCATCCCGAGCCGGTCGAGGCTGTGCGACAGCTCCTGTTCGATCGCCTTCCGCGAGAGCCCGCCCGAGTTCGGGTTCGACTCGTCCATCTGGAAATACGCCTTCGTGGCGACGACGCTCTCCTCGCGGTGGCCCGCCAGCGCCTCGCCGAGGACGCGCTCCGACTCGCCGTTCGAGTACATGTTGGCGGTGTCGAAGAAGTTCACCCCGAGCTCGAGCGCGCGCTCGATGATCGCCTTCCCCTCCTCCTCGTCGAGGACCCACTCGCGCCAGTCCGGGTCGCCGAAGCTCATGCAGCCGAGACAGATCTTCGAGACCGTCGTCCCGGTGTTCCCGAGCGTCGTGTACTCCATACCGCGAGCAGACGGAGCGGAGGTAAAAAGCTACCCGCGCCGGGCGAGGTCGCCGCGAGACGCGCCTATCTGTCCCGGAACGACGCGGTGTACACGAAGAACGCCCCCGTCAGGAGCACGAACGCGAGGAACGTCACGAGCGCGAGCACGTTCGCGACCGGGGCGAGCGGTTCGAGGAACGACTGCCCGGTCGAGTCGAGCACGAGCACGGCGAGGAGGGCGGCGATCAGACCGAGGAGCCAGTTCGTGAGGATCTCGTCCATACCTCTCCCCTCACCGAGGCTGAGTAAAAAGGCGGGGGATGTCACGACCGAGAGGGAATCGCGGCCGCCGCCCGGCTCGTACACACGTCGCCAGCGACCGTCTACCCCGTCGCCAGCGCTCGTTCGTCTCCGTCACTAGCGCTCCTCCGTCCCTGCGCCCGTACACCTACGTTGTCAGCGCCCATACGGAGTCGCATGAGCGACGACGCCGTCCTCTGGCTGCTGGGCGATCAGCTCAACCCCGACCTCGACGCGCTCGCCGACGCCGACGAGGTGCTGCTGATCGAGGCGCACGGCTTCGCCGACCGGAAGCCGTACCACGCCCACAAGCTGACGCTCGTGTTCTCGGCCATGCGGCACTTCCGCGACGCGCTCCGCGACCGCGGTCACGACGTGAGCTACGTGAAAGCCGAGTCGTTCGGCGAGGGGGTAGACGGCTTCCTCGCCGACCGACCCGACGCTCACCTCCGGCTCATGCGCCCCGCGAGTCACGGCGCGGGCGACCGCCTGCGCGAGCTCGTCGCCGAGCGCGGCGGGTCGCTGGAGCTGGTGGACAACGAGCTGTTCTGGACGACGCCGGCCGACTGGCGCGAGTGGACCGGCGAGCCGGGCGAGGAGGCGACCCGACCGGTCGTCGGAGAGGACGGGAGCGCCGACAGCCGCTACCGACAGGAGGGGTGGTACCGCTACGTCCGCCGCGAGACGGGAGTGCTGATGGACGGCGACGAGCCGGTCGGCGGCGAGTGGAACTACGACGACCTGAATCAGGAGACGCCGCCGGACGACTGGGAGCCCCCCGAACGACCGCGGTTCGACCCCGACGAGCTCACCCGCGAGACCCACGAGTGGGTCCGCGAGCGGTTCGATACGTGGGGGGCGGAGTCGCTCGACGCGTTCGGGTGGCCGGTCACCCGCGAGGAGGCGCGGGAGGCGCTCGACGCGTTCGTCCGCGACCGGCTCCCGTCGTTCGGGCGGTACGAGGACGCGATGGTCGAGGGGGAGCCGTTCCTCTCGCACTCGCTGCTCTCGCCCGCGATCAACCTCGGGCTCCTGAACCCGCGAGAGCCCGTCCGGGCGGTCGAGGCCGCCTACGGGGAGCGCGGCGTCGAGCCGGGCGCGTACGACTCCGACGAGGGCTCCGCCGCCGGCGGGTCGGCGACGACGCTGGACGCGTTCGGCGAGGGAGAGCGAGAGGACGGGAACGCCGGCGCCGGAGACGCCGATCTCCCGCCGGTCCCCCTCAACGCGGCGGAGGGGTTCGTCAGACAGGTGATCGGGTGGCGGGAGTTCACCCGCCACGTCTACCGCGAGGCGATGCCGGAGCTGGCGACGGCCGACCGGCTGGGGCAGTCCCGAGGGCTCCCGCCCGCCTACTGGGACGGCGACACGGACATGCGGTGTCTCTCCGAGGCGGTCGGCCACGTCCGTGAGTACGGCTACGCCCACCACATCGAGCGCCTGATGGTGCTCTCGAACGTCGCGCTCCTCTACGGGACCGACCCGGCGGCGCTGAACGAGTGGTTCCATCTCGGCTTCGTCGACGCCTACCACTGGGTCACCACGCCGAACGTCGTCGCGATGGGGTCGTTCGGCACGGACGTGCTCTCCTCGAAGCCGTACGCCGCCTCCGGGAGCTACGTGAACCGCATGAGCGACTACTGCGCGTCCTGCCCGTACGCCGTCTCGCAGACCACGGGCGAGGGCGCGTGCCCGCTCAACGCGCTCTACTGGGACTTTCTGGCGGAAAACGAGGAGACGCTGCGGGGAACCGGTCGGATGGGACTCATGTACTCACATCTCGACGAGAAGGCGGGAGCCGAACTGGACGCGATCCGTGAGCGGGCGAGCGCGGTCAGAGAACTGGCGGCAGACGGGAAGCTGTGATCCCCTCCGCCTTCGGCGTCCGTGCCGAACTCAGGCGCCGGCGGCGAGCCGCCGCAGCCGGGGGATCGCCTGCTCGTAGCCGAGCGCGACGACGCCGACGTACAGCGCCAGCAGCCCCATCCCCACCGCCCACGCGCCGAGCGCGAGGTCGCCGGCGGTGACGGCGCTGAGCCCGAAGCGCTCCAACAGGACCCCGATCACCGAGGCGGCGCCGGCGCCGATGACGACGGCGAGGAGTTCGATCAGTTCGACGGCGAACGCGGGTACGTCGACCATACCGGTATGCGACGGTGACGAAATATCACTCTTTCGGGCGCGTGCCGCGCGTGAGTCCGCGAGAATCCGCCGCCGTGAGGCCACGAGCGGCTACTTGAGCCCGAAGGCCCGCATCGTCGAGTCGGCGATCCCCTTCGCGATCAGCGCGAGTCCGGCCAGCAGGATCGTGACGCCCGCCCCGACGACCGGATCGTGGACGGTCAAGACGCCGACCGCGACGAGGACGATCACGACGCCGGCGATGCCTTCGGATCCGAGTGTGTCGCGCATACGCTCCGGTCGCCGCGTCGAGAATTAAAAAGGGCGCTTCCGCGCGGAGAGCGGCCCTTTTATTTCCGGGAGCGCGTATCACCGCGTACGCATGAGCAACGGAGACGGCGGCGGTCGAAACGACCTCCGGATGCCCGACGACGACGAGGTGTTCGCGGAGGTCGTCGAGATGCTCGGCGCGAACCGGGTCAGGGTGCGCTGTGCGGACGGGAAAGAGCGGACCGCGCGGATTCCCGGTCGGATGCAAAAGCGCGTCTGGATCCGGGAGGACGACATCGTCCTCGTCGAGCCGTGGGACTGGCAAGACGAGAAGGGCGACATCTCGTGGCGCTACGAGAAGAGCGAGGCCGAACAGCTCCGCGAGGAAGGCCACCTGCAGTGAGCCGGGCGGGGTTCGCCCCGCGCGATTTTTAAGTCCGAACGGTCCCGAGCGAACGTATGCTCCGGCTCGCGATGACGACGGACGCCGAGACGTTCGAGCGCGTGCGCGGGCCGCTCGCCGACCGCGGCGTCGCGGTCGACCACGTGCAGGCCAAAGAGCGGTCGCTCCGCGTCTCCGCGGGAGCCGATCGCGAGGAGGCGGCGGGCGGCGACGGCGAGTTCGCCGACTTCGACGCCGGCTTCGTCTATCCCTCGCGGCTCATGGAGGGCGCCGTGGTCGACACGCGACTGTCGGTCCCGTGGGTGAACGGCCGCGAAGCGGTCCTCACCTCCCGGAACAAGGCGGGCGTGCTCGCCGCGCTCGACGACGCCGGGCTCCCGACCCCGCGAACGACGCTGGTGTCGAACCCCGTCGACGAGGCGGTCGTCACCGAGGCGGTCGAGCCGTTCTCCTACCCCGTCGTCGTCAAGCCGAACTCCGCGACCCGCGGGGTCGGCGTCGCGACCGCGAGCGACCTCGACTCGCTTCTGGGCGTCGTCGACTACCTGAACCTCGTCCACGACTACCGCGCGACCGGCGACAAGTCGTACCTGATCCAAGAGTTCCTCCCGGACGCGCGCGACTACCGAGCCATGGTCGTCGACGGCGCGTACGTCGGCGCGGTCGAGCGGCGACTCCCCGCCGACGCGGTCGAGGAGGGGCGGTGGAAACACAACGTCCACCGCGGCGCCGCGGCCACCGGCGTCGGGCTCTCCGACCGCGCACGCGATCTGGCCGAGCGGACGGCCGAGACGCTCGATATCGACTACCTCGGCGTCGACCTCTTGGAGACCGACGGGCGACTGGTCGTCAACGAGACGAACGCGCGGCCGACCGTCGACGCGGCCACGAAGTACGAGCCGGGGTTCTACGACCGGCTCGCGGGGTTGATCGAGCGGACCGCGGCGGCAGGAGAGTGAGAAAAGCCGGGCGTGAACCGGGGACCGAACGCGAAGTCGGAAGCCGACTGCCGGCTACTCTAGGTCGATCGAGGCGGAGTCGTCGTCGCGGTCGAACACGACCTCCAACACGCCGTTGTTGAACGTCGCGTCCGCCGAGTGCTCGTCGACCGGGGCGGGGAGGTCGACGGTCTCGTCGTACTCCCGCCGGTCGGACGCCGCGGAGATGGTGAGCGCCTCCCCGTCGCACTGCAGGGAGAGCTCCTCTTTCGAGACGGCCGGGAGGTCGGCGACGAGCCGCACGCCGTCCTCGGTCGTGTACGCGTCCACGTGCGTCGCCGAGCCGAAGCCGGCGTCCTCGTCTCCGGGGTTCCCGTTGGCCATCTCGTTCATCATCCGTTCGATCTCCTCGAAGAAGTCGCCGAACGGATCGTCACGGTCGTCTCTGTCCATGTCTCACGTGACGGCGGTGACCCCGATAAGCCTTCTGTCCACGACCGTCTTCGCCGCCGCTCGGGGTCGTGCGGGCGGTACGCGGTGTGTTCAGCGCTCACTTCTCGCCGGCTCGGTCTCCCGGTCGGCCCGTCGAACCCCGCGAGCGGCGAGCCCCGGAAGAGAACCGACCGTCCGTAACAAAATCGAACGATAGTGACCGTCACGCGCCGACTCGGTCGGTTTTAAGTATCTGGGCTTACCTTTTTCGAACATGAGTAAATCATATCTCGCCGCGGCCGACGACGTGAGCGACGACGAAGTCGTCCGGGTGGGCCTCAACGGCTTCGGTCGGATCGGGCGGAACGTGTTCCGGGCGGTGCTCGAATCGCCGCGGATCGAGCTCGTCGGGATTAACGACGTGATGGACTTCGACGACATGGCGTACCTCGCGAAGTACGACACCGTCATGGGCCGGCTCGACGGCGTCGAGCGCGACGGCGACGCGCTGACGATCGGCGGCACCTCGGTCGACCTGTACAACGTGCAGGACCCCGCCGACCTCCCGTGGGACGAGCTCGACGTGGAGGTCGCGTTGGAGTGTACGGGCGTCTTCCGCACCCGCGAGGACGCGAGCGCGCACATCGACGGCGGCGCCGACACCGTGATCATCTCGGCGCCCCCGAAGGGAGAGAAGGAGGTCAAACAGCTCGTCTACGGTGTCAACCACGACGAGTACGACGGCGACGACGTGATCTCGAACGCCTCCTGTACGACCAACTCCATCACGCCGGTCGCGAAGGTGCTCGACAACGAGTTCGGTATCGACGCCGGCACGCTCACCACCGTCCACGCGTACACCGGCTCCCAGAGCCTGATCGACGGGCCGAAGGCGAAGACCCGCCGCGGCCGCGCGGCCGCCGAGAACATCGTGCCGACCTCGACGGGCGCCGCGGGCGCCGCACAGCAGGTCCTCCCGCAGCTGGAGGGGAAGATCGACGGGATGGCGATGCGCGTGCCGGTCCCGTCCGGCTCGCTCACCGAGTTCGTCGTCAGCCTCGACGAGACCGTCACCGAGGAGGACGTGAACGCCGCCTTCCGCGAGGCCGCCGACTCCGGCCCGCTCGCGGGCGTGCTCGGCTACACCGACGACGAGGTCGTCTCCAGCGACATCGTCGGGCTCCCCTTCTCCAGCTACGTCGACCTGCAGTCGACGAACGTCATCGCTGGCGGGAAGCTCCTGAAGATCCTCACCTGGTACGACAACGAGTACGGCTTCTCGAACCGGATGCTCGACATGGCCGCGTACGTCCACGACGAGGCGTGAGCGGCTGATCGCGGCCGGACGAGCGAACGCCCCGGCACCCCGGCGGCAACGTTCCCCCGGAGAACCACCGCTTAAATATTTCATCGACGACTGTTCACTCATGTCCACGTTCGACACCATCGACAGCCTCCCGGCAGACTCGCGCGTCCTCGTTCGGCTCGACCTCAACTCCCCCATCGAGGACGGAGAACCGCAGGACAACCGCCGGTTCGAGCGCCACGCCGAGACGGTCCGCGAGCTCGCCGACGCCGGCCACCGCGTCGTCCTGCTGGCCCATCAGGGCCGCCCGGGCCGGGACGACTTCACGTCGCTCGCCGGGCACGCCGACATCCTCGCGGACCACGTCGGCCGCGAGGTCGCCTTCGTCGCGGACACCTACGGCGACGAGGCGCTGGCGGCGATCGACGCGCTCGGCGCGGGCGAGGTGCTCCTGTTGGAGAACACCCGGATGTGCGACGACGAGCTCCCCGAGGAGTCGCCCGAGGCGAAGGCCGAGACGGAGTTCGTGACGACGCTCGCCCCGCGGTTCGACGCGTACGTCAACGACGCCTACTCGGCGGCCCACCGGAAGCACGCCTCGCTTGTCGGCTTCCCGCTCGCGCTCCCCTCGTACGCGGGCCGCGTGATGGAGACGGAGTACGAGGCCAACACCGCCATCGCGACCCGCGAGTTCGACGGCCCGGTGACGATGGTCGTCGGCGGGACGAAGGCGACCGACGTGATCGGCGTGATGGACGCCTTAGACGACCGGGTCGACCGCTTCCTGCTCGGGGGCGTCGCCGGCGAGCTCTTCTTGCGCGCCGCGGGGCACCCGGTCGGCCACGACGTGGGAGAGATGGACCTGTTCGACGAGCAGTGGGACGAGAACCGCGAGCTGATCGAGTCGGTGCTCGACGAGCGCGGCGACGAGATCCGGCTCGCGACCGACCTCGCGTACGAGGGCCCCGACGGCGACCGCGCGGAGGTCGCCGTCGACGACATCGACGAGAAGACGGAGGGGTACCTCGACGTCGGGTCGGAGACGGTGGCGGCCTACGAGCCGCCGATCCGCGAGTCCGACGCGGTGTTCGTGAAGGGCGCGCTCGGCGTCTTCGAGGACGAGCGCTTCGCGGACGGCACCGTGGGCGTGCTCGAAGCGATCGCCGAGACCGACTGCTTCTCGGTGGTCGGCGGCGGCGACACCTCGCGGGCGATCGAGATGTACGGGCTCGACGAGTCGGCGTTCTCGCACGTCTCGATCGCCGGCGGGGCGTACATCCGGGCGCTGACGGGCGAGCCGCTGCCGGCCGTGGAGGTCCTGGAGGCGGCGGCCGCGGAGCAGTAGGCGGGACCAGCGCGACCGGGAGTCGGATACGGAAAGGGGAGAGCGGAGGACTGACGACTCGTCCTCGTGCGCTCGGCGGCGACTACTCCTCGTTGAGGTCGAGGTCGAACTGTTCGTTTTCGGTGACGGGGTTGAGCACGACGCTGGTGTTCGATTCGCGGATGTCCGCGTCGGTGAGGATCGACTTGATCTGCTCGTTCATCCCGTCCGTGTCGGTGAACTTCCCGATGGCGATCACGTCGTAATCTCCCGTGACCTCGTAGACGCTCACCATCTGCTTCTCCTGCCGGAGCTTCTCGGTCACGTCGGGGAGCGCGCTCCCCTCGACTTTGAGCTGGAGCACCGCCGTCACGTCGTAGCCGAGCTTGTCGTAGTCGACGATCGGGGTGTACCCCCGAATCACCCCCTCGTCCTCGAGATCGCGGAGGTGGTTCGACACCGTCGTCACCGATACGTCGAGCTCGTCGCCGAGGCTTCTGAGACTCGCCCGCCCGTTGCTGAGAAGGGAGTTGACGAGTTTCGCATCGAGGTTTTCGTACGTCATCACACCTATCCACGTCGTCAGGGGTTTATAATTTTACGAACGTCCAGCATTTTTGCGCGACTGGCGGTTCATGCGCCAAGCGATAAGGCCTTTATACTGGCAGATAACGAATGAAACGTCCAGAACATGACGGACGAACACGCGAAACCGGACGGCGGCCTCACGGCCGAAGAACAGGCAGTACTCGACGAGATCGAAGAGAAAAACGTCGATTTCCTGCGGCTCCAGTTCACCGACATTCTCGGCGTCGTGAAGAACGTCTCCGTCCCCGCCCACCAGGCGGAGAAGGCGTTCACCGAGGGGATCTACTTCGACGGCTCCTCCATCGAGGGGTTCGTACGGATTCAGGAGTCGGACATGCGTCTCGTCCCCGACCCCGAGACGTTCGCGGTGCTCCCGTGGCGGAGCGACGGCAACGGCGACAGCGGGGCCGCGCGGCTCATCTGTGACATCGTGACCACGGAGGGCGAACCGTTCGTCGGCGGTCCGCGTCAGGTGCTCAAGCGCGTCCTCGAGGAGGCCGAGGAGATGGGTTACTCCGTCTCGATCGGGCCGGAGCCGGAGTTCTTCCTGTTCGAGAAGGACGACGACGGCAACGCGACGACGATCCCCCACGACAACGGCGGGTACTTCGATCTGGCGCCGAAGGACCTCGCGTCCGACGTGCGCAAGGAGATCATCTTCACCTTGGAGAAGATGGGCTTCGAGATCGAGGCCTCGCACCACGAGGTCGCCGAGGGGCAACACGAGATCAACTTCAAGTACGACGACGCGCTCACCACCGCGGACAACATCGCGACGTTCCGCGCCGTCGTCCGCGCGGTCGCCGAGCAGCACGACCTGCACGCGACGTTCATGCCCAAGCCGATCGCCGACATCAACGGCTCGGGGATGCACAGCCACATCTCGCTGTTCGACGAGGACGGCAACGCGTTCGCCGACGACTCGGACGAGTTCAACCTGAGCGAGACCGCCTACCAGTTCATGGGCGGTATCCTGAACCACGCGCCCGCGTTCACGGCCGTCACCAACCCGACCGTGAACTCCTACAAGCGCCTCGTGCCCGGCTACGAGGCACCCATCTACGTCGCGTGGTCCGACACGAACCGCTCGGCGCTCGTCCGCGTCCCCGACGCGGCCGGCGTCTCCGCGCGGTTCGAGGTCCGCAGCCCCGACCCGTCCTGTAACCCCTACCTCGGGATGGCGTCGCTCATCGCCGCCGGCCTCGACGGGATCAAGACGGAGGCCGACCCCGGCGACCCGGTCCGCGAGGACATCTACGAGTTCGACGACGAGAAGCGTCAGGAGTACGGCATCGAGACGCTGCCGCCGAACCTCGGCGCCGCGGTCGAGGAGTTGGAGGCGGACGAAGTGATGCAGGAGGCGCTCGGTCCGCACACCTCCGAGAAGTTCGCCGAGGCGAAGTCCCAGGAGTTCAGCGAGTACCTCACCCAGGTGTCCGAGTGGGAGGAGGACCGCTACCTGGAGACGTTCTGAGGCGACGACGCGGTTCGACGCCGGCGGTCTCTCCCGGTGTCTTTCAACTCTCTCGGTCTCTTGCGGCTCTCTCCTGCCGTCCGGTTTCGTTCCGCCGCTGTGTCGGTACCGACCTGCGTTCCGTGACGTGCGCGTAGCCCGAACGCGGTCGATAGCGGTGCGCAGTACACCACGGCAAGAAGCGAAAATCGCGTCGTCGAGCGTCCGTTACCGACGGCCGCTCCCGCCTAGCACTCCGACCAGCCGCACGACTCGCACGTCTTGCAGCCCTCGGAGTAGTAGAGATTCATCCCGCCGCACTCGGGACACTCGGGCGACTCGCCCGCCGCGATCAGTTCCTGCATCGCGTCGTCGGCGCCGGCCGCGTCGTCCGCGGTCTCGGGAGCGTCGGCGCCCGAAACGTCGGTCGCGGACGACGCGCTGACCGCGCCGCCGTCGGTCTGGCTCGGGGGTTCGGCGACGCCCTCCACGTCGTCGAGGCTCTGCTGTTGGGGGATCCCCTTGTCGATCTCGTCGTCGAGGTAGCGGCGGAGCGCGGTGCCGATCGCGTCCGGGATAGACTGGATCTGCTCGCCTTTGTCCCACGCGACCTTCGGGCTCCGGGTGCCCTGCAGCTCGTCGACGATCTCCTCGGGGTCGACGCCCGAGCGGAGCGCCGTCGAGATGACCTTCGCGAGCGCCTCGGTGAAGGAGTTGGTGTAGCCGCCGGAGTGGCCGATGTTCGCGAACAGCTCGAACGGCAGCCCCTTCTCGTCCTCGTTGATGGTGACGTACAGCTTTCCGTACCCCGTCTCGACCCGCTGCGTGACGCCGTTCAGGGAGTCCGGGCGCGGACTGCGTTCGCTGTAGTCGATCCGGGGCTGCTCGCTGGCCTCGAGCAGGTCCGAGATCTCCGCGTCGATCGCCCGCTGGACATCCTCGTTGTCGAGGAACGACTCGATGCCGCCGAACACCTCGCCGATCTGCTCGACGATCGCCTCGGCCGCCTCGCTCTCGTCGGCGAACTCCGTGTTCTTCGCGCGCGTCGTGAGCACCTGCTTCGAGCGGGTGCCGTCGCGGTAGACGGTGACGCCCTTGCCGCCGTGGTCGTAGATGTAGCGGTACACCTCTTCCATCTCCTCGGCGGTGGCGTCGTTCGGGAAGTTACACGTCTTCGAGATGGCGGAGTCGACGCCCTCCTGACACGCGCACTGGACCGC
Source organism: Halorubrum sp. FL23 (assembly GCF_052439115.2). NCBI lineage: Archaea > Methanobacteriati > Methanobacteriota > Halobacteria > Halobacteriales > Haloferacaceae > Halorubrum > Halorubrum sp. FL23. The sequence continues at coordinate 186,692 of NZ_JBQVRO020000005.1, forward strand.
CGCGTGCTGCTTGCCGGAGAGGTCGCCGGTGACGACGAACAGTTCGCCGATGGCGTCCGGCACCGTCTCCAGGCCGTCAACGCCGTCGAACTCGTTCGTCGCCATCTGCTCTTGGGCCTCCTGTTTGACGGCGTCGACGTCGACGTCGTTCTCCTCTAAGGTGCGGAGGAAGTAGTCGTCGAACTCGACGAGCATCTCGTCGCCCTGCACGTCGTCGGAGACGTTCTTGTAGTAGGCGACGTTGTAGATGGGCTCACAGCCGCCGGTGGTGTTGCCGATCATCGACGTCGTGCCCGTGGGCGCGATCGTCGTCGTGTTGTGGTTGCGCACCGGGAAGCCATCTTCCCACTCGTCGGCGTCGAGGCCGGTGTAGTGCTCGAACCACTCGCGGTACTCGGTGGGGTTCGCGTACTTCGACTCCTCCCAGTCGTTGAACGTTCCGCGCTCCTCGGCGAGCTTGTGGGAGGTCTGCTTCGACGCGTGGTTGATGTGGGTCATCAGCTGGCGGGCGACCTCGTTGCCCGGCTCGGTGCCGTACTGGATCCCGAGCTGGATGTACAGCTGTGCGAGCCCCATGATGCCGAGCCCGATCTTCCGCATGTCGCGGACCTTCTGTTCGATCTTCTCGACCGGGAAGTCCGACATCGTGACCACGTTCTCCAGGAAGCGGGTCCCGTAGTCGATCCGCTCGTCGAACTCCTCGAAGTCGATCGCCTCCTCGAGGAAGGCGTCGATCGCCGCCGCCTGCGAGTCGTACTCGTCGGCGTGCGCCTCGGACCAGACGCGCCAGTCCGGCGCGTCCTGCGCCGCGAGCGTCGAGAGGTTGATGTGGCCGAGGTTACACGCCTCGTACTCCTCGAGCGGCTGCTCGCCGCAGGGGTTCGTCGCGAGGATCCGGTGATCGGGGTGCTCCTCGACGTCGAACGAGTGCTCCTTGTTCACGCGTTCGAGGTAGATGACGCCCGGCTCCCCGTTCTCGTGAGCGCCCTCGATCATGTCGTCCCACAGCTCTTGGGCGGGGATCGAGAGCTCCTCGCCGACCTCGACGTGCTCGCCGAGGCCGAACATGTCGTAGATCTCCTTCGTCTCCGGCGTCGCGATGTGCGGCTCCTCGGTGCGGGGGTTCGTGAAGGTGAACTCCTCGTCGTTGTACAGCGCCTCCATGAAGTCGTCCGTGACGCCGACGCTGATGTTGAAGTTCGACAGGTGGCCCTCGACCGCGTTGCGGAGGTGTTCGGGGACCTTCCCGTCGTCGTCGATGAGGTCGCGGGCCTCTTCCAAGGCGTCCGCGAAGGAGTTGTGGGTGAAGTCGTCGGGGTCGTTCAGCCGGAGCGAGTGCGCCAGCGAGACGTCCTTGTTCTTCGAGTGGATGAACTGGATGACGTCGGGATGGGAGACGCGCATGACGCCCATCTGCGCGCCGCGTCGCGCGCCGCCCTGCGCGATCGTCTCGCACATCTGGTCGAACGTCCGCATGAACGTGATCGGCCCGGAGGCGATGCCGCCCGTCGAGCCGACGGAGTCGCCGTAGGGGCGGAGCTTCCAGAACGCGTACCCCATGCCGCCGCCGGACTGGAACACCTCGGCCGCCTCCTTGGCGGTCTGGTGAATGTCGGTGATGTCGTCGTCGGGGGAGTCGACGAAGCAGGCGGAGAGCTGCTGGAGCTCGTCGCCCGCGTTCATCAGCGTCGGCGAGTTCGGCATGAAGGAGAGCTGTTCCATCCCGTCGCGGAACCGGTCCGCGGTCGCTTCGACGTGGTCGCGCACGCTCTCGGGCAGCTCGGGGACGACCGTGTCGTACGCGAACTTGTTGACGTTGTGCGCGGTGAGCGCCGTCTCGACCTCGTCGTCCGCGGTCGTGCCCGTGCCGAAGACCTCGGCGGCGAGCTCGTCGCGCCGCGGGTGGTCGGGCTTCAGCTGGTCGGGCGTGACCGTGACCTCGACGCCCTGTTTCTCGGCCTCGAAGACGGCCTCCGCGAGCGCGACGTTGCGCGCGACGCGGTCGAACAGCTCCTCGGGGTCTTCGATCGCCTCCCCGTCCGCGTTCTTCCGGAGGTAGCGCGCGGGCAGGATGTTGTGATAGGCGTTGGCCGTGAGACGCTCCTCCATCGTCTCGCCCGTGGTGCGTTTGATCGGCAGTTCGAGTTCGTCGGCGGCGACGCCGTCGCTGCTCATTCGACGGCCACCCCGCTCGGTTGGCGTGGGATATGGATCATCTGTAGTGTTGATGTACTGGCGAGGCGGGCCCTTGTACGTTCGGATGTTCGGACCCGACAGTCGCGATATGTACGATTCGTTATGCAACGTCCGTTCCGCGCGTCTGACGTTGGATTTCGGTACGTCGGCAACGAACGGACTCCGGACACATAAGCGTAGCCAGACCGGGGTGAAACTGATCGGCCACCGAGAAAACCGGGGTAATGAGCCGTCTCCCCACCGGAACAAAAGGGGGGTTTCGAGACGGCGATGCGCCGAAGGGTGCGGCGCGGTCCCGCGCTCACGGCCGACGGACCGGTGATCATTTGTCGTCGTTTGGCGAAGTTCTTGCTGCGAACCTGTCAGAGTTCGACAACTGGCCGCTCGAGCGCCCTCCCACAAACTTATGCCGGACCTCGCCGTGGACGCGGACATGACCACTTCGCTCGCCGCGCTCGCGGCCTCGATACCGCTTCAGGCCGGCATCCTCGGCAGCCAGACCGGACAGCTACTCGTCGCGCTCGTCGCCGTGGCAGTCGTGATCATCCTCGGGAAGTTCGTGTTGAAGCTCGCGTGGCGGCTCGTCACGATCGGGATCGTCGTCGTCGCCGTGCTCTACCTGCTGTCGACGCTGGGCGTCGTGTGAGCCGTCGGGTACCGTTGGAAAAATCGCCGCCGCGGACCGACGCTGACCGAAGCCGGGCCGACTACTGGAACGCCGTGCCGGGCTCGGTCTCCGCAGATTCGACCTCCGACCGGCGGAACTGCTGTTCGATCTCCTCGTAACGCTCGCGCGTCTCGGGGGTGACGCTCGGGTTCACCTCGTCCAGGGCGTCCTCGAAGTGCTGCATCGTGACGCGGACGTTGCCGACGGACTCGCCGACTTCCTCGCGCGTGACGCTGCCGATGAACTCCCGGGAGGCGTTCATCGACGCCTCGCGGGCCACCGCCTCGATGTCGGCGCCGACGTACCCCTCGGTCTTCCGAGCGATCGCGTCGAGGTCGACGTCGTCGGCCAGCGGCTTGTTCCGGGTGTGGACCTCCAGGATCTTCCGGCGCGCGTCCTCGTCCGGCACGGGGACGTGCACGTGGCGGTCCAGCCGGCCGGGGCGGAGCAGCGCCGAGTCGATGAGGTCCGGGCGGTTCGTCGTCGCGATGACGACCACGTCCTCCAGCGACTCGAGCCCGTCGAGCTCCGTCAGCAGCTGGGAGACGACGCGTTCGCCGACGCCGGAGTCACCGGAGTTCTTGCCGCGCTCGGTCGCGATCGAGTCGATCTCGTCGAAGAACACGATCGTCGGCGCGTTCTCGCGGGCCTTGCTGAACACCTCGCGGACGCCCTTCTCGGACTCGCCCACGTACTTGTTCAGCAGCTCGGGCCCCTTGATCGAGATGAAGTTCGACTCGCTCTCGTTGGCGACGGCCTTCGCGAGCAGGGTCTTCCCCGTGCCCGGCGGCCCGTACATCAGCACGCCCTTGGCGGCCTGCATGTCGAGCTCCTCGAACACTTCGGGGTACTCGAGCGGCCACTGGATCGTCTCGCGGAGCCGCTCTTTGATGCCCTCCAACCCGCCGACCTGCTCCCAGCTCACGTCCGGGACTTCGACGAACACCTCGCGGAGCGCGGAGGGTTCGATCCCCTTCATCGCCTCCTTGAAGTCGGACTCCGTGACCTGGATGGAGTTCAGCACGTCGGCGTCGATCTCGTCGCTTTCGAGGTCGATCTCGGGGCGGATGCGCCGCAGCGCGTGCATCGCCGACTCCTTCGCCAGCGATTCGAGGTCGGCCCCGACGAAGCCGTGCGTGTTCTCGGCGTACTCGTCCAAGTCGATCTCGTCGACCAGCGGCATGTTCCGCGTGTGGACCTGCAGGATCTCCTTCCGTCCGTCGCGGTCCGGGACCCCGACCTCGATCTCGCGGTCGAACCGGCCCCCGCGCCGGAGCGCGGGGTCGATGGCGTCGACGCGGTTCGTCGCCCCGATGACGACGACCTCACCGCGCTCTTCGAGCCCGTCCATCAGCGAGAGCAGCTGGGCCACGACGCGGCGCTCCACGTCGCCGCCGGCCTCCTCGCGCTTCGGCGCGATGGAGTCGAGCTCGTCCATGAAGATGATCGCGGGCGACTCCTCGGACGCCTCCTCGAACACCTCGCGGAGCTTCTCCTCCGACTCGCCGTAGTACTTCGACATGATCTCCGGGCCGGAGATCGTGTGGAAGTTCGCGTCGATCTCGTTGGCGACGGCCTTCGCGATCAGCGTCTTCCCGGTGCCCGGCGGGCCGTGCAGGAGCACGCCCTTCGGCGGGTCGATCCCGAGCCGCTTGAACAGCTCCGGGTGCCGCATCGGCAGCTCGATCATCTCCCGGACCTGTTCGAGCTCGCTGTCGAGCCCGCCGATGTCCTCGTAGGTCACGTCGGGACCCTCGCTCGCGGCGTCGCCGTCGCCGCTCGGCTCGGCCAGCTCCTCGGCGGGGACCTCGGAGATCTCGATCTCGGTGTCGTCGGTGATGACGACGGTGCCGGAGGGGGTCGTCGAGGCGACTTTCATCGGCACCGCCTGCGACTGGCCGCCCATCAGCCCGAACCCCATCGACGTGCGGATCGTCTGGCCCTCGGTCACCGGCTGCCCGGAGAGCTTGTCGCGGATGAACGGGGCGATCTGCCCGCGGACGCGGAGCTGGCTCGGGAACGCGATCGTCACCGACTCCGCCCGCGAGACGTCGACGTCCTCGACCGTCACGCGGTCGTCGATCCCGACGTTCGCCTCCTGGCGAAGTCGGCCGTCGATACGCACGACGCCGGTTCCGTCGTCTTCGGGGTAGCCGGGCCAGACGCGGGCGATCGCGGCCCCGTCCGGTCCCTCGACGCGAACGATGTCTCCGCCGGAGAGCCCGAGCTCCTCGGCGGCGACGCGGTCGATCGCCGCGAGGCGGCGTCCGGCGTCCTTCTGTTTCAGCGGTCTGACGGTGAGCTTCATCGCTGTCCCTCCACGGTGATCACGCCGTTCTCGACGACGACCGAATCGGCCTCGCCCGGGAGCTCGAACTCCGACTCGACGGGCTCGCCGTCTCCCTCGATCACGACGATCGCTGTCTCGCCGACGGTGTCGACGGAGACGTTCACGGCGTCGGCGCCCAGATCGGCGGCGACGACCCACCCGTCCTCGTACTCGTACCGGCGGAGCAACGCGCCGTCGCCGGTCGATCGGGTCTGTTGGTGATTCATGCTAACTACAAGTTAGGCGCGAGAGTATATAAATATATCGCCTAAAATCGCATGACGTGAGATATCGACGGCGTATCGGTAGTGTTGCGGTTCGGGGGTCGATCCGGGCGCGGCGGCGACCTTTATGAGGCGGCGCGCGGGACCAACCTCCATGGAGCGGGTCACACACCACGGGCGCGACACCGCCTACCGAATCTCCGACCGCGGCGGCGACGGACCGACGGTCTGTTTCGTCCATGGAAGCGGAGGGAGCAAAGACATCTGGAAGGCGCAGGCGCGCGTGAGCGACCGATTCCCCGTCGTTGCGCTCGACCTCTCGGGCCACGGCGACAGCGACGACGTGGACGCGCCGGCCGGGCGCGACGCGCTCGCGGAGTACGCGAACGACGTGGTCGCCGTCGCGGAGGCGACGGGCGCGACCGTCCTCTGTGGCAACTCGCTGGGGGGAGCCGTCGCGCTGTGGGTGGCGATGGAGCGCGACCTGTCGCTCGACGGGATCGTGCTCGCCGGCACGGGCGCGAAGCTCACCGTCGCCGAACCCCTCCGCACCGCGCTCGCGACCGACTTCGATCGGGCGATCGAACTGCTCCACGAGCCCGACCGGCTGTTCCACGACGCGCCGCCGGAGTACGCGGAGCTGTCGCGCGCCGGGATGCGGGCGTGCGGGCGCGCCGTCACCGAACGCGACTTCCGCACCTGCCACGCCTTCGACGTCCGCGACCGCCTCGACGAGGTCGCGGTCCCGTCGCTCGCGGTCGTCGGCGAACACGACGCGCTCACGCCCGTCGACTACCACGACTACCTCGCGGAGCGAATCGAGGACTGCGAGCGCGCGACGATCGAGGGCGCCGCGCACCTCGCGATGCTCGAACGGCCGGAAGCGTTCAACGCGGCGCTCACGGCGTTCTGCTCGCGGATTGACCCGGCGGCGTAGCGTCGGCTCGTCGTCCGCGCACGTCCTCAAAAAGCCGCGGCGAGCGAAGCGGTCGCCGGGGGCGCGCCCCGGAACGGGGACGCGACCCGCGTCCGGAAGCCGTCTGGACAGACCTCTGTTCGATACCACCTGATCGTCGGTCGCTGTTGGGCCCGGTCCTCGATATCTTCCGTACTCACCTCGTGTGCCACGATAGCACACCCCATTACTTAACTCGTTCGCCGCCGCCAGCCGCGAGGGCGCCGGCACGCTTTTTAAACCACGGTCTCGATCGACCCCCAATGGACGGCTCTCGCTCCGAGGGTGACGCCGATCACTCCGAGCCTCGCGGGGGGGCCGACTCCCCCGAGAGCGGCCCCAGATCAGACGCCGCACGCGAGCGGGACGCCACACAGGGTCCCGCAGACCCGGACATTAACGACCTGCTCGCGAAGCTCGACGCCCTGCGCGACACGGTCGACGAGGGGCACGAGCGCGAGGAGGTTCGCCAGACCATCTCGCTCGTCGAGCGGATGCCCGGGAGCGCCGCGTTCACCACGCGAATCACCAAGTACACGTCCCGCGACATGGCCGAGGCGTTCGTGGGGTCGGTCCTCTTCGCGCTCCCCCTGCTCGTTGAGGGGGGCGTCTTCGAGATCGCGGCGTGGTTCGCCGCGGTGACGCCGGGCGGCGTGCCCGTCCTCCTGCTCGCCCACGTGGGGTTCGTCCTGGTCATGACCGCCGGCCTGCTGTACTTCGCCGACTTCCGACAGATAGCGATCAGCCACCCGATACTCGGCCTCGTCCCGCGGCGCTACGCCGGCATCTTGCTCGTCTCCCTGTTTACCTCGGCGTTCATGCTGGCCCTCTGGGGCCGGCTTCACGAGGGGGATCCCACCGGGCTCGAACGGATCTCACGCGTGGCCGTCGTCTGGGCCGCCGCGGCGTTCGGCGCCGGACTCGGTGACATTCTTCCGGGGGAGTCGCAGGGAGAGGACATCAGCGAGCTCGATCTCGACTTCAGCGGCTAACCGGTCCCCGGCGGGAGCGTCCCCCCCTTTCCACACCTTTTTCGCCGCGGCGACCGTACTACTGTACATGTCAGCGTTACGCGACGCGCTCCGGGACCTCCCGGACGCGGTGTTTGCGGACCTGCTTGAATCCGACGAGGGGTACGTGCTCGTCGTCGACCTCCCCGGCGCCGCCGCCGAGACCACCGAGGTCCTCGCGGAGGACGGCCGGATCGCCATCGAAGGACGGCGCGAGAAGTCGGTCCCCGAGGGGTTCCGCTACGTGCGTGAAGACCGACCGCTGTTCCTCGACGTGGAGCTCCCCCTCCCCGGCGACGCGGACGGTAGCGGCGCCGACGCCGAGATGGACCGGGGGGTGCTCGAAGTGACGATCCCCAAGCGGACCGGCGGCACCTCCCGCACCATCCCGGTCGACGAGGCCGGGGACGACGAGGCCGACGGCGCCTGATGGGTGGTTACGCTGGTTAACCTCCGCGCATACTGGCGGTTCTTCGTGGTCATGCGGCAGTTCTCGCCGCTGATCGTCGCCTACTGGCGAGACCGGAAGCGGTACTTCCTGTTCGGCGGCGGCCGCGAGGTCGACCCCGAGACGCAGCGCGAACGCGCCGCCATCCTCCTCGACATCCTGCTCACGCTCGGGCCCACGTTCATCAAGCTCGGACAGATCCTCTCGACGCGGCCGGACATCCTCCCGCCGGCGTACATCGAGGTGTTGGAGGGGCTCCAAGACGACGTGCCGCCGGCCCCGTGGGCGGAGTCGAAGACCGTCCTCGAAGACGAGCTCGGTCCGGTCGACGAGACGTTCGACGACTTCGACCGGGAGCCGATAAGCGGCGCGAGCCTCGGGCAGGTGTACACCGCGCGCTACGAGGGGACCGACGTGGCCGTCAAGGTCCGGCGACCGGGGATCGAGTCGCTCGTCGAGGCCGACCTCCGGACGATCCGGTGGTCGATCCCGCTGGTCCGGCGGTTCATCGGCAGCGGGCGGGCCTTCTCCTTGGAGAACCTCGCGGACGAGTTCGCGAAGACGATCCGCGAGGAGATGGACTACGACCGCGAGCGGGAGATGCTCGAGGAGATCCGCGCCAACTTCGCGGACGAGGATCGGATCCGGATCCCCGCCGCCTTCGAGGCGGTCTCCGGCCCGCGCGTGCTCACGATGGAGTACATTCCGGGGACCAAGATCAGCGACACCGGCGCCCTCGACGACGCGGGGATCGACCGGAACGCCATCGCAGAGACGCTTCAAGAGGTGTACCTCCAGATGATCATCGAGGACGGCGTGTTCCACGCCGACCCCCACCCCGGGAACCTCGCGGTCGACGAGCGCGGGGCCGTGATCTTCTACGACTTCGGGATGGCCGGACGCGTGGACCCGTTCATCCAAGAGAAGATCGTCGACTTCTACGTCGCGGTCGCCCGGCAGGACATCGACGGCATCCTCGATACGCTGATCGCGATGGGGACCCTCTCGCCGGAGGCCGACCGCGACGTGATGGGGAACGTCATGGAGCTGGCCATCGCGGACGCCAGCGGGGAGGACATCGAACAGTACCAGGTGAACCAGATCATCGAACAGGTGGAGTCGACGATCTACGAGTTCCCGCTGCGGCTCCCGCCGAACCTCGCGCTCGTGTTGCGCGTCGCGACCGTCGTCGAAGGGGTCTGCGTCACGCTCGACCCCGAGTTCGACTTCATCTCGACCGCGACGGAGTACCTCAAGGAGGAGGGGTACTACGAGCAGACCGCCCGCAACCTCGCGGAGGACGCCGGACAGCAGGCCCAGAAGACGGCGGAAGCGCTGTTCACGGTTCCCCCGAAGGCCGACGACTTCCTCGACCGGGCGAACCGCGGCGACCTCCACGTCGACGTCACGATCGACGACGGCTCGAACGTCCTCGACAAGCTCGCGATGCGGATCGCCTACTCGGTGCTGCTCGCCGTCGGCGTGCTCTCGGCGACGATCCTCTACTCGTTCGCCCAGTCGTGGCGGCTCGCGGCGGTCGTCCTCCTGCTCGCCGCCCCGCTCGCCGTCGCGCTCTACCGCTCGTTCCGGAGGAAGCGCGGGCTCCGCGCGACCCCCCAGTTCACCAGACAGGGGATGAAGAAGCGACGCGAGGACTGACCCAGCTCACGGCGGGAGCGGCCCGCCGACCGCACGTTCCGGAGACCAGACGCGCTGCCGGCCGCGCCCCGATGCCCTTACGCCCCGACGACTTCGATCGGAACGAGGAGGAAACAGAGCGCCCCGACCACGAACGTCCCGATCCCGACGGCGAGGCGGGCCCAGTCGAGCCGCTCCTCGTCGGCCGGGTTCGCGGGGCCGTTGAACGCGATCACGAGCGAGAACACCCCCCAAAACGCCCAGAGCCCCACGGACTGGTCGAGGCCGAAGCCGCGCCAGAAGTAGAGGTAGGCGGCGATCGTGAAGAGGGCCCCGGGGACCAGCGCCGCGACGGTCTCCTGTCGCGGGCCGACCATGGCCCGGACCATGTGCCCCCCGTCGAGCTGTCCGACCGGGAGGAGATTGAGCAGGGTGAAGAACATCCCGACCCAGCCGCCGATCACCACCGGGTGGGCGGAGAGGGACGGATCCTCATATGCCGTCGGCTGACCGAGGAGGTCGGCGATGAGCCCCAACAGCGGGGGGTTGTTGAAGCGGATCACCGGCCCGGAGGCGTTCGCGATCTCGGCCGGGACCCGGATCGGGTCGAGCGAGAGCCCGATCGCGGTGACGACGACGGTCGCGACCAGCCCGGCGATCGGGCCGGCGACTCCGATGTCGAACAGGGCCTTCCGCGAGGGCATCCGGCCCCGCATCCGGATGATCGCTCCGAGGGTGCCGAACGGGAAGATGAACGGGATGACGTACGGCAGCGAGACGTCGACGCCGTGGTAGCGTCCGGCGACGTAGTGGCCGAGCTCGTGGGTCATCAGGACGCCGAGCACCGCGGCGGTGAACGGCCACGCCCGCAGCATGACGAGCGGATCCGCCGCGATCTCCTCCCAGCCGATGTAGTACCACCCGTACGCGCCCACGAACAGCGTCGACAGGACCGTCGCCGCGAACATCGCGACGTTGACCCACGGGACCCCGTCGCGCCCGCGGTCGAACGGCGTCGCGACGACGACGTGCCCCCCCTCGACCGCCTCCAAGTCGACGTCGTATCCGGCGTCGCGGAACCCCGGAACCAGCTTCCGCAGCAGCGTGCGCTCCGGGATATACGACTCCCCGACGTACCGAACGCGACCGTCTTCCCGGCGCACCTCGTCGACCCGGAAGAACGTCCGGAGCGGCTCCGGACGCGGAACGTCGGACGCGCCCGACGGCTCCCCGTCCTCGTGTTCTGGCATCGTCGGTCGTAGCTGGTCGGCGAGTATAAACCCCGCGTCGGGCGAAGCGGCTCTCGGTCGGGTCGACAGAGAGGTCCGAGCCGTGCGGATCGAGCGACGCGCGGCCTTCAGCGGGACGAGAGTGAGGAAGCGGTCGCGGGCGAGACGGGGGAGAACGGAGAGTGGGGAGCGGTACTGGGGTTGAGAGCGGAGCTCAGTGGCAGGGACCGAAGGGAGTCAGTCCGTCGATGCGGGGACGCGCACGGGCGCGCTGTTCGGCCGCGGCGGGACGCTCCGGACGGTCAGGCCGGCTCGACGCGCCACGTCGTCGCGCCGGTGTACGACCACTTCTCGACGGTGAGCTCCGTGGCGGAGTCGCGGAGCTTCACCATCAGGGCGCCGATCTCCTTCGGCGAGAGCTCGACGTCCTCGGAGATGAACTTCCCCTTGAAGTACATCTCACCGTCCTCCGCGCGGTCGAGCAGGTACCGCTTCAGCCGCTCTTCCTTGCTGAGGTCGTCGGTCGTTGTCGCGGTCGTGGAGGGGTTTGCAGTCGCGCTCATGGTACACTCCCTGCTTCTCCCCGGAGGATGTTATAAAGGTAAGACCGTTGGGGGGTGTTCAGTAGCTTTCATCGCGTTTCAGGCGACGACGGGGGAGTAAAAGGTGTCAGACGGATCGTTCACAAGTATTTCAGAATCGGTTAGACGTTTTATAACTGTCTCAGAATCCTTCGATATGGATCGTCGGTAGCCAAGCGATTCCGGTTCGTTCGGCGTGAGGACCCGTCGTGTACCGGCAGAAAGATCCGCAACGAGACGGCCAACGCCCTCGTCCGCGCGCGGTCGCCCCCACGTCCGTGGCCACTCAGAGCGCTCGCAACCCGGCGCCGCCGGGACTACTCCCGCCGGTGGACCCAGAACTCCTCGGCTTCCGTGGTCTCCTTCTTGAATATCGGCACCTCGTCTTTCAGCCGGTCGATCCCGTCCTCGACGGTCCGGAACGCCTCCCGGCGGTGGCCGGCGAGGACGACGACGAACACGATGTCCTCGCCCGCCTCGATGACGCCGGTCCGGTGGTGCATCCGAACCTCGAACACGCCGTCGCGCTCGGCCAGCTCGGCCGCGATGCCGTCCATCCGCTCCGCCGCGACCCCCTCGTACTTCTCGAACGCGAGATGGGTCGTCCGGTCGTCGTCGGGTGCGTCGCGCGCCCGAACGCGCCCGGTGAACGTCGCGATGGCGCCGGCGCGGTCCGCGTCCGCAGACGCCTCCACGCGACTCACGAGCGTCTCCCGGGTGATCCACGGCTCCGCGTCTGCCAACTCCGCGACGAGCCCGGTGAGGGCGATCTCGTCGGGCGCGTCGGCGGCGGCGACGACCGGGCCGGGGACGTCACCCGGTTCCGCGTCGGCACCGAGCAGGACCGTCGGGACGCGCAGGCGGGACTCGCCGACGGCGACGAGATAGTCGTGATCGGGCGCGAGCCCGTCGAGGAGATCGTCGAACCCGCCGACGCGGCCGCGTCCCGTCCACGACCCGTCGGAGCCGAGCGCGAGCGTCGTGTCTGCGGTCGGCGACGCTACCCCGTCGCCGTCGCCTCGTCCCACCGCGACACCGCCGTCGGTCGCCTCGGAGTCGGCGGATCGGCGGGTACCCTCCCCCGTCTCCGTCTCGCAGTCGACGACCGCCACTCGTCCGTCGAGCCGATCCGCGAGGCGTCCCGCGAGGTCGGTCGCTCCCGGCCCGACGATCGAAATCGGTTGCATACTCGAAGGCGGGCTGCGAGCGGCTTAGGCGTTTCCCGGCGGCAGGGCCGGTCTCGCCCGTGTCGCCGATCTCCCGTTTCCGCCTTCCCACCTGTTCCGCTTGATAATCCTTAAGACCGCGACAGGGGTATTCCGCCGTAATGAGAGTCGTCGTTTCTATCGGCGGGAGCGTGCTCGCGCCGGATCTGGACTCCGACCGGGTGGCCGCGTACGCCGAGGCGATCGAGCGGCTGGTGGCCGACGGCTGCGAGGTCGGCGTCGTCGTCGGCGGGGGTGGTGTCGCGCGCGAGTACATCGAGACCGCGCGCGACTTGGGCGCGAACGAGGTCGAGCTCGATCAGCTCGGCATCGGAACCACCCGGCTCAACGCCCGCCTGCTGATCGCCGCGCTCGACGACGGCGCGAACCTCTCGCCGGCGACGGGGTACGAGGAGGCGGCGGCCGCCCTCCGCCGCGGAGAGGTGTCGGTGATGGGGGGGATGACCCCCGGTCAGACCACGGACGCGGTCGCTGCCGCCTTCGCGGAGTCGATCGACGCCGACCTGCTGGTGTACGCGACGAGCGCTAACGGCGTGTACGACGCCGACCCCAACGCCGACCCGGACGCGACCCAGTTCGGGTCGATGTCGCCGGCGGAGCTCGTCGACATCGTCCTCCCCATGAGTCGGAACGCCGGGGCGTCCGCGCCCGTCGACCTGCTCGCGGCCAAGCTGATCGACCGGGCGGGTATCCGGTCGATCGTCCTCGACGGTACCGACCCGAGCGCGGTCGTCGACGCGGTGCTCCGCGGTAGCCACACCGGAACCGACGTGATTCCGACCGGGAGCGACGAACCGACCTACTGGACGGGGGCGAGCGACGCGTGAGCGACGCCGACTCACCCCACATCCTCTCCGAGCAGGGGAGCGAGGCCGGCGGCGCAGGAGGCGGCGCCGACGGAATCGACGAGGACGGCGGCGAGGAGTTCCACGCCTTCTGGGCCGACGTGGTGGCGGACGAGGTAGAGGCGCGCGACCCGGACGAGCCGATCGTGATCAAGGGGGGCGTCTCCCCCTCTGGGGTCGCGCACCTCGGCAACTTCAACGAGATCATCCGGGGGTACTTCGTCGCGGCGGTGCTTCGCGAGCGGGGCCACGAGGTCCGGCAGGTGTTCACCTCCGACGACAAAGATCCGCTCCGCAAGCTCCCGCGGAAGCTGGCGAACGCGGACGGCGAGATCGTCGGGCTCGGCGAAGTGGACGCCGGCGCGCTCGGCCGGAACCTCGGGAAGCCGTACACCGCGATCCCGGACCCGTTCGGCGAGCGCGAGTCGTACGCCGCCCACTTCGCCGCGCTGCTGAAGGCCGACGCCGACCGGCTGGACATCCCGGTCGAGATGGTCTCGAACACGGAGCTGTACGCCGACGGCGACTTCGACGACGTGACCCGGACCGTCCTCTCGGATCTCGACGGGGTCCGCGAGGTGCTCTCGAAGTACCAGGATAAGGTCGACGGGGAGTACGTCCCGTTCAACCCGGTGTGCGCCGAGTGCGGGAAGATCACGGAGACGGTGACGAGCGTCGACGCCGACGCCGGGACCGTCGCGTACGTCTGCACCGACATGGAGGTCGGCGACAACGTCATCGAGGGATGCGGCCACGAGGGAACCGCCACGTTCCGCGAGGGGAAGCTCCCGTGGCGGCTGGAGTGGCCCGGCCAGTGGGACGTGCTCGGCGTCGACTTCGAGCCGTTCGGAAAGGACCACGCGGAGGGCTCGTGGCCCTCCGGCGTCGACGTGGCGCGGAACGTGTTCGGGAGCGAGCCGCCGGTGCCGATGGTGTACGAGTGGTTCACGCTCAACGGCGAGCCGCTCTCCTCGTCGGCCGGCAACATCGTCACCGTCCCCGAGCTGCTCGAGCTCCTCGAACCCGCGGTGCTCCGGTACTTCTTCGCGCTCCACCCGAAGAAGGCCCGAGACCTGGACATCGAGCGGCTCGACCAGCTCGTCGACCGCTTCGATCGGTTCGAGCGCGCGTACTTCGGCGAGGTCGACGACGAAGACCTGACCGCCTTCGCCGAGCGCGCCTATCCGTTCGTTGTCGGGCGCGCGGACGACCCGCCCGAGGAGAAGCCCGTCCGGCTCCCGTACACCTTCGCGGCCGTGCTCGGGATGGTCGACGACCCCGCCTTCCGCGAGCGGCTCGCCCGCGACGAGGGGCACATCCCCGACGACGCCGACGACGAGACTGTCGAGGCGGCGCTGGCCCGCGTCGAGAAGGCGCGCAGCTGGGCGGAACGCACCGGCAACGAGTACGACTACCGGCTTCAGACGGAGCTGCCCGACGTGGACTTCGACGATGACGTCGCGGCCGCGCTCGACGATCTCGCTGACTTCGTCGCTGCGGGCAACGACGGCGACGCGATCCAGTCGGAGATGTACGAGACGGCGCGCGCACACGACGTAGAGGTGAGCGACTTCTTCGCCGCCGGCTACCGCCTCTTCTTCGACGACACCCAGGGGCCGCGGCTCGGCGAGTTCCTGGGCGAACTCGAGCGCGACTACGTCGTGGCGCGGCTCCGGCGGGAGGCGTAGATGCCCGAGGACCGCTCGCTCGACGAGTTCGGCGGAGCGGGCGCGGACACCGGCGCGGCCGAAACCGAGACGGCCGGGGGCACAGACGACGAAACCGAGACGACCGAGACCCCAGACGACGACTCCTCATCCGCGGAGCCGGACGACGGGGAGAGTGTCGAGGAGCCGACGCCCGCCACGGCGACGGCGACGTGGACCGCCGGCGGCGCCGACTGCGAGCGGTGCGGCGACCGCGTCGAGCGCCGCTGGCTCGACGACGGGGACCGCGTCTGCCCCGACTGCAAGTCGTGGTGACGCCGGTCAAAGTTTAATACCTCCCGGGGACTGCCGTTAGTTACGCCAGAAATTGTTCGAGGTTTAGTAGAGTATAAATGAAATTAGAATCCGATCTCGTCTTCGACCGATCCCCGCGGAAGCTCGCCGCCGCGTATCTCTGTCTGGGGTCGCTGTTCGTCGTCGCGGCGGACCTCGCGGTGGGGGCGGCGGTCGGATCGCTCTCGACGTGGACGCCGGCGCGTGTCGTCGACGGGTGGGCGTTGGTCGGCACCTCGTCGCTGGTGCTCTACGGTGCGACGACGTATCAGCGGCGGCGTGCGGTTTCCGCCCGGAGTGAGCTCGAAACCTCGAACCAGCAGCTGCAGGTGTTGAGCAGAGTGTTCCGCCACAACGTGCGGAACGACCTCAACGTCATTCAGGGGTACACGGACCTGCTCGCCGACCGGGTCGAGGACGAGCGGAGCCAGGAGTGTCTGGAGACGATCCGGGAGACGACCGACGACGTGGTCGAGATCAGCGAGAAACTGCGCGTCATCGAGGACGCGTCGCCCGCGCCCCCGAGCGGACGGGTCGATCTCGCCGACGCGGTCCGCGAGGCGGCCGCGGAGGTCGACCGCGCGGACGTCGCGCTCACCGTCGACGCGCCGGCCGAAGCGTGGGTCCGCGCGGACGAGTCGATCGAGTACCCGATCCGAGAGGTGTTCGAGAACGCCGTCACGCACAACGACGAGTCGACGCGCCGGGTCGACGCCCGAGTCACCGAGCGCGGCTCGACGGTCTGCTTAGCGGTCAGTGACAACGGCCCGGGGATCCCCGACGACGAGCGGGCGGTGTTGCGGGCCGAGGAGGAGACGCCGCTGTCGCACGCGAGCAGCATCGGGCTCTGGCTCGTCAAGTGGATGTGCGAGACGCAGGGCGGAACCGTCGGCTTCGAGACGAACGACGACGGGACGACGGTCCGACTCCGGTTCGAGTCGGTCGATGACCCGGCGGGAACGGCATCGACGGCAGAGGCGAGACAGCGGGCGTCGCGCGGGAGCGGTACGGCGCGAGCCGACACGGTCGCGGACGGAAGCGGGGAGAGACCGGTCGATAACGGCTGAGTGGAAGGTGAGCAGAAGAGGGGACAGAAGAGCGGACCCTCGACCGCGAACCTAGTCGAGTTCCGTGATCGTCACCGCGTACACCGCCCCGCAGTTCCCGCATTCGACGTGAACCCCGCGGCTCGCCTCCCCGCGGGTGAACTCGGAGATCTCCTCCGAGCACGAGCACTCGAACTGGACTTTCATTGCCTTCGGTACAGCCTTCTGGTATTTAAATGACGCCGTCCCGTAATCGCAACTGAAAACCGGTTCGCCGCGACCGGCTTCCGGACCGGGTGTCGGCGGCTCGTCAACGTCGTCAACGATCGGTCGGCGACCGCTCCCCGTCGGGGCCCCCGATCAGTCGTCGTCGACGATCACTTCGACCGGCTCGTCGCTCGCGTCCGCGTCGTCGTCGGACGAGCTCGCGCCCCCCGCAGACTGCGTCTGCTGGTAGTAGAGCCCGCCGGCGACGGCGAGGACGATCCACGACCGCCAGTTCGCGAGGTTCAGCGTGTAGCCGATGCCGAACGGCTTCTCCACCAACATCCCCTTGCTGGGCTGCCAGTACGACGAGAGCAGCCGGCCGAGGCTCGGCCGCTCGAAGTTGTACGGGATTCCGAGGATCTCTCCCGAAGACGGTTTGTCTGCCATACCGGCATATCAGTCGCCGGGGATATAAAGCGTGGCGCAACTCGGCGCCGTTCGTCGTCTCCCGGCGGCTCACAGGTCCTCCGTCCCGCCGCTCACCGGTACCGGCCGCGCCCCTCCACGTCGCGGAGCCGGTCGAGAACGCCCTCGTCGCCGACCGCCGCGTACCCGGCCTCGAACGCCTCGATCAGCGGTTCCGGGTCGGTCGCTGTCGCGCGGACGGAACCCTCGAACACGTGGAGGTCCATCGCGTGGTCCTCGACGTGACCGGTGTGGTACGCGAGCCCGAAGTCGATGAGCGCGGTCCGGTCGTCCTCGGTCGCGGCCGCCGACTCCTGCGGCGCTGCCCGCACTCCGACTCGCGCGTTTCGCGTGGTGGGGTCCCCGTGAACGATCCCCGCCGCGTGGAGCCGCGCGAGGTGCCGACCCACCGACCGCGCGTGCACCGTCCCTTCGTCGACGGCGGCGGCGAGGTCGCGGTCGCCGACGTGCTGGAGCGTCAGCGTCGCCCGTTGCACGTCGGCGTCGTGCACCAGCGGCGTCGGCACCCCCGCCCGGCGCGCCTCGCTCGTCAGTCTGGCCTCCGCGACCGTCCGATCACGCCTGAGCGTCCGGTCGAGTTCGGGGTGGCGGTACGTCTTCGGGACGCGTCGCTTGATCACGCGGCGACCACCGGCGCCGTCCGCTTCGGAGACGAACTCCACCGTCGCTTCGGCGCCCCGCCGGTCGGCATCGGTCCCGTCGGCATCCGATCCGGGACCGCGTCCGCGAGCGACGGACTCGCCGGACCGCCACGTCACGGGCACCTGATCCGGACGGAAGTTCGGGTCGATCGCGGATTCGGGGATCGGGACGGTGTCGCCGGCCCGCGCCATCTTCGCCCCCAACACGGCGATCATTCCCGCGTTGTCGCGGAGGAAACGGGGCTCCGGCGCGTGGAACCTCGCGCCGCGTTCCGCACACATGGAGGCCAGCATCTCGCGGAGCCGGTCGTTCTGCGCGACCCCGCCGCCCAACACGATCTCGTCGGCGCCCGTCAGCGAGAGGGCGCGCTCCGAGACCTCCGTCAGCATCGCGAACACGTGCTCCTGCAGCGAAAAGCAGATCTTCTCGACGGGGACCCCGTCGTCGTACGCGTCGTTCGCCGCGGAGCTGATCCCGGAGAAGGAGAAGTCCATCCCCTTGACGACGTACGGGAGGTCGAGGAGATCGCCCGAGTGCTCCTCGGCGTACCGCCGCGCCGCCGCCTCGACCTTCGGGCCGCCGGGGTGGTCCCAGCCGACGTGACGAGTGAACTTGTCTATCGCGTTGCCGACCCCGGCGTCCATCGTTTCGCCGAGCACGCGGTAGCGTCCGTCGTGGTAGCCGAGCAGGTGGGCGTTCGCGCCGGAGGCGTTCAGACACACCGGGTTCTCGAAGCCGGACTGGTGGCGACCGATCTCGAGGTGCGCCACCATGTGGTTGACGCCGGCGAGCGGCACGTCGAGCGCCCCCGCGAGCGACCGAGCGGCCGTGCCGACGGTGCGGAGACAGGGTCCGAGCCCCGGCCCCTTCGAGAAGGCGACCGCGTCGATCGCGTCCGGGCCGTGTTCGTCCTCGGCCGCGGTGAGCACCGCGTCGACGACCCCGGGGATCGCCTCGGACATGTGCTCGGCCGCCTCGCGCGGGTGAATGCCGCCGCTGTCCGGCTCGTACGGGTCAGATTCAATGAGAACGGAGTCGGCCTCGGCGTCGTACAGGGCGGCGCTTGCACACCACGCGGTCCCCTCGATGCCGAGAACGCGCATCCGGCGTGGTCAGGCCTCTTCGGCGTCCGCGTCGCCCTCGCCGCCGATCTTGTTGCGTTCGAGCATGTACTCCTGCTCGACATCGAGCGCGTCCTCCGCGTTGTCGTACACCTTCGCGTAGCCGACCGTCTTGCGCATGCCGAACTTCGTGTCCAGTTCGTGGACGACGACCTCCTCGGAGGCCTTGTCCAGCTTGGCCGCGAGCGAGTCACGGACCGACAGACGGGAAGGCGTCGCCTCCTCGTGGGTCGTCTCGAAACGAATGTCCGTGCGGTGCAACATCGGGTTCTCCTCTTCGGAGATGATATCGACGTCCATGGTTCAGTTACGGGTATATCGCCTCGAAAGCTGTAAAAGGATTTCGAAGCGGGGGTGCTGCCGGCGGCGAGCGTTCGGCGGTCTCCGCCCGGATCTCACGTATCTCCGCCGGGGCTCCGGCCGAGCGCCTTGTAGGCCGCCTCGATGTCGCCGTCGAGCGCCTCGAACAGCTCTCGGGCGTTCTCGCGGGTCTCCGGCGTGACCGCGACGCGGACCATCCCCTCGCCCGGCTGACCGTAGACGACGCTCGCACCGTCGGGGGCGGCGAGAATCGCCGGGAGGGTGGCCAGATCCTCTTCTCCGGTCACCTCGATGATAACCGGGTCGTCGTCGGAGAGCGCCTCGGAGAGCGCTTCGAACAGTTCCGCCGACAGCGACGCGGGGGGGTTCTCCACCGGGATCCGGCGGGCGTTCGCGGCCGTGAGCGCGGACTCGATCGCCGCGTCGACCGCCTCGCGCTCGGTCTTTCCGTCGATCAGCGCGACGTCGGGGACGCGCCCCGCCTCCCGCAGGTGGTAGGTGACCACGTCACCGACCGCGATGATGGGGGCGTCGGGCGCGACCCGCTCGCCGCGGGTCTCCGCCGCCCCCGCGAGCAGTTCGTCGGCGTCCGTCGTCACCGGGCCGAGCGGCTCCTTGAACGCGTCGCGCAGCGAGTCGGGGAGTGTGAGCATGGTGGAGTGGTGGCCGAAACCGTCGCCGCGAACCGCCGTCCTATCTGACTTTCAGCGCGTACGAGCCGGGCTTCGTGACGTTCATCTCGTCCGCGATCTGGCTCTCCTCGGGCTGGGTGATGATGACGTAGCCCGCCCAGTCCTCGGTGAGCGACGACGACCCGCAGTGTTCGCAGGTCTGTGAGTCGGGGTCGTTGACGTGGTGGCACTCACGACACGCCAGGCGGTCTTCGGCCATCAGTCGGCCTCCTCACCGGTCTGTTCGCGGTGTTGTCGCTGCCCCTCCAACCACTCGTGTTTCCCGAGGCCGGGCTGTTTGGCGGTGAGCCCGATCTTCGAGTCGCGCGGGTTGCGCTCGTCGATGCTCTTGGTCACCACGCGCACCCGGACGGCGTCGTCGACGCCGAGGGTCTTGTCGGAGTCGGAGGAAGCGAGCTGCTGGTTCGCCCCGTCAAAGGTGAGGTACTCGTCGGTGATCTGCGAGACGTGCAGCAGGCCGTCGACCGGGCCGATGCCGACGAAGGCACCGAACTCGACCGTCTCGACGACCGTACCGTCGGCGACCTCCTGCATGTCCGGGTCGTACGTCAGCGCGTCGAACTCGGCCTCGTAGTAGACGCCGGGGCGGTTGTGCAACACCGCGCCGTCGCCGATATCGTGGACCTCGATGACGCTCACGACGCTCCCCACGTCCTCGTCCATTCGTCCTTCCAGTTTGTCCTGCAGCAGGGCTTTCACCCGCTCGTCGGTGACGTCCGCCAGGTGTTTCGGCGGCACCTCCACCGTATCCTTGAGTCGAACTCGTTTGTACATATTCGTTGGTTGTCCGCGTCCGCTAGGGTTCCGTTATCGCCAGTGTGTTCCGACCCCTTAAACCGATTACTGGTGCGCCCGCCTCCAGCACTCGGTTCGCCAGCGGTCGATCGTTGGTGACGACGCCGTCGACCCGGCCCTCGGAGACCAGTTCGACCAGCGCGTCGTCGGCGTACGATTCTGTCGTCTCCACCGCTTCCGCCCGGGTCGCGAGGTCCGCGCCCACGCTCGCCGCGGTCGCCGCCTCGCCGTTGCCGCCCTGCAGCCGGTCCAGCTCCGACACGACCGCCGTCGGGACCACGACCTCGTAGGCGCCGAGGAGCCGATCGAGCTCCTCGAACAGCCGGAGGTCGGCCTCGACCGGCGCCATCAGGGCGCTCGCGTCGAGCGCGACGAGCGGAGCGCCGTCGGGACCGTCTCCCGCGAGCCCCTCGGAACGGGCGCCGCCCGCGGGCGTCGGCTCCGGATCGTCCGCGCGGGCGTCGTCGACCACGCTACGACAGCGTCCCGACGCCGATGAGTCGCCAGCGCGCGCCGACGCGCCGGTTGATCGCGATCTGAGCGCCCTCCTCGGCGCAGACCGGACGCTTGAGGCTCACTTCGCACTCGCCGTCGCGGGCGCTCGTCACCGCGCCGACCGTGGTCGCGGTGCCGACCGTGAGCATCAGCGGCTCGCCGGTGTTGATGTCCTCGATGTCGCTCTCGCCGCTTTCGTCGTCCTCCTTCCCGACGACGCGGTCGAGGAGGTCGACCTGCATCTCGAACTCGTTGCGCGTCGGCGGGAGCGTGCCGGGCTCGCCGGCGACCTGTCCCGCGAGCGCGTCGCCCTTCGTCAGGCTCGGGTCGAGTCCGGTGCCGACGCCGAGCAGCCCGCCCGGACGGGCGGACTCCACGTCGTTGCTGCCGGCCTGCAGCGAGCGCACCGTCGTTTCGAGCGGGCGCCACTCCGTCTGGCCCTCTTCGTCGACCTCGCGGCCGGGTCGGATCTCCAGCCCGTCGCCGACGGACAGCTCGCCGCTGACGAGCGAGCCGCCGACGACCCCGCCCTTGAGGTCCGCAGCGGTCGCGCCCGGACGGTTGATGTCGAACGAGCGGGCCGCGTACATGCGGGCGCTCTCGCCCGGGTCGCGGTCGGGGGTCGGGATCTCCGTCTCGATGGCGTCGATGAGCAGGTCGAGGTTGACCTCCTGTTGCGCGGAAACGGGGACGATCGGCGCGTCCTCCGCGACCGTGCCCTCGACGAACTCCTGGATCTGCTGGTAGTTGTCCACCGCGCGGTCGCGGTCGACCAGGTCGACCTTGTTCTGCGCGATGACGACGTTCTCGATCCCGATGAGATCGAGCGCCATCAGGTGCTCTTCCGTCTGCGCCTGCGGGACGTCTTCGGTCGCGCTCACGACGAGCACGGCGCCGTCCATGATCGATGCGCCGGAGAGCATCGTCGCCATCAGCGTCTCGTGGCCCGGCGCGTCGACGAACGAGACCGTCCGAATCGGCTCGCTCTCGGAGCCGTCCTCGCACTCCTCGTCGACGGTGTAACACTCGGGCGCGTCGACGCCGGGACAGCGCCGGAACGTCGCGTCCGCGTATCCCAGCCGGATCGAGATGCCGCGTTTCATTTCCTCGCTGTGCTGGTCGGTCCACGAGCCGGACAACGCCTGCACGAGCGTCGTCTTCCCGTGGTCGACGTGACCGACGAGACCGATGTTCACCTCCGGTTGTGTGTTGGCTTCAGTCACTGTTGGACCTCCTAACGGAGTAGTCTTATGCGAAATTCGCCCCGTGCGAGTGATAAAGTTGCTGTTATAGCCGCGGAAGACACCCGGTGGCGGGGGAGGGGACGACGCCGCCGACACCGGCGGCGGCTCGCGAGCGCCTCCCGATCCGACGCCGATTTACGAGCCGGGGTCGTAGGGCGGCTCACCAATGGGATACGCGTGTCCGGTGTGCGAGACCCCGCAGCGCGACGGCGAGCACCTCGCCCACCACCTCGCGTTCACGGCGATGTTGCACGGCGGCGATCACGAGGCGTGGCTCGACGACCACGCGCCGGACTGGGGCGACCGGGAGCCCGCGGGGCTCGCGGCCGAGGTGACGCCGCACGCCGAGGCGGCCGAGTACCACGAGGTGTTCGAGGACACGGTCGATCGCGGGCGACCGAACGTCGATCTCGGAGCGCACGACGGCGTCGGCGCGGGCGGTCAGGGAGGTCACGCGGGCCACGACCACGCGGGCCACGACCGTACCGCCGGCGGCCCGGGAGCCGTCGATTCGGCCGGCGGGACCGATCCGCAAGTGGCCGAGGCGATCCGCGAGGCCCGCGAGATGGCGCGGGAGGCGGGCGAGGACGAGGACGGCGAGAGCGACGCGGCCGCCGGCGACGACGGCGACGGTGCCGACGAGCCGTCCGCGTAACGGAACGCCCTTTTCAGTCGACGGTGAACGGCGGGTATGGACACCAGAGGGACGTTCGCCCCGGAGACGCGCGCCGACGCGCTCGAGCGGTACGAAGACGTCGGGCCGGTCGCACAGGTCGTCGTCCGCGAGGCGACGAAGGCGATGTCGTTCGACGCCGACGAGTACGACGAGCGAGTCACGCCCGAGGTGGTCCGGACCGCGCGCGACGCGACGTTCGCCGAGCTGCTCGCAGTGCACGTCGGCGGGGAAGGGGAGTTCGACGAGTGGCTCGCGGAAAGCGACTTCGACGAGGACGACGTGGTCCAGCTCGGGTCCGACAACGTCGACAACGTGGTGTGGCACCCGATCCCCTTCGCCGACACCGTGATCGCGGCGACGTACCAAGAGGAACCGGACGCGGCCGCGAGCACCCTCCGCCGGAACGCGTTCGGTCGGGTGTACCGCGAGGAGTTCTACGAGTCGGGGCGCTAGCGCTCTACGGGTCAGGGCGTCAGGGAGTCAGGATAGGTCGTGTCTTCCCACGTTGGCGCCGCTATCTTGCGAAAACGGAGAAATGCGAGGCCGCAAACGGGAGACCGCCGGCGATCGCCGGATCGCTGACGCCTATTCGAGCGTGCCCTGCGTGACGAGGGTGTCGTCCTCCAGGTAGTGCTCGACGTGGTGGCCGTGCTCCTCGACGTCTTCGAGGATCTCGCGGAGCTGCTCTTCGGTGTTGTAGTCGCCGAGGTTGTTGGCGAGCTGGATGTGCTCGCGGAGCTGCTCGATGATGTCGCCGAAGATCTCCAGGTCGTTCTCCAGCGAGGTGCGGATGTCGTAGGCGTCGGCGTCCTCGGGGCTCACCGGCGCGTGCTCCTCGTAGTTCGCGCCGCCCGAGAGCGGCACGCCGCCGAGCGCCTGCGCGCGCTCCGCGAGCACGTCAGCGCCCTCTTCGAGGTCCGCGGCGACCTCGCCGAGGTACTCGTGGATGTCGTGGAACTCGGCGCCCTCGACGAGCCAGTGGTGCTTTTTCACCTGGTGGTAGAGGACGTACGTCGCCGCGAGATCGGAGTTGAGCGCGTCGACGAGCTGTTCAGCCTTCTCTTCGGGAATGCGCAGCGCTTCGCTTTCGTGGACGTCTCCGTACTGTTGACGGGCCTCTTTCTGCGTGCTCATGTCTACTTCCGACTACGCGCGCTACCCACTTAATCGTTTTTACTTTAACAAGAAGAATTTCTAATGTTGAAAACGTTTTTCTAAGAAATACAATTTCGATCTGTACCCGCCGCCGATACCGCCCGCGAAGGGAAACGTCTTAATGGAGTACGCGTCCAGTTTGTGGTGTATGAGCAACGGCGACGACGACCCGGCCGACGCCTCCGAGGGGGCCGACGCCGCAGACGACGCGGAGGAGGCAGGCGGCGCCGGCGAGTCGACGGACGCGGCCGCCGCGCCGACGCTTCCCGACGAAGCGACCGAGGAGTCCCTGAACGAGTACCTCGACGAGATCGCGGATCGCCTCGACGACGCCGAGACCGAGGCGGACCTCGACGACATCGACGCACTCCTCGATGACGCCGAGGACGGCCTCGAGGAGGCCGATCTCCCCGAACCGGACGAGGACGACGAGGACGCCGACGACCCGCGCGGCGACCTCGAAGCCCGGATCGCGGAACTCCGTGACGGCGTCGAGGAGGCCCGCGGCCCCTACGCCGAGGACGTGGTCGACGCGGTCGAAGGGGCGGCGTCGACGCTCGAAGACACCGAGTGGACCGCCGCCGGTCGCGACGACGCCGCGGACGCGGTGGTGGCGTTCGTCGACGCGGCGGCGGACGCCGTCGACGACGGGGTCGACGCGGACGAGATCGAGCCGGATACCGCCGACCTCGAGGCGGCCGACGCGGACGCCGCCGAGGGAGCCGACGGCGACCGGATCGAAGACCTCGTCGCGGCGCTCGACGCCGTCGCCGAGGCGGTCGCGGACGCGGACCTCGACCCGGACGACGACGCCGAGACGATCTCGGCCCTGCTCGACGCGACGGACGGGCTCGAGGCGGGGCTCGACGACGCCGAGGAGTGGGACGACCTCGAGACCCACGAGCAACTCCGCGCGCAGGGGTACTACGACGTGCTCGGCCACTACAAGGACTTCCCCGTCGAGTGGGCCGCGCTGAAGGAGCACGAGGCGCGGGGCAACGTCGACATGATCCTGCTCGCGCTCGACTCGCTGCAGTCCGACTTCATGGAGCGCCACTGCCTCGAGGCGCTCGAACGCATGGGGAAGCGCGGAAAGACCGAGGCGTCGGTCGAGGAGCTGCTCGGCCGCGCCGAGAAGCGCAGCCAGCCGGCGATCCGGATCCTCGGCAAGATGGCGGCCGACGAGGCGACCGAGACCCTCGTCGACTACGTGCCGGAGGACTCGAACCCGCAGCTGCAGAAGGCCGTGTTCAAAGCCCTCGGCGAGATCGGCGCCGCGGAGGCCGTCCAGCCGCTCGCGAACGAGCTGGACCCCGAGGGCGACACCGCCGACCTCGTGCGCCCCCACGCCGCCCGCGCGCTCGGGCTCATCGGCGACACCCGCGCGATCGACCCCCTCGCCGACGCGCTCGCCGACGACGACTCCGACGACGTCCGCGCGGCGGCCGGCTGGGCGCTC
This sequence comes from Halorubrum sp. FL23, assembly GCF_052439115.2. Taxonomy (NCBI): domain Archaea; kingdom Methanobacteriati; phylum Methanobacteriota; class Halobacteria; order Halobacteriales; family Haloferacaceae; genus Halorubrum; species Halorubrum sp. FL23. Next base: position 212,379 of record NZ_JBQVRO020000005.1, read on the forward strand.
CGCCAGATCGGTACGCGCGAAGCGCTCGAAGCGGTCGCCGAGTACGGGGACGAACACTCCTTCATCGTCTCCACCGAGGCCGAGAAGGCCGAGCGCGCGCTCGACGAGCCGGCGCCGACCGCGTAACGCCGGGGCGTCAGCACCCCGACGCCGTCCGACCGACTCCTCTTATCGCATGCCGCGGGCAGAGATTCTGTGTCGCCCGCACCGTCCCACCCCGCAAGCGGCTCGATCGCGAGCGTCACCGCCGTCGCGCTCGCGCTGCTCGTCCTGACGGCCGCCACGCCGGCCTCGGCCGCGAGTGGCGTCGGGACCGACACGGCGGTCCCCGCGCCCGACCCGAAAGGCGTCGCCGAGCAGTCGAACGACCGCCCGGAGAACCGGACGCTCGTGGCGATGCAGCCGCGGATCCTCGAGCTGTTTCCGAATCCGACGGCGACCGGGAACCGCGGCGAGTACCTGGTCGTCCGCCTCCCCGAGCGGGGGAACTGGTCGCTCTCCGACGGCTACCACGAGGAGCCGATCCCGGCGAACGCGACCGGCGTCGTCGCGCTCTCGATGGACCCCGCGAACGCGACGGCGCTGCTCGACGACGAGACAGCGGTAGCCGGGAGCGGCGGCGTCGGCGAGCCGGAGCTCCGGGCGCTCGACGGCTACTTTCCGCTCGCCGCGTCGGGCGACCGGATCGCGCTTCGCCGCAACGGAACGGCGGTCGCGGTGGTCGACTACGACCGCGCGCCCGAGGGGCACCGCTGGCGCGCGGACTGGGGAGAGTGGCGGCCGCGCGGGTACGACCCGCGGCCCGCGGCCAGAACGGAAAACGCGACGGTGACACCCTTCGTGTTGCCGGACAGCCCGGAGGTACCCGTCGAGCCGCTCCGCGCGGCCGACGACCGCCTGCTGCTCGCCGGCTACACGCTCGGGTCGGAGCGCGTCGCCGACCTGCTCGTCGCGGCCGCCGACCGCGGCGTCGACGTGCGGGTCCTCGTCGAGGGGTCGCCTGTCGGCGGGTTCTCGGCGCGGAGCGCGCGGCTCCTCGACCGGATCGCGGCCGCCGGCGTCGAGGTGCGCGTGCTCGACGGCGACCCCGAGCGGTTCCGCTTCCACCACGCCAAGTACGCGGTGGCGGACGACCGCGCGGTCGTCCTCACGGAGAACTGGAAGGCGTCCGGGACGGGCGGGCGGACCAACCGAGGCTGGGGCGTCGTCACCGGGCGCTCTCGGGCGGCGGCCGCCGACGAGACGACCGCGGACGACCTCGCCGCACTCTTCCGTGAGGACGCGGCGGCGGACGACGCCATGCCCTGGTCGGAGTTCCGAAACGACACCGAGTTCCACGGGTCGGGCAAAGCGAACGGGAGCTATCCGACGCGGTTCGAGACGCCGGCGCCGTCGACGGCGGACGTCGAACTCCTGACGACCCCGGGGAACGCCGCCGATCGCCTGGTCGCGCGGATCGACGCTGCCGACGACCGCGTGTTGGGCGTGGTGCCGCGGACCGGCGGACCGGACAACCGGATCGTCCGCGCGCTCCGACGGGCCGCCGACCGCGGCGTCGACGTCCACCTGCTGGTGTCCGGCGCGTGGTACGACCGGGAGGCGAACCGCGCGCTCGTCGAGGCGCTCGAAGGCGAGCCGATCGAGGTGGCCGTCTCCGAGCCGCGCGGTCGGTTCGGGAAAGTTCACGCGAAGGGGCTCGTCGTCGACGACACCGCCGTCGTCGGGAGCCTCAACTGGAACGAGGGCGCGGCGACGGAGAACAGGGAGGTGTTGCTCGCGATCGAGGACCGGTCGGTCGCGGAGTTCTACGCCCGCGCGTACGCGGCCGACTGGCGGGGTGGGGGCGTCCACCTACCGGTCGGGTTGCTCGGCGGGCTGGGAGCCGCTCTGGCGGGCGCTGGAGTCGTCGCGCGTCGAGAAGTAGCGTTCGTGTGAGGGGGCGCCGCGGGCGAAGGCCCCCTTCGGGCCGCGTCAGTCGTCGATCGCCGCCGTCGACGAGAGCGCCTCGTCGATCTCCGCGTCGGCCATCTTCTCGACGAGCGTCTCGATGACGGCGCTCCGTCGCCCCTTCACGAACTTGATCGAGCCGACGACGAGGTGGCCGCCGCCCGAGACGCCCGCCTCGGGAAGCTCCTCGTTCAGCTCGGTCACCATGTTCGGGATGTCGAGCCGGACGCCGTCGGACCGGAGCACGCAGAAGTCGGGACCGTAACCGATGGTGATGACGGGGTCGCCCGTCTCCTGGACGCGGGTGTCGTGGAGCTCGCCGGTCGTCTTCCCGGGCGCGGGGTACGTGAACCGGTGGGCGTACTCGTCTAAGTCGATGCGGTAGAGGTGTGCCCCGGAGGCGAGCCGCTCGTGCTCGACGTGGTCGTCGACGGCGTCGAGCTGGCGTTGCACGTCGCGGTCGGCGCGGTCGGAGAGGAACTCGACGAGCTCCTCGTGGCGGTCCTCGTCCTCGCACCCCACGTTGAGGGCGTCGTTGACCAGCGTCTTCCCCTCGGAGTAGCGGAGCCAGTGCGCGGCGTAGTCGAGCGCCTCGCCGATGTCGAGTAAGTCGGACTCGTCGTAGCCGGCCTCCTCCGCGAGCGCGACGTAGTCGTCCATCGCCTCCGCCTTCGAGCGGTCGGAGAGCCCGGCGACGGCGGGGACGTGTTCGAGCTCCTCGGTGATCGACGGGTCGATGAGCCGGGCGAGCTCGACGCACATCATCCCCGTCGTGACCCGGTAATCCTCGTCGTGGAGGTACGGGTTCACGTGGGCGTCGAGCAGCGGTTCGACCGCCTCGGGGTCGGGGTGGTGGTGGTCGACCGCCGCGATGGGAATGTCGTAGTGCGCGAGGTTCTCGTAGGCGGGCACGTCCTCCTCGGTCGAGCCGTTGTCGAGCATCAGGAGGAAGGGGAGCTTCTGCCCGTGGCGGGCGCGGCCCTCCAACGCGAAGTTCAGGTCGCGGGTCACGTCCTCCATCTCGTAGTACGGCGCCTTGCTCGGGAGCCGCTTGAACAGGTGCCGGGCCGCGTCGGGGTCCTCGTGCACGTCGCGGACGAAGTTCTCCAAGGCGAGCTGAACGGGGATCGCGGCGCACATGCCGTCGCCGTCGGCGTGGTGCCGGACGCGGATCGGGCGGCCGGAGAGGACGGTGCGACGGAGCAGGCGGGCCAGCTCCCGGAGGTCGTCGTGGATCGGCTCGAACGCCTCCCACTCGACGAGCGGCTCGACGTCGGCCGGCTCGGCGCGCTCGTCGAGAGCGGCCTCGAAGCGCTCGCGAGCCTCGGTCGCCCGCTCCTCGGGAAGCCGCTTCAGCGAGTCGACCTCCAGCTGGAGGGCGTTCTCGCGCGTCTCGATCGTCCCGCTGACGTGGACCATGTCGCCGACCGCGACCTCCGGATACGCCCTGACGCCGGCCTCCTCGAAGGCCGCACAGGAGACGACGCCGGAGGCGTCGGCGACGGCGAAGATCGTCGGACCGCCCGTCTGTTTCGCCTGGACGACCTCCCCTTCGACGGTGACCTCGTCACCGGGCGTGAGCCCGCGGACGCGGGAGACGGTCGGCTCGTGAGCGACGGTCTCAGTGCGGTAGTCGGCGACGGCCACGTCGTCGAACGCCACGTCGCCGTTCTCCTTCACCTCGGTGAGTCGGACGACTAGCCGGTCGCCGACGGCGTAGTCGTCGTCGAGGTTCGACTCGTGGACGAGCCCCGAGAGGGCGTCGGAGACGTCGACGAAGATGCCGTAGTCGACGACGCCGTTGACCTCGGCGTGATACAGCGCGTCGACCGCGGCGTCTTCGAGGGTGCAGTCCGGTGCCAGATCGTAGACGATCGGCCGGTCGTCGGCCGTCCCCTCCGCCGCGTCGGCGTCGGGTTCGGGGCTCGAATCGCCCCGCATGCCGGAATCCCCGGCGGTGTTCTCGCTCATGGGCACTTCTCGGGAACGGCCGATGTTAAGCCTGTTCTCTCGCGTCTCGGGGGGGTCGGGTGCAGCGAACCGGCCGTTCGGACGGCCGATCGACGACCGCCTGCTCCGCGGTCCGGAATCCATATGGGGCGACGGTGCCTTCGCTCGCGTATGCGACTGTTCCGCTCGGACGAACTCCTCGGGATCGCCCGGGAGACCATGGAGTTCGTCCTCGAGGCGAGCGAGGAGAGCCACCCCGACGAGTACATGGGGTTCCTCCGCGCGGACGACGCCCGGAAGCTCGACCTCGATCGGGACGGGCAGGTGATCACCGACGTGCTCGTCATCCCCGGCACGGAGTCGAATCCGACGAGCGCCACCGTCCGCACCCACATGAAGCCGAACGACATGCGCGCGGTCGGCTCCGTTCACTCCCACCCGAACGGCGTGCTCCGGCCGAGCGACGCCGATCTCGCGACGTTCGGACAAGGTCAGGTCCACATCATCGCCGGCGCGCCGTACGGGTGGGGCGACTGGAAGGCGTTCGACAACGAGGGGGCCCAAACGACCCTCGACGTGCTCGACGTGGAGGTCCCCGACGAGCACTTCTTCGACTTCACACAGGAAGACATCGACCGCGAGATCAGCGAGGAGCGACGCGACGCCGGCGGTCTCCTCTCGTGGTTCCGATGACACGGGTCGTCGCGCAGGGGACGTTCGACCTGCTTCACCCCGGCCACGTGCACTACCTGGAGGACGCGGCGACGTACGGCGACGAGCTCCACGCCATCGTCGCCCGCCGTCCCAACGTCACGCACAAGCCGGCGCCGATCCTCTGTGCCGAGCAGCGCCGGGACATGGTCGCCGCGCTCGGCGCGGTCGACGAGGCGCACCTCGGCCACCCCGAAGACGTGTTCGTCCCCATCGAGCGCCTCGGTCCCGATGTGATCGTGTTGGGGTTCGATCAGCACCACGACGAGGGGGACATCGCCGAGGCGCTCGCCGAGCGCGGCATCGACTGCCGGGTGGAGCGCGCCTCGGCCCGAGATCCCCGGTACGAGGACGAACTGCTCTCCAGCGGCGACATCGTCGATCGGATCGTAGAACGGCGGGGGCCGGACCGCGACGGCGACTGCGGCGACCGGGGATAGCCGCGGGACGGGAACGACGACCGGGGACGAGAGAAGCGGCCGCAGTCGCAGCGACGAACGCGGACGGTACGGTGAAGCGCGGAGCATATATGGATCGGTTCCTAAGATCGCCCAAGTGACGATACCCGACCGATTCCCCGCGGTTCTCGCGGCGGCGGCGATGGGCGTCTACCTCCTCGTCGTCGTGGGGGCCACCACCTCACTCACGGAGGCGGCGAGCGCCTGCGGTGGCTGGCCCGCCTGCGGGAACGGCGCCGCGCTCCCGACGGCGACCGAAGGCTGGATCGCCCTCGGGCACCGCGCCCTCGCCGTCGTCGTCGGCCTCCTCGTCGCCCTCTCCGCGGCGCTCGCGTGGCGGGACGGCGCCGACCGGCGAGTCCGGGGCGCGCTCGCCCTCGCCCTGGTCGTGTACCCCGCACAGGCCGGCGTGGGCGCGCTCGTCGCCGTCGGCGAGCTCCCGGCCGCGGTCGGCTCGCTCCATCTCCTCCTCGGGATGGCCATCTTCGGGGCCGTTCTCACCGGACTCGCGTGGTGGCTGGAGGCCGAGACCGGCGACCCGGACGACGCCCCGGTCGACTTCGAGCCCGGGACAGACGACCTCCCGCCGGTCGAGGAGGCGCCCGATCCGGACGTGCCGACCGCGACGATTCCCCGGCTGCGGGCGACCGCGGCGGCGTACTTCCGGCTGATGAAGCCGCGGCTGATGTGGCTGCTCTGCCTGGTCGCCGCCGCCGCGATGGCGCTGGCCGGCGGCCCCGGGTTCACGCCGTACGCGGTCACCGCGACGCTCGTCGGCGGCGCGCTCTCGATCGGCGCCTCCGGGACGTTCAACCACGTGCTCGAACGCGACGTGGACAAGCGGATGCAGCGCACGAACGACCGCCCGCTGGCGACCGACCTCGTTCCGGTTCCCCACGCGCTCGCGTTCGGTGGGCTCCTCACGCTCGTCTCGCTCGGCCTGTTCTGGGCGGTGAACCCGCTGACCGCGGCGCTCGGCCTGGTCGCCATCGTGTTCTACAGCGTCGTGTACACGCTCATCCTGAAGCCGAACACGGTGCAAAACACCGTGATCGGCGGGGCCGCCGGCGCGCTGCCGGCCCTCATCGGTTGGGCGGCGGTGACCGGCGAGATCGGCGGTGGCGGCCTGTTGCTCGCCCTCGTCATCTTCCTGTGGACCCCCGCACACTTCTACAACCTCGCGTTGGCCTACAAGGACGACTACGAGCGCGGCGGCTTCCCGATGATGCCCGTGGTCCGCGGGGAGACGACGACGCGCCGCCACATCGTCTGGTACCTCGGCGCGACCCTCGCCGCGGCGGTCGCGCTCGCGGCGGTCGCCGAGCCGCTCGGCGCGCTCTACGCCGTCGTGGGCGTCGCCGTCGGCGGGCTGTTCCTCTGGGCGGTCGTCCGGCTCCACTACGAACAGACCGAGGACGCGGCGTTCCGCGCGTTCCACGCGTCGAACGCCTACCTCGGCCTCCTACTGTTCGCCGTCGTCTTCGACGCGCTGGTGATCTGATCGCGGCAACGGCCTATTTAACATCGCTCGCACCCTACCATCGCTCGCATGACACGCATCGAAGTCGAGTACTGCGTCCCGTGCGGCATGTTGAATCGCGCCCAAGACGTCTCGGAGGCGATCCTCAAGCAATTCGGCGAGCGAGTCGACGAGGTCGCGCTGATCACGGGTGACGACGGCGTGTTCGTCGTGCGCGCCGACGACGAGGTCGTCTTCGACAAGACCGAAGACGAGTACGATGTCGACGCCATACTCCGCGCGGTCAAGCCGTACGTCGGCGCGACAGCGTAACGGCGCGGACACTAACGGCGCGGACGCCGACGAGACGGCGCGGCGGGGAAGAACTGCTTACGCCGGGACACGTTTATTATTTCACGTTAACAACTCCCACAGATGACCGATCAATCGGTCGACATTCAGGACGGCGGCGAGGGGGGTGGCCATCGATCGACGAGAGGCGAGTCCGCGGATCGGTCGGTCGCCGAGCGCGAGTGGGTCCGTCGCGTGTGGTACCGCTCCCGTATCGGCCTCGTCGTGATCGGGGTAGACCTGCTCTTGATGGTCCTCCTCATGGGCGGCACGGTCGTCGCGTACGAGGTGCCCTTCTCGGAGCTGGACCGAATCGCCGAGGGGATCGTCCCGCCGTACGTGTACGCGTTCAGCCTGTTCGGTGCGCTGGGGTTCGTCTTCACGGCGCTGATCGAGGAGTTCGACAGTTCGACCGGCGACCTGCTCCGGTACAACTTCCGGCTGCCCGCCGCCCTGCCGCTCGGCGTCGGGATCTATCTGCTGTCGGGCGTCATCCTCGGGAACAGCGCGTCGGAGTTCCCGCTCGTCGCGGGGACGGTCTTCCTCGCCGGGTTGTACGTCAATCTCGCGTACAAGCGCCTCGGCGCGCTGGCGCGGCGGCTCCTGCCGGGCCGGCGGAAGAACGGCTGACGATCGGATCACTCACGCGTGTCAGCCTTGTACACGGCGCGCGCGGAGTTCGACACCACGAGGAGGCTGCTCGTCCCCATCGCGACCGCGGCGAACAGTGGATTGAGGACGCCCGAGACGGCCATCGGAATCGCGACCGCGTTGTAGACGAGCGCCCACCCGAGATTCTGCTTGAGCCGGCGGTTCGTCCCGCGAGTGATCGCGAACAGCTCCGGGATCGCCGCGAGGCGGTCCTCCAGCAGGACGGCGTCGGCGGCGTCGGCGGCCAGATCGGTCCCGCTGGCCACGGAGATACCGATGTCGGCGGCGGCGAGCGCGGGCGCGTCGTTGCTCCCGTCGCCGACCATCGCGACGCGCTCGGTCGCGGTCAGGCGCCGGACCGTCTCCGCTTTCCCCTCCGGCGGGACCGCCGCGAACACCTCGTCGACGGCGGGATGGTCCGCGAACCGTCGGGCCGCGGCCGGAGCGTCACCCGTGAGCACGACGATCCGGCGCCCGTCCGCCGCGAGGTCGCCGACGACCTCCTCCCAGCCGTCACGCACCTCGTCGCCGACGACGAGCACCCCCCTGACGGTCCCGTTCCAGCCGACATACACGGGAACGCGGCCGGCCTCGTGGGCCTCTTCGCCCGCCGTGTCGAGCTGATCGGGCACACTCCACCCGTCTCCCTCGAACAGCGAGCGGTGGCCGACAACGACCTCGTCGCCGTCGATCCGGCCGGAGACCCCCCTGTCGGTGACCGTGGCGTCTGCGGCGGCGGACGGCGGCTCGGTTCCGGTCGGCGTGTCGGCGTCGGTCGGTGATTTGCCGTCGATCGCGGTGCCGTCGTCGGTCTGTGTGCCGCCGTCGGTGGCTGTGGTCGAGCGGGCAGGGGACTCGCCGCGTTCCGCCTCGCCCCCCTCCGTCCCCGCGACGATCGCCTCCGCGATCGGGTGGACCGAGGCGCGCTCCAGCGCCGCGGCACGCCTCCGAACGGTTTCCGGGTCCGACCCGTCCGTCTGGGTCTCGATCAGCCGCATCTCCCCGTCGGTGAGCGTGCCGGTCTTGTCGAGGACGACGGTGTCGACGTCGGCGGCCTCCTCGAAGACGGCGTCGGAGACGATCACGATCCCCCGCCGGGCCGCGTCGCGGATCCCGGCCGCGACCGCGAGCGGGGACGCGAGCCCGAGCGCGCACGGACACGAGACGATGAGCACCGTGAGGCCGATCAGCGCCGCCTCGGTCGGCGCGGCGCCGAGCGCGAGGGTCGCGCCGGTCGCGAGGACCGCGACGGTGACGACGAGGGGGACGAACACCGTCGCGAGCCTGTCGACGAGTCGCTGGATCCCCGACCGGGAGCTCTGGATCTCCCAGAGCATCCGCACGAGCGTGTCGAGCGTGCTCTCGGCGTCTTCGCCCACCTCGACGACCAGCGGAGCGTCGGTGACAACGGTGCCGCCCCGGACCGCGTCGCCCTCGCGCTTCGTCGCCGGGAGCGACTCGCCGGTGACCAGCGCCTCATCGACCGCGGCGCGTCCCTCGGCGACGGTCCCGTCGAACGGGACGCGCTCGCCGGGGCGCACGAGCAGGCGATCGCCGGGATCCACCGCGTCGGCGGCGACCGTCTCACCCTCCTCGGTCCGGATCTCCCGATCCATCGCGGTCGTCAGCCCCGAGAGGGCGCCGGTCGCGCGCCGCTTGATCAACGACTCGTAGTGGTTGCCGGCGGTGACCACCAGGATGACGGCGATCGTCACGTCGAAGTAGAGGTCGGTCCGGCCGAGAAACATCGCGAGCGTGCTGTACGCGTACGAGCTCACCGCCGCGAGCGACACCAGCAGATCCATGTTCGGCTGTCGCGCGCGAAGGCTCACGTAGGCGCCCCGCAGTATCGGGTAGCCCGTGTAAAAGAGGACGATGGAGGCGAACACCCACACCTGCGTGAACAGGTAGAGCCCGGTGACGCCGCCCAGATCGAGGAAGGGATCGTGGCCGAAGTAGGTGGGATAGAGGAAGACGACGTACCACAGCATCGCCATCATTCCGAAGAAGCCGCCGCCGATCAGGAACCGGACGACCGCGTCGTCGTCTTTGGCGTCGGGGTCGGCGCGGTGGCTCGCGGAGTACCCGGCGACCGAGAGGCGCTCGGGGAGCTCGTCGGCGTCGACGGCATCGGGATCGTAATCGACTCGGATCGTGTCGGTCGCGTAGCTCGCCTCCGCGGCGGCGATGCCGGACTGTTCGCCGGCCGTCATCTCCAGGAAGGATTCGCAGGTCGCGCAGTGCATGCCGTCGACGTGGAGGAACGTCGTCTCGCCGTCGAAGTCGTCAGCGGGTTCGGCGTCGGGCCGCCGCTCCTCGACGTCGGAGAGCCCGTCGACCCCCTCGGCGTCCCCGAGCGACCGGGCGACGGCGAGGCACCCCTGACAACAGAACTCACCGTCGACATCGGGGTCGGTGTGGGGGTCGTCCCCAGTCGGCAGGTCACAGAGTGTGCAGGGTGGCATGTGTGTTCGCTTCCGGGGGCCGCAAGCGCGGTCCGCGGCTCAAACCGTCAGATTCCGACCGAGGTCGTTCCGCCGCCGCGGCGTCCGTTTCCGTCGACTACGCGTGTTCGGCGTCGGCCGTGTCGCCGCTGATCCCCGGCACGCTTCCACCAGTCGCGATCCGGAGGCTCGTCCAGATGAGGAGCACGTTCACCAGCGTGATCGCGACGTAGAGCTCCGATCGGTCCGCGATGAACACTGCCGCGGGGACGAGTCCGCCGAGCACGAGGAGTACGGCCTGTTGGAGCGAGAATCTCATAGGTCACCTATGGACCGCCAGAGCATATATAACACTCGTATTTTCAGGGTCCGAGAACGGGTAGACGTTATATAGTTGCCTGCAAACAATAGCGTCTATGGGCCGAAACGAGACCGCACACACGTCAGCGGGTGACGTGAGCGGAGACACAGAAGAGTTCGATCCGATCGGAACTCTCACGCTCATTGGGATTTACTTCGCAATCCTGGTGCTGGCGTGGGTGTACATCTACTACATCGAGTTCCTTGGCCGCGATCTGGTCGTCGTGGGGTGATTACAAGATGCACATACATGCCTACGAGAAGCTCTGGCTCGCGGCGTCGGTACTGCTGATACTGTTGCTCATCGGCTCGGTCACGTACGGCGCCGTCGGGCCCGGCGTCGCGATGGTGAGCGACAGCCAGCCGACGATCGACGCCGGCGGGCTCGACGAGGACGAGCGGTTCTCAGAACCGCGTGTCGAACAGGTCGGCGAGAACGAGTACGCGGCGTACGTCGTCGCTCGCCAGTTCGTCTTCCAGCCCGACCCCATCGTCGTGCCGGCGAACAGCACCGTGACGTTCTACGTCACCTCCGCGGACGTGATCCACGGGTTCGAGGTCGCCGGAACAAACGCGAACACGATGGTCGTTCCCGGCGAGGTCTCCGAGATAACCGTCGAAACCGACGGTCCGGCCGAGTACGGGCTCATCTGTAACGAGTACTGCGGGGCCGGGCACCACGCGATGGAGGGGAAAGTAAACGTCGTCAGTCAGGCGGAGTACGACGAGCGAACCAGCGGGGGTGATGAGGAATGAGCGAAGCTATCGAGGGGGACCGAACGTTCGCCGATAAGTACCCCGAGGAGGCGCGTATCGTTCGCGCCGCGCTGCTCGGATCGTTCCTCGCGCTCACGCTCGGAGCGATATTCGGGATCATCCAGACGCTCCACAGAACCGGCGTCTTCCGAGGGCTCATCGACTCCACCGACTACTACACCTCCCTCACCGCACACGGGGTGTTCCTCGCGCTCAGCTTCACGACGTTCTTCCTCGTCGGACTGTTCACGTGGGCGGTCGTGCGAAGTCTCGACCGACCGCTGATCGACATCAGGATCACGTGGACGTGGTACGGACTCATGGCCGCCGGGATGACGATGACGGGGATTTCGATCCTCGCCGGCTTCACCGACGCGATCGACATGAGCGCAGACGTGCTGTTCACCTTCTACGCGCCGCTGCAGGCGCACCCCATGTTCTACGCGGGGCTCGCCGTGTTCATCGTCGGATCGTGGATCGCCGGCGCCGACTACTTCCGGACGTGGCTCGCGTGGAAGCGCGAGCACCCCGACGAGCGGATCCCGCTCCAGACGTTCATGGTGTTGACGACGATGGCGATGTGGTACATCGCGTCCTCCGCCGTCGCGGCGTCGGTGCTCATCTTCCTGCTCCCGTGGTCGCTCGGGCTGATCGATCAGGTGAACCCGACGCTGACCCGGACCCTCTTCTGGTTCTTCGGCCACCCCGTCGTGTACTTCTGGCTGATGCCGGCGTACCTGCTGTGGTACACCGTCCTCCCGAAGATCGCCGGTGGCCGGCTGTTCAGCGACCCGCTCGCGCGCGTCGTGTTCGTGCTGTTCCTCCTGCTTTCGACCCCGGTGGGGATCCACCACCAGTACCTCGATCCGGGGATCGCGGAAGGATTCAAGTTCATTTCGATGACGAACACGATGTTCCTGCTGTTGCCGAGCCTGCTCACCGCGTTCACCGTGGTCGCGAGCGTCGAGTACGGCGCCCGGCAGCGCGGCGGGAGCGGTCTCCTCGGGTGGCTCACCGACCTCCCGTGGCGAAAGCCCGAGTTCACCGGCATGATGCTCGCAGGGTTGATGTTCGCCGCCGGCGGCTTCTCCGGGATGGTGAACGCCGGGATGAACATCAACTACATGATCCACAACACGATCTGGGTCCCGGGTCACTTCCACCTCACCGTGGGGACCGCGGTGGCGCTCACGTTCATGGCCGCCACCTACTGGCTCTGGCCGCAGATCACTAACAAGCCGATCTACAGCCGGACTATCGGTCTGGTCCAAGTCGTCGTCTGGTTCATCGGGATGGCGCTGATGTCGAACGCGATGCACGCGCAGGGGATCATGGGCGTCCCGCGCCGGACCGCAGAGCCGGAGTACTCCGGCTTCGACTATCCGACGATGTTCGGCGGGTTCGAGGAGCTCAACATCCAGATCGCGATCGGCGGGACGCTGCTGTTCGTCTCGACGGTCCTGTTCATCGGGAACCTCGTGCTGACGATGGGGAACCCGAAGGTCTCCGGACTCGCGGAGGAGCTTCCGCCGGCGCTGTCCGGTCCCGACGACTCGCCGCGCGTGATCGATAACCTTCGCCTGTGGGTGGGCATCGCGCTCACGCTCGTCGTGCTCGCGTACGCGCTCCCGCTGGCGGCGATCATCAACCGCGGGGGGGCACTCGGACCGGGCGTCGGCACGTACCCGGTGTGGCTTCTGCCGCTGCTCGACACGCTCGCGAACAGGGCAGCGATGCTTCTCGGAGCGGTCGGCGATGCAGCGACCTCGCTCGTCGGGGTGGTCAGATGAGCGTCGACGTGACCCGCGGCGGACTCCTCGTGACGCTCGCGATCTTCGGCGTGATCATCTACGAGCTCCGGACGGTGCTCGACTTCATCGGGATCGAGCTCCCGCTGATTCCGTACATGGCCGCCGTCTTCGCCCTCGCCGGCGCCACCGTCTGGTTCATCACGCTGAAAGGCGGATGGCGGACCGAGCCCGACGGAGACGAAGCGGCGTAGCGGCGGCAAAGCGCTTCGACCGAGCGGCCTTCCGTTTCTGCCGAGTCGCCCGCGACCACGGTGGTTATAGCGGCGTGGCACAAGGGACGAGTATGGACGAGACGCGCGTTGCGGTCCGGTGTGATGACTGTCCGTTCGCGGCGACGTACGACCGGCTTCGCGACGCTCGAACCGCCGTAGACGACCACGAGTCGTCGACTGGCCACAGCGTCGACTGGGAGATCGAGTCGCTCGACGCCGGCGTGTCGCGGGCCGGTGCTGACGCCGGCGTCTGCGGCCGCCCCGAGTGCGCGAACGAGGACTCCCCGCTCGTCGATCCGGAGCCGCCGGACCAGGAGTCGTAGTCGGAGGCCGACTCACCGTCGTGTCAGAGCCGATCTCGACCCCGAGTCGTCGGAACGCGAAGCGGAGAGACGCCCGCGACCGAACCACCTGACTTTTTGATCGCCCGATGTGTCGTCGGGAGCATGGCGACAGCTACCGATCGGCTCACCTTCGGCGTGCTGGGAACGGCGGGAATCGCGCGAAAAGCCGTCATCCCGGCGATCGCGGCGAGCGACCATGCGCTCGGCGCGGTCGCGTCCCGGGACGGCGAGCGCGCGAAGCGGTTCGCCGAGGAGCACGCGATCCCGCGGAGCTACGGCGCCTACGAGGCCCTCCTCGAAGATGACGGGATCGACGCGGTGTACATTCCGCTTCCGAACGGACTCCACGCCGAGTGGACGACGCGGGCGGCCGACGCCGGACTCCACGTGCTCTGTGAGAAACCGCTCGCGGAAGACGCGGCGGAGGCGCAGGCGGTGACCGATCGCTGCGAGGATCGGGGCGTCACCCTGATGGAGGGGTTCATGTACCGGTACCACCCGCGCACCGAGCGCGTCCTCGAACTGGTAGCACGGGAGTTATCCGACGTACGCACCGTGACCGCGACGTTCCGCTTCCCGCTGTACGACCGCCCGGACGACGTGCGGTTGGATCCCGACCTCGCCGGCGGGTCGCTGATGGATGTCGGGTGTTACCCCGTTTCGCTCGTCAGGACCGTCCTCGGCGAGCCGGAGCGAGCGTACGCGCACACACACGATACCCGCGACGCCGGTGTCGACACGGAGCTCGCGGGCGTGCTGGAGTACGCGGACGGCCGATCGGCGCGTATCGCCTCCGGATTCGACACGCAGCTGGTCCAGCGCTACCGGATCGACGCGGCCAACGGCTGGATCGCGGTCGAGCGGGCGTTCGACGCGCCCACCGACGAGTCGGTGGATCTGACCTACGAGATCGACGGCCGCCACGGAGTCGAGACGTTCGACCCCGTCGACCAGTACCGGCTGCAGGTCGAGCACTTTGCCGACTGTGTCGCCGACGACGCCCGACCGCTGACCGACGGGGCAGAGGCGATCAGGAACATGCGAGTCATCGACGCGCTGTCCGAGAGCGCGGACGGAACCGGATCGGTGGCGATCGAGTAGCACTGCCAGGCCGGCAGTCAGAACGGCGGAGAGACGGCATCGGCGCCGATCCGTGTCTGGAACGCGAAGGTGCACCGACGCCGGTTTACTGACCGATCGGAGATAAGCAGGAACTCGTCGCTGACGGTGAATTGATAAAAAATATCGCCGAGTCAGTTCGAAACGGAGCAGAGAGCGAACGTCGTCCCTACTCGTTGCCGAACATCTGGCGCACGAGTAGTCGGCTGTGTTTAATTCATGAACACAATACAAAAGAGGCCGCGAAGATCGTACTCGTGAGGTGCTAAATCTTCGCGGAGGGGTCTATTGGCAGTATCGTCCGTCATTAATGTGGAACGCCTCGGTCCGGCAGCGTTCGACACGGTCGTCGAGACCGGTGACCTCCATTCCGGTCGGTCCTTCAGCGCGCCGGTGGCGTCCCAGTTCACTCGTCCCCGTCGAGTAATCGTTGCGGGAGTTCCGCACCGTGCTCGGCCAGTTCGGCGTCGAACGACACGAGGGTCGCGTCGGCAGCGTCGGCCGCCGAGAGGATCATCGCGTCCATCGGGTACAACAGCGTTTCCGATTGGAGGCGGTTCGCTGCCATCATGTCAGAGGCGTCGGGGAACGTCACCGTCATCCGAGAGGTAATTCGAGTCTCGATATCGTCGATTCGGTCCCGTTCGAACCGTTTCTTTTTGCTCAAAACGCTCCGCGGTTCCATGAGGCTGAGAACCGAGACGAGCGGGTCGTCGACCTGATCGAGCAGTTCGATCGCTTCCGCAGACCGATCGGTATCCCGAGTGACTGCTGCGACGAGAACGTTCGTGTCGAGGAGTACCCTCATAACCGTTCGCGGACGTCACGAACGGCCTCCACGGAGTCGACCTCAACGTCGAGTCCCAACTCTGACAGAGCCTGTCCGAGCGGGACCGTCTCGTCATCGTCGGGGTCCGAGGAAACGAACTCCTCGAAGTCGTCAGAAGTGAGGCTCATACCTAACCTTGTCTACCAATTCGCAAAAGGCTACTGGTGGTCCCGGTGTCCGTGACGTGAGTTCGTCCGCTTCTGTTTGCCTGACTGACGACCGGATCGAGTCGGCGCGGTCACCGGTGACTCGCTGACCTCATGGAGTTGCTCGAAGAAGTCGTCCGAGTCGGTCACTGCGACTCCCTCGGATGGGGGACGGTCAAGTACGACGCAGTCGCTCAGGGTCGAAAAATAACGGAAAGAGAGGTAGATGTCCGTTACTCGTTGCCGAACATCTGGCGCATCATCGGGTGCATCTCCATCAGCTGCTCCTCGGCGATCTCCTCGTACAGCTTGTACGTGATGGAGACCGCGAGCAGCAGCCCGGTTCCGGAGACCTGACCGATGGTGCCGAGCAGGTTCGCCATGACGGCGAGCAGCCCGACGAGGGCGCCGCCGATGACGGTCACCTGCGGGATGTACCGTTCCATGACCTTCTCGACGACCTGCGGGTTCCGGCGGAATCCGGGGATCTGCATCCCGGAGTTCTGGATCTGCTTCGCCGTCGCCTCCGGACCCATTCCGGTGGTTTCGACCCAGAAGATGGCGAATATCGCTCCGCCGACGACCATGAAGGTGAGGTCGATGAGCAGTCGAACCGCGATCATCCACGGCTCGACCGACGCCGGAATCTCACCGAGGAACCACATCCAGTCCGTGCGAGCCTGGATCGGGTTCAGGTAGTAGAACAGCCCGGAGATGGGCTGGCCCTGATCGCTGTACACGCCGAGCCACCCCGGCATCCCCGCCCACTGCGAGGAGAGGAGCTGGCCGACGAACTGGATGTTCGCCTGCAGCGCGCGAACGAGGATCATCGGCAGGACGGACGCGTAGATGAGCTTCACCGGGAAGCGTCCGCGAGCGCCCTTCACCCGCGCGTGTGACAGCGGAATCTCGACGCGGACCGACTCCGCGTACACGACGATCCCGAAGATGAACAGCGTGGTGAAAAGCGCCAAGATGTTCCCGGGATCGAACAGCAGGTTCTGGAGCCCCTCCGCCGTGAACGGCGAGAGCGACACCGGCACGTCACCGACGATGATGCCGTACCAGCTCGCGAAGAACCCGGACGCGCCGAGCGCCGAGAAGCTGAAGAACCCGCCGACGATCTGCTGGCTCACGGCCGCGATGATGAACAGCCCGACACCGGAGCCGACGCCCCACTTGCTCACGATCTCGTCCATGAACAGAAGGAGGACGCCGCCGATGAAGATCTGCACGAAGATCAGCGCTTCGACGCCGAACGCCCCGATGCCGAGCGCCTGTGCGACGGCCGGATCCTCGGGGAGGAACTCACCGGTGAACACCATCGGCGCTGCCGTCAGCGCCGTGACGATGACCACCAGCAGCTTCTGGAGGCCCTGGTAGAGGACCTGGTCGCGCGGGTCGTCGGTGTCGAGTCCGAGCAGGTTCGCACCGCCCAACAGTTGGAGGACGATGGACGCCGTGACGATTGGCCCGATACCGACCTGCAACAACGAACCGGACGACCCGGCGAGCACCGATCGGAACTGCCCGAAGAAGTCAGACCCCTGGCCCACTGCCAACCCGTACGGGTTGATGTTGGTCAGGAAGAAGTAGACGACCAGGATGCCGGCCGTCCACATGAGCTTCCGTTTGAACGGAACGTGACCTGTGGGTCGCTCCACGACGGGCATCCGCGTGAGCAGCGGTTCAGCGACCTCCTTCCAACTCATTGGTTACGCCTCGTCGTCCTCGTCGTCGGAAGTGTTTTCCGGTTCGTCAGCGGCCTCCTCTGCGCGCTCGGAGAGCGTCGCCTCGCCGCCGGCCTCCTCGATGAGTTCGACCGCGCCGGCGGTGAACGCATCGGCTGTGACGCGGAGCTCACTCCGAACCTGACCGCCACCGAGCACCTTCACGACGTCTGCCTCGTGACCGTCCTCGACGACGTCGCGCGCGTCGATGACGT
The DNA here is from genome assembly GCF_052439115.2 of Halorubrum sp. FL23. Taxonomy (NCBI): domain Archaea; kingdom Methanobacteriati; phylum Methanobacteriota; class Halobacteria; order Halobacteriales; family Haloferacaceae; genus Halorubrum; species Halorubrum sp. FL23. Next base: position 229,872 of record NZ_JBQVRO020000005.1, read on the forward strand.
ACGCGTCGCCGTCTTCCTCGGCGAGGTCGTCCGCGGCGTACAGCGCCGCGTCCTCGTCGAGCTTCTGGACCTTCACTTCGAGGACCTCGGTCTGCGTCCCCTCGGGTCGCTTGAAGCCGTACTTCCCGAGCGGCGGGTAGTTGTGGTACTCGTGTTTCGCGCGGCCGGCCGCACCGCGACCGCCGCGGTGACCGGCGCCGCGCCGGTTCTTGTGCGTTCCGCCGCCGTGCGTTCGGGAGCCGCGCTGTCGACGTTTCTTGCTCGTCATCGCATCGCCTCCAGGAGACCGTCGATCTCCTCAGTGCTGTGTTTCCCGAGTTCGCCGCCCTCGATCACGGGGTGCTTGATTCCCTCGTGACCGCCGCGGGGGGCGTGGAGCCGGAGCGTCGGCGAGAGGCCCTGATCGCGCAGGGTCGTCTCCTCGTCGACGAGCGCCTCGGCCAGCGCCTCGAGATTGGCGTAGTCGGTGTTGTCGTCGATCCACTCGTCGTCGATGTCGGCCGAGCCCTCCAAGGGCTCGCCGCGTCGCGCGATAGTGGACGCGACCGCCTCGGCGCTCGGCTCGCCGAACGCCACGACGTCGTTCACCTTGGTGATCATGCCGCGGTACGACTCCGTCTCGGGGACGAACGTCGCGTGGTTGACGCGCCCGATGTTCAGCATGTCGAGGGTGTCCTCAACGCCGTACTCGAGATTCACGTCGCCGCGGAGCTGCACGATCGCTTGCATCACTCGCTCACCTCGTCGTAGTGGACTTCACGCGCGTGCTGCGGAGTGCGGGACTGCGCCGCGTTCTCCAGCGCGTTGAACGTCGCCTTCGCGAGGTTCACGGTCGTGCGGGTGTTGCCGTCAGAGTTCGTCCAGGCGTCCTCGACGCCGGCGAGCTCCAGGATGTTCCGGACCGTCTCCGCCGCGGCCAGCCCGAGCCCCTGCGGGGCGGGCTGGATCTCGACGGTGACGGAGCCGGCCTTCCCCTCGGCCTTGCGGGTGAGGGAGTTCGTGCCGCCGGGCTGGTCCTCCCAGGACCCGGAGCCACGGTCGACCTTGATGATGTTCAGCTTCGCCACGTCGATCGCCTTCTGGATGGCGCCACCGACCTGGTCGTCCCGGGCCTGCGCGTAGCCGAGGTAGCCGTCGCGGTTGCCCACGGCGACCACGCAGCGGAACTTCACGCGGCGGCCGGAGTCGGTCATGCGCTGGACCATGTTGATGTCCAGCACCTCGTCTTCCAGCCCCGGGAGGAGCTGGTCGACGATCTCGGCCTCCTTCATGGGGAGACCGGAGTCGAGCGCCTGTTCCATCGACGAGATGTCGCCGTCCTGTACCTTGCGGCCGAGTCGCGTCCGCGGTTCCCAGCCGTCGTTGTGTCTACTCATGGTCCTCCTGGATTGTAGCGAGCACGTCGTCGAAGTGCTCGGGTAAGTCGGCGGCGTCGAAATCGCCGCTGTACAGCGGCTCGTCGAGCTGCTCGGCGTACGCGGCGATGTGCTCGCCGCGCGTGCGCGACCAGTCGGCCAGCACGTCGTCGTTGTGCGGGATCTCGAGGCCGGCGTCGATCGCTCCTTCCTGTACTGCGAACGTCTTGTTGCCGGGCGTCGCCGTGTTGAGCCCGATGTCGAGGACGGCCTCGTCGAGGCCGGCGTCGACGGCGCGGGCGCCCGCGAGGTAGCCGGTGAGGTACGCGCTGGGGAGGTTGCCCGTGGGGGCGTCCCAGCCGTACTCGCCGAGCTCCTCGCTGGAGGCGGCCGCGTGGGTCTCATCGCCGTCGGATCCGGGAGTGACCAGCTGCGCCCTGACGTGAGCGTTGCTCACCCGAGCGACCAGGCGAGGCTTGCCCGATTTCAGCAGGCGCAACCTCTGGTGGTAGTCCGTCCGGACCTCGCGGCGGCGCCGCATCGGCACCTTGTATCGTGGTCCTGTCGCCATTAGTCCGTCACCTCGTAACCGTACTGCGTCTGGATGTACGCCTCCAGCCGCGCGACGTCCTCGAAGTCGCCACCGCTCGCCTTGTTGTAGAGCGTGCGGTACTCGCTGGCGTCGAGCACGTCCTCGTCGTCGCGGAGTTCCTTCAGGCGGGCGCGCTGCGCGCGGATCCGGGCCTTCCAGTCGTCCTTCGTGTTCTGTCGTGCGCCGGCCTTCCCCTTCCGGGTACCGGCGCCGGATTTGTGACCGTACGAGCGCTTCTCGGCGCGCTCGCGGGCCTGACCGCGGGAGTTCGTCTTCGCGTCCTTCGCGCGGATGGTGCCCTGGTCGATGAGCTCGCGGACGTCCTCTCGCGTGATGGCGTCCTCGATCTCCTCCTGTGCCTCGGGGTCGAGCCAGACGCGGCCCTTGCCGACGTCGAGCTCGTCCGCTGCGAGCCGTTTCTGCGCCTTCAGATCACTCATCGTTGACCTCCACTTCGACGTAGGTCGGGTTCAGCACGCGGATGCCGCGCTCCTCCGCCTCGTCTTCGATCAGTTCGCGCTTGCGACCGCCGACCTTCGAGGCGATCCGCACCGCCTGCGTGTCGCCGTCGACGCCCTCGAGGTCGTCCGTGTTGTGCACGCGGACTTCCTCGAAGCCGCTCGGGTGCAGGTCGCGCGACGCCTTCGGCGAGCGGAACCCTGCCTCGACGACAGGACCCTTCGCCTTCATGCGGCGACGCTGCTTGGAGAGCCCGCCGCGCGGCTTGCGCCACGACGTCGGGATGCGCTTCTTCTTGTGGTAATCCTGCCGGTTGAACTGCGGTTTCCCCTCGCGGTGCTTCTGTGCGAGCGCGCGAGCGGTCTCGTCGTCCAGTTCCGGCGTCTTGTCGGCGTGACCGCGGGGGCGAAGCTCCGTCTCGACGTCCTCGTCGTCGGCGGCCTCCTCGGCCTCCTCCTCCTCGTCCGTCTCGTCTTCGATCTCCGCGTCCGCCTCCTCGTCGACCTCCAGCCCGCCGACGTCGGCCTTGATACGCGCTGCGAGCGCGTTGCCAACGCCGTCGACCTCGGAGAGCTCCGACTGGGAGGCGGCCTTCACGTCCTCGACCGTCTCGTAGCCGGCCGCGCGAAGGGCGTCCGCCTTCGAGGGACCGACACCGCTGATGTCTTCCAGTTCTTCGGCCATTGGTTAGGCACCTCCGGTGGGTTTCTCGACGATGTACACGCCGTCCTGGAAGACGCGCGTGTCCTTGTCGGTCACCTTCGTCAGCTGTTCGATGTCGGCGGCGGTCTGCCCGACGGCCTCCTTGTCGGAGCCCGAAAGCGTGACCGTCTCGCCGTCGATCTGTACGTCCGTGTCCCCGCGGATCGGGGTGCGTCGCTGTGCTCGCTCGCCGAGGAAGTTCTCGATGACGACCTCGTCACCCTCCACGGTCACCTGCATCGGGAAGTGGGCGTAGTACACTTCCATCGTGTACTCCCAGCCGTCGGTGACGCCGTGGATCATGTTGGCGACGTGGCTCTCGAAGGTGCCAACCGTGGCGTTCGTCTTCGCGTCATCGTTCTCGGAGGCGATCGCGACGACACCGTCTTCGACCGTGACCTCGACGTCGGGGTACCAGAGGCGTCGCGTAACGCTCCCGTTGGGACCCTCGACGGTGAGTTCGAGGTGGTCGGTCTCGGCGGAGACGTCGTCCGGAATGTCAATTTCGACTCTGTTCATTGTTAGTAGACGTATGCGATCACTTGGCCGCCGATACCCGCTTCGCGGGCCTCGTAGTGGCTCATGACGCCGTGGCTCGTCGTGACGATGAGCGTCCCGTAGTCACGGGCGGGGAGGTATCGCTTCTCCCACTTCTCGAACTCGTCGGCACCCGCGGAGTAGCGGGGCTTGACGGCGCCACACTCGTTGATCGCTCCTTTCAGTTCGACCTCGAACTTCCCGGCTTTCCCGTCGTCGACGTACTCGAAGCCGTCGACGTACCCGCGGTCGTAGAGGACCTCGAGGACGGAGCCGATGATGTTGGAGGCGGGCTCAACCGTGTACGACAGGTGGCCAACGCTCTCGGCGTTGTCCATGCCGGCCAGTGCGTTGGTGAATGGATCGTTTCCCGTCATGATCAGCTGTACTTCTCGAATCCCATATCTCGGGCGACCTCGCGGAAACACTGCCGGCAGAGGTTAATGTCGTACTTGCCGACGAGCCCCTGCTCGCGGTCGCACCGCCGGCAGGTGTGCCGGGAGTCGGTGCGTTTCGACGCGTGCTCGCCCGTGTCGTTGTTCGCTTCGCTCATTCCGTTACCTCAACGTCGAAGTTCGTTTCGAGGAACGCGGCCGCGTCCTCGGCGGTCATCCGGTGTTTCGCGGGGATCGACGCCGTCGCCTTGTCCCGCTTCGACACGCGGTAGCCGGGACGGACGATCGTCGTCGTCACGTCGAGGCCGTAGATGCCGATGCTCGGGTCGTACTCCTGACTCGGGAAGTCAGTGTGGTCTTCGACCCCGAAGCTCAGGTTGCCGGTGTCGTCGAACTGTCTCTGCGAGACGTCGACGATGTCGAGTGCGGTCGCGAGGAACTCGTGTGCGTCCTCGTCCCGCAGCGTCACCTTGACGCCGATCGGGTCGCCCTTGCGGATCCCGAACTCGGCGATGGTGCGCTTCGAAGTGGTCCGGACCGACTGCTGGCCCGTGATCGCTTCGATGATCTCCTCGGCGTCCGCGAGCGGCTCACCGCCCTGACCGACGCCCATGTGGACGACGACCTTCTCCAGGTACGGCTCGCGCATCTCGTGGGGGGCGCTCTCGGATTCACTCATCCGAATCACCCGCCTCGTCGGCGTCGTCGCCGGTGAAGTTCTCGTCGATGACGACGAGGTACTCCTCGACCGTCTCGTAGCCGTCCTCGTCGTCGCCGACGAAGACCGTGTTCGAGCCGGAGCCGAGCGTCACGTCGATGTCGGCCACTTCGCCGATACGGCCGGCGTGCTGACCGGCGACGGCGGTGACCAGGGCGCCCTCTTCGTACTCGAAGTGGGCGACGATCTCCTTCGACTCGTTGTCGACGACGATCGAGTCCTTCGTGTCGTACTCGGTGTCGGCGTCCACGAGGACGTTCGTCCCGTCGTGGAGCGTCAGCTGCGCGTCGCCACCGGGGACGACGGACTTGTTCGTGATCTTTCCGAGTCGGCTGCCGGCGGCCTCCTCGTCGACGGGAGTCAGCGCGAGCCGACCGCCCTCGTCGGGGAAGACGCGGAAGAACTCCCCGCGCTCGGGGAACGCCAGGATGTCGAACATCCCGATCGGACGCTGCTCGTCCGAGACGGCGTCCCCGTTGACGAGGACCGAGTCGTTGTTCAGCGCGTAGCGCGCCTCCTTCGTCGAGTCGACGTAGCCGAGCACGTCCCGCAGCAGGACGACGAGCGGAACGCCCGCCTCACCGTGCGGGCCGGCGCCGGCCTTGACGGTGAACGTGTTCGTCTTCCGCTCGACCGGCCAGGAGTTCGGTACTGCCAGTCGCTTCTGATGTCGCGTCATTCGTTATCCTCCTGGAGCCGCGCCTCCCGGCGCTCGTCTTCCAGGTCCAGCTCGGTCACCCGAACGTTGCTCGCCGGGATGGGGCGGGGAGCCTCTTCCCCGTCCGCCTTCGCGACGGTGACGTCCTCGACGGTGATCCGTTCTGCGGACAGGTCGACCGAGATGACCTCGGCCTCCGTGCCGGCCGCGTCGCCGCGAAGCACCTCGACGGTGTCGCCGGCGTTGACGCGGACGTTCCGCTGGCCGTACTCCTCGCGGAGGTCGTCCGTGAGGGTGGCCCGGACCTGGTTCTGCCGCTCGTGGAGCGGCGCGGTCTCCGACCGTTTTCGCTGTTTGCGTGGCTGTTTCGTCATGATTAGACGATCATCGTCGCGGTCGAGGCGATGCTCCCGAAGCGTTCGGCGACCTCGCGGGCGACGGGGCCTTTGATCTCCGTGCCCCGCGGCTCCTCGAGGTCGTCGATGATGACGGCCGCGTTGTCCTCGAACTTCACGCGCGTGCCGTTCGGACGGCGGATCGGCTTGCGCTGGCGGACGACGACCGCCTCCAGCACCTGCCGCCGCATCTCCGGGGTCCCTTTAGTGACCGAGACGGTCACCTTGTCGCCGATACCTGCCTTCGGGTGGCGGTTCTTCGTGCCGGAGTAGCCCGACACGGAGATCACCTTCAGCTCACGGGCGCCGGTGTTGTCGGCGCACGTGATGAGCGAGCCCTTCGAGAGCCCCTGCGTGACGTCGGCCTTGAGCGCCTCCATCACAGATCACCCGACAGGTTCTCGACGACGACGTGGGACTTCGTCTTCGAGAGCGGTCGCGTCTCCGCGATTTTCACTTCGTCACCGACTTCGAGCGAGTCGAGCACGCCCGGCACGTGGGCCGGAATGCGCGACCGACGCTTCATGTACCGATCGTATTTCGGTACGAACACGTCGTACTCTCGCTCGACGATGACGGTCTTTTCCATATCCGTCGACACGACCGTTCCCTCACGGGTCTGGCCGCGGACGGAGAGCTGCCCGTGGAACGGGCACTTCTCGTAGTCGTAATCCTCCGGGTTGTCTGGCTCCGGAGGCGTGGGTACGTCGATTCCTATCGCCATTGTGTGACACCTTGTTCGGTGCGTTCGGCGGGCCGATGCCGTAATCGCTCGCCATCCACCGTCGCGTAGACCGCGTCTTTGCACTCGCCGCGGTGGCTCGCCGGACCCGCGTCGTCACCGGTGACGACGCTTGTGGATCCGGACGGGCCAGACTGACGGGGGCGGACCCCCGTAGTATCCGACCCGAGTTGGGACGCGGACCCCGACGACTGACCGTCGTCGGCGGCTTCATCTGTGCGGGCGGTCGGTCGATCGACGACCGCGAACTCGAACGTCGTGCCCGACTTGGGCACGCGTTTGTCCCCCGACCCCGTTCGCACCACGAGGGTGCCGAACGTCTCGGACAGCACGCGACCGGCGATACCCACGTGGGCGTCGCTGTCGGCGTCGGCCACCCGAACCGGGAGGCCGACGAGTTCGTGCCGTACGAGTGTGTCGGGGGAGATCATCGTTATTCGTCGTCGAAGTCGCCTTCTTCCGCCTGGATCGTCTTGATCCGCGCGATCGTCTTCTTGAGCTCCTTGACGCGGCCCGGACTCTCCGGCATGCCGCCGGCGGCGCGCTGCGCCTTCGAGTTGAGCAGCTCGGTCTCGAGCTCCTCGAGCTCGACCTGACGCTCGGCCGCCGTCATGTCGCGGATCTCGTCGGTGTAGAGGATCGCCATTTATTCGTCCTCCTCGTCTTCGTCCGCGGCTTCCATCTCTGCGACGAGGTCCGCGGCTTCCGCCTCGATCTCCTCGTCGAGCTCCTCGACGTCGTCGGCGTCGACGTTCTCGTCGCCGACCGGCTCCTCGGCGGCGACGTCGGTCGCCTCCGTGGCCGTCTCCTGGGTCTCCTCGACGACCTCCTCGACGACCTCCTCGTCGATGAGATCGCTCGGGTCCTCGTCGGGAACCTCGACGTCGTCGTCGGCGCCCACGTCGGGCACCTCCTCGGGCTCCTCCTCGAGCAGCGACTCGACGCCCTCGTCGGCGTCGACGTCGACCGCCGCCTGTTCGACCTCCGGGACCTCGGCGTCCTCGCGGATGTCGAAGTCGTCCGGGAGCTGCGCGCCCGGCGGGATGATCTTCACGTTGACGCCGATCGTCCCGAGCTTCATCACCGCGACGCCCTGGCCGTGATCGACGACCTCCTCCGCGGGCTCACCGTTGTGCTTGATGTAGCCGCGGTTGAACTTCTCGACGCGCGAACGCGCGCCGGTGACCTTCCCGCTCAGGACGATCTCGGCGCCCAGCGCGCCCGCGTCCATGATCCGGTCGATCGTCGTGTGTCCGGCCTTCCGGAAGTACCAGCCGCGCTCCAGCGCGTTCGCGAGACGGTCCGCGACGATCTGAGCGTTCAGGTCGGGCTCGTCGACCTCCTGAACGTCGATCTGCGGGTCGTCCATGTCGAAGCGGTCCTCGAGCTCGGTGGTGATCTTGCGGATGTTCTTCCCGCCCTTCCCGATCACCATGCCGGGCTTTTCGGCCTTCAGGACGATCTGCGTGCCCATCGGCGTCTGGGCGACGTCCATGCCGCCGTAGCCGGCGCGGCCGAGCTCGTCCGCGAAGAACTCGTTGATCTGTGAACGGCGCAGGCCGTCCTCGATGAATTGGTGTTCGTCAGCCATTATTCGTCAGCCTCCGGCTCCTCGATGATGAGCTCGACGTCGGCGAGGGTGGTGTTCCACCCGGTGGCGCCCGCGGCTCGCGGGTTCCGACCGGGTCGTTCGCCGACCTTGTGGGGAGCGACGTGTTTGATGACCATCCCGTCGCCGTCGAACCCCTGTTCGTCCGCGTTGTGCTTAACGTTCTCCAGGAGCTTCAGGAAGTCCTTGGCGGCCTTCTCGGGGTACCGTCCCGCGTCCCAGCCGTCGATGTCGGAGCGGTGGCCCGCGCCGGCGTTGTGCTGGCGCATCGGCACCGACGTCTCCTCGTCGATGACTTCCTGGAGGAACTCCTCGGCGTCGGCGACCGTCTCGCCTTTGATCTCCCGGGAGATCTCCTTGCTGTCCTTCACGCTGATGGGCCGCTCGCGGAGCATCCCCTTGGCGGTGGTCTCCGGGTCGGCCTCGACGCTGTAGTTGATTCCCATGGGTTACTTGAGGGGCACGAACTTCGAGGACCGGGTCGCGCCGATGCCGGCCTGACCGTGTTCGACGGTGCTTCGAGTCAGGTGGAACTCGCCGAGGTAGTGACCGATCATCTCGGGTTCGACCTGCACGCGCTCGAAGCTGTGTCCGTTGTACACGGAGAAGGTGACGCCGACGAACTCCGGCAGGACCGGCATGTCGCGCAGGTGCGTCCGGATCGGGTTGTCCGCCGTCGTCTCCTTGTCGCGGCTCCGGACCGTCTCCAGCAGCTTCTGCTGTTCGGTGCCGAGTCCGCGAACGATGCTTCGCCGCTGGCGTGCGGGGAGCAGTTCCGCGACATCCTCTACGTCCATCTCCTGCAGCTCGTCGAGCGAGTGACCGCGGTAGGCGAACTCCTTGCCCTCGCGGCCGGTGCGGTAATCTGAACTCATTTGTTGCCACCTCGTCCGGTGCGCTTGGATGCGATGTCACCGACCTTGCGTCCCGGCGGGGCGTCCCGCGAGACGGACTTCGGCTGGCCGGGGTGTTGGCGACCACCGCCACCGAAGGGGTGGTCGACGGCGTTCATCGCGACGCCGCGCACGCGCGGGTATTTGGTCCCGCGCGCTTTCATCTTGTGGTGTTTGTTACCGGCCTTGACGAAGGGTTTCTCCGTCCGACCGCCGCCGGCGACCACGCCGATCGTGGCGCGGCACTGCGGGTCGAGTCGCTTCACTTCGCCGCTGGGGAGCTGGACGACCGCGACGTCGCGGTCGTGGGTGAGAAGCGTCGCCGACACGCCGGAGGCGCGCGCGAACTTCCCGCCGTCCCCGCGGTTGCTCTCGACGTTACACACCGGGACGCCCTCGGGGATCTCCGCCAGCGGGAGCGTGTTCCCGGGCTTGATCTCCGCGCTCACGCCGACCTGGATCGTCTCGCCCACGCGCACGCCTTCCGGCGCGAGCACGAGTCGACGGTCGTCGTCCTCGAACTCGATCTCCGCGAGCGGAGCCGAGCGAGCGGGGTCGTGTTCGATCCCGACGATTTCGCCGGTGATCGTGTCCACGTCTTCGAGCTTCTTGTGCGACAGTTCCGCCTTGTAGCGGTGGGACGGGGCCCGGAACGTCGGGCCGCCGCGTCCACGCCGCTGTCCTTGGATTCGTCGTCCCATCTCAGAACACCCCGATGCGCGATGCGATCTCGGTTGCGTCGTCGTCCTCGGAGAGCGTGACGGTGGCCTTCTTCGCGCCCTGCGGGGTCACCTGCGTGTTCACGTCCGTGACGGAGACGTCGTACCGGTCCTGCACTTCCTCGCGGACCTCGGGCTTGGTCGCGTCGACGTCGACGAGGAACAGCAGCTTGTTCTTGAAGTCCATCTCGTTCATCGCCTGCTCGGTGACGATCGGGTGCTCGATGATGGAGTTCATCGGTCGGCCACCTCCTCGACGGCGCTCTCGGTCCACAGCGTGAGTCGACCCGGGTGCGCGCCCGGCGCGAGGTCTTCCGCGTTGACCTCCTGCGCGGTCGCGACGTCGACGCCCGACAGGTTCCGGGCGGCGCGGGACGGCTCCTCGCTGGTGACGACGAGCACGGACTTCGGTTGGCTGTACTTGCGACCGCGGGTCTTCCCGCGGCCGGCTCGGACGGAGCGACCCTCCTCGGCGCGCTCGATGTCGGCGTCGACGCCGACGGCTTCGAGCACGCCCAGGGCCTCCTGGGTCTTCTGGAGGTCCTCGAACTCGTCGCTCACGACGAGCGGCAGGTCGAGGTCCTCGTCGAACGCGTGACCGCGCTCGGCGACCAGCTCGGCGTCGGCGGTGGCCGCGATGGCCGACCGAATGGCGAACTGTCGCTCCTTGTCGTTCAGGCTCTTCGTCTGGTCCTTCTCGGCCTTCGGCGGGTGCGCGGCGCGGCCCGACACGGCGTTCGGGACGCGTCGAGCGACGTTCTCGGAGCGCGGGATGTGTGCGAGCCCGCGTCCGGAGCCGAACGACTCCGCGGGGGTTCGCAGCCCGGCGAACTCGTCGGCACCGTAGGCCTGTTTCCGGTTAGCCTGTGCGGCGGAGACCGCCCGACCGATGAGGTCCGGTCGGAACGCGGTCTCGAAGATCGCCGGCAGCTCGACGCTGCCCGCGTCCCCGCCGTCCAGGTCGTGTACTGTTGCGTTCATGGATTATCCCTGGTTGGATGCGGTGGATACGTACCGGACCTCGGGATCGAGGCGCGGCTGGTCGTTCGGCCGGATGGCCGGGCGGAACCGAAGCAGGCGCTTGTCCGGACCGGGCAGCGAGCCCTTGATGAGCGCGTAGTCGCCGTCGACCTCGCCGTAGTTGACGAAGCCGCCGTCGACGGAGGCGTCGTCGCCCTCGCCGAAGTCGATGAGGCGCTTGTTGAGCTCGGTGCGCTGGTGGTAGCCGGTCTGCCCCTGCTGGGGGACGGTGGAGCGAACGCGGGAGGGGTTCCACGGACCGAGGTTGCCGATCCGGCGCCGCCATCCCTGGCGGGCGTGCTTACCCTTCCGCTTCTGGACGCCCCAGCGTTTGACGGGACCCTGGGTCCCCTTCCCCTTCGTGATACCCGACACGTCGGTGTACTGACCCGCGCGGAAGACGTCGCCGAACTCGTGGGCGCCGCCCTCCTCGATCAGGTCGAGTCCGAAGTCGACGCGCTCCTCGAGGGAGCCGCCGCCGACTCGGGTCTCCATGATGTCGGGCTTCTTCTTGGGCACGTTCGCGAGCTCCGAGGGGACGGTGTGAGTGATGACGCGGACGTCGTCGACCGCGCCCTCGTCGAGCAGCGCGCGCAGCTCGTCGGCGTCCTCCTCGAAGGTGTCTTCCGCCGGAAGGTCGAGCGCGCGGTCGAGCTCCTCGTGGAACTCGGTCGCCCAGACCTCTTCGACCGGCTTCTTTCCGTACGGCGTCTGTTCGTAGGCGCGCAGGGCCACCGCGTACATCGGCGGCGTCTCGACGACGGTGACGGGAACGGACGTTTCCATCCCCTCACGCGGCGAGTTGGCCTCGTCGTTGACCATAACGACGTGCGTCATACCGGCCTTGTAGCCGGCGAACCCCTGCAGTGCGGGGGCTCCGTCGTCGTCGGGCCACGAGCGAATGCGCGGAACCTCTCGGTCTGCGCGGGTACGCGGGCCGTAGCCCAGCGAGCCTTTTCGTGGTCGGCTTGGTTGTGGCATGTGTTTACTCCGTGAGTGTGAGCGAGCCGAGAGTCACGAACAGAGCCTCCTCCGTCCGGACGACCTCGCTCGCCTGTGCCGGGATCGTGTTCAGCCAGAGGTCGAACCCCGGATCGGGTTCGACCGAGCGGCCGTCGGCGACGGCCGCCCGAATGCCGTCGGGCGAAAGCCCGAGCATCTCCGGAAGCCCTCGCTCGGGCGCGCCGAAGGCGACGGTGTATCCGCCGGCCTCCCGCGCGTCCGAGACGATGGTGCCGAGCCGCGGGACGGAGAGTTCCTCCCCGTGCCGCGACGTCGCGACGGCCAAGCCGTCGCCGGCGAGCGCTTCCGACAGGTCCGCTTCCACGACCTGGAAACCGTCCTCCGGCTTCCCGGTGATGCGGGCGCGGACCGGTTCTCTCGAAGAGACCCTGATGGTGACGCGCTCCCCCTGCTCGACCTCCATTCCGGAGGGCACGAGCAGGGAGATCGGGTGTTCCCGCAGCGGGGAATTGACCCGGACGCGGCCTTCAGGTCCGACCTCGGTCACGAGTCCCTGTGTTTTCGACTCTTCCCCGCTAGGGGTCGAGCCGGTCCGCCACGGCACGCGGAGCGGCGGGAGCACGCCGACGTACCGGAGTTCGTCGCGCTCCCCCCAGAGATCCTTTCGGAGCTCCGGAGGGGTCGCGGCGTACCCCAGCACGGTCCGAACGTACTCGCCGCCCCGTCGCCGCTCGCCTTCCCTGTCGGGGAAGACGACCAGTCGATCCGCCCGGAACACCGCCGCCGCACGGGCGACGTAGCCGAGTTTGCGAGTCGCCTCGCGATCGTCCTCGGCCTCCCGGACGACCGAAGACGGAATGCAGATCGTGGGTCCGTCTTCGGTACGCATCGTGGCGAGACTGTACCCCTCGATTTCGGACGGCAGCCTAAAAGGGTAGCGGTCCCGATTTCGGGCTGTGGCGCGTTCACACGGGGTCTGGCGGGGGTTTTCGTCCGAGGATCGAGGGACGGAGTCACACGGTCGAGCGTGAGGGCCGGCGGATCCGTGCGGTCGTCACAGGCCGACTCACGTCAGAGCTTGGGGCGGATGGCTCACACCGGCGACCGGATCAAGGCGGGACGATCCGCGCGATCGGCGCGTCCCCGTCGTCGACCGCGACGTAGAGGTGTCCCGTGGCGGGCTCGACCGCGATCGCCCGGATCCGCCATCCCTGGTCGTCGAGCAGGGGATCGCGCTCGGTCACCGCGGCGTCGGGGGCGCCCGCGCCGTCGACGGTGAACCGACCGAGGTACTGCCCGGCGAGCGTCCCCGCGAACAGGTCGCCCCGCCACGCGGGGAAGGCGTCGCCGTCGTAGAAGACGGCGCCGCTCGGCGGGAAGCCGCCGGAGCCGCAGGGCCAGTAGTGGACCGGAGCGACGACGTCGCCGCGCTCGCGGTGACTCGGCGCGACCCGTTCGTCCGTTCCGTACCGGCACGCCTCGCTGGCGACCGGCCAGCCGTAGTTGCCGCCCCGCTCGACGACGTTGATCTCGTCGCCGTCCTCCTCGCCGTGCTCGCACTGCCAGATCCCCCCCGTCTCGGGACGCACCGCCATCGCCTGCGGGTTCCGGTGACCGTAGCTGTAGATCGCGTCCGCCGCCGCCGGATCGTCGACGAACGGATTGTCGGGATGAGCGTCGCCGTCGGGCGTCAGCCGGAGGGTCGAGCCGAGCTCGTTCGCCCGGTCCTGCGAGACGTGGTCGGGTCCGAACTCGGTGTCGCGCCGGTCGCCGACCGTGACGAACAGCGCGCCGTCCGAGCCGAACGTCACCCGCGAGCCGAAGTGGAGGTCGGAGTCGACGAACGGCTCCGCGACGTGGACCGCCTCGAACGCGTCGAGTGCGGGCGGCCCGGAGTCCGCGAGGGAGAGTCGCCCGCTCCCGACGTGGGTCGCCGACTCGCCGGCGTCGTTCGTCGCGGCGTACGTGAGATACACGCGCGCGTCGTCCGGGTACGCGGGATGGACCGCGACGTCGAGCAGCCCGCCCTGTCCGGCGACGTGGACCTCGGGGGCTCCCTCGACGGTCGAGCGAGAGCCGCTCTCGGGATCGACGAGCGAGAGCCGCCCGGTGCGTTCCGTGACCAGCAGTCGCCCGTCTTCGGGGAGGAACGCGAGCCCCCACGGGTTCTCGAACCCCTCCGCGACGCGCTCGACGGCGTACTCGACGTCGGCGCCGTCGTCGGGCGCGACGGGCGCGCCGTCGTCGCTGTCACCGCCGTTGCCGTCGCCGTCGGACAGGCCGTCGTCGTCGCCGCCCTCACCGAGACAGCCGGCCAGCGAGATCGCCGTCAGACCGCCGGTCGCTCGGAGCACGGTGCGCCTGTCGGCGACAGTGGGGTGACGCGTCATGGGGATCGTCTCGTGTTCGCCTTGGTCGCGGGACCGATGACGCTTCCGACGGCCGAGGCGGGGGTCGGCTGCGTCGGCGACCGTCGTTCGGAACCCTTATATCTCCGACTCGGGCTATGTGCAGATGCGAAGCACGCACCGGTAGTGTAGTGGTATCACGCAACCTTGCCATGGTTGCAACCCGAGTTCAAATCTCGGCCGGTGCACTCCCTTTGGTCGTGCACCGCCCTGACTCCCCGCTCGCTGCGCTCGCGTGGAGTCTCGGCCGGTGTCTTTCTCGAACGTAGTGAGAGAAATCACCGAGTGATTTGAACGCTATCAGTCGCGCGCAGCGAACGCAGTGAGCGAGCACGTCTGATTCTGAGTCCAAATCTCGGCCGGTGCACTCCCTTTGGTCGTGCGCCGCCCTGACTCCCCGCTCGCTGCGCTCGCGCGGAGTCTCGGCCGGTGCGGTTCCTAACTACGCAAGTCGACTCTGAGAGAGATCCGTGTTAGTCGCGGCCAACGTGTGGACAAATCCGGCCTCACGCGCCCACCGCACGGCACCTCACGCCTCCCCAGCCTCGTCGCGAGCGCGTGTCAGCGCTCGCGACTCCCTCGCACGCGCTGTTCGCGCCCGAGGGGCGCTCACAGGCGCGCGCCACCGCACGCGGTTCCCCGACCGGTAGTTTCAATCGGCGATCCGCCGAACCCGTTCCCCGTGACCGTTCCAACCAAGACGCTCCCGAGCGGCGCCGAGTTGCCGGCGCTCGGACTGGGCACGTACGACCTCGGCGACCAGACGGACGACAGCGTCCGCGCGGCGCTCGACGCCGGCTACGCGCACATCGACACCGCCGAGGGGTACCACAACGAGGCGGCGATCGGCGACGCGCTCGCGGAGTACGACCGCGACGACGTGTTCCTCACCTCGAAGGTGCTCGCGAAGAACCTCAACTACGAGTCGGTGATCGCGTCGTGCGAGGCGTCGCTCGACCGGCTCGGCACCGACTACCTCGACCTGTATCTCATCCACTGGCCCAACCCCGCGATCTCGCTGCGAGAGACGCTCCGGGCGATGGCCGAGCTCCGCGAGCGGGGGCTCGTCCGCGATGTCGGCGTCTCGAACTTCAGCGCGTATCAGCTGAGCTGCGCCCACCACGTCTCGGACGTGCCGATCGCGGTCAACCAGATCGAGTTCCACCCGTGGTTCCAGCGCCCCGACCTCGTCGACTACTGCCGCGAGTCCGACACCGTGATCGAGGCGGCGGCCCCGCTCGCGCGGACGGACGTGTTCGGCGACGAGGTCGTCGCCGAGCTCGCAGAGACGTACGACAAGAGTCCGGCGCAGGTCGTCCTCCGGTGGGCGCTCGACAACGACGTGGTCGCGCTGCCGCGGTCGTCGACCCCGGAGCACGTCCGGGCCAACGCCGACCTCGACTGGGAGCTCGACGAAGCCGACCGCCGGCAGCTCGACGAGCGCGACCGCGACGAGCCGGTGTACGACACCCCGGCCCGCGACTGGACGAGCGACGTGTACGGGATCGAGCAGTAACGGTCCTCGGCGTCAGGCGGCGTCGTCGAGGGTGACCGGGCGGCCGGTCTCGGCCGACTCGTAGATTCCGTCCAGCGCGCGCACGTCCGTGAGGGCGTGCTCGCCGTCCGGGTGGAACGGCTCGTCCGCCAGCAGCTGGTGGCCGAAGTACGCGAACTCCTCTTCGATCTGGTGGACCTGATCGAACTCCACGTCCACGCGGGTGCCCTCGCGGACGACGGCGAAGCCGCGGTCCTCGCGCTCGTAAAACGCCGGATCGAGGATCAGCCTGGCCTCCGTCCCGACGACCTCCAGCCGGCTCGCGTGCTGGGCGTTCTGGCTCACCGAACAGAGCGCGTCGACGCCGTCCGGGAACTCCAGCCGGAAGGTGGCGTGCTCGTCGACGCCGGCGAACGCCTCGTGGCGCGTTTTGGTCCGCCCGGAGACGCGCAGCGGGTCGGCCCCGAGCACGAACCGGGTCGTGTTGAGCGGGTAGACGCCCAGGTCCATGAGCGCGCCGCCGCCGGAGAGCTCCGGATCGAGCCGCCACTGGTCGTGGTCGCCGCCGAGCTCGCCGAGCATCGTCTGCGACATCGTCGCGTGGACGTGGATCACCTCCCCGGCGACGCCCGCGTCGAGGAGCTCTCGGAGCCGCCGGACGGCGGGGTCGGTCTGCATCCGATAGCCGACCATCAGGGGAACGCCGGCGTCCCGACACGCGGCCACGAGCCGGCGGGCGCGCTCCAGCGTCGCCTCCAGCGGCTTCTCACAGAGGACCGCCTTCCCCTGCTCCGCGGCGGCCCGAACGTACTCCAGGTGGGTCGCGTTCGGCGTCGCGACGTACACCGCGTCGTACGCGTCGGCGGCGGCGCCGGACCGAAACTCCTCGGGGGTGACGCCGATCAGGTCGCGCTCGGCGGTGACCGCCTCCACCGCGTCGGCGTCCACGTCGGTGACGACGGTCGCCTCGGTGTACGGCGACCGGGCGATCCCCGGCAGCGCCCAGTCGCGGGCGAACCAGCCGAGGCCGACGACCGCGATCCGGACGGGATCGGTGACGGCGTCCGGATCGAGGGTCTCCCAGTCTCGGCGCGTGAACTCGTCGAGGTAGTCCGCGAAGTCGGCTTCCATGTCGGAACGTCGACGCGGGGAGGTGAAATAACCCCCGCGGCGCGGGGGGTGACAACCACCGCGCCCGGGTCACCACGGCCCGTCGTAGTTCACCCGCGGCCGGTCGGCGTCGATCCCCAGTTCTCGGAGCGCCGCGGTCGCGTTCTGGACGGGCGCGGGCGCGGGACGGTCGAGCGCGTCGGTCGTCGCCTCGGCGAACCGCACCGTCCAGTCGCCGTCGACGACGACCACGGCCCGCCGGGGGATGTCCGAGTGGCCCTCCCACGAGTCGGCGAGCAGGTCGTACGACTCCGCGACGCCCCCGTGGAAGTCGGAGGCAATCGGGAAGGGGAGGTCGAACTGGTCGGCGTACGCGAACCCCGCGTACAGCGAGTCGCCGGTGAGCGCGACGACGGCGAGGTCGTCGCGGGCGTGCCAGCCCGCGTCCCGCACCGCGGCGAGGGCGGCGGTACAGGTCGGGACGAAGTTCGCGGGCGCGAAACAGCAGACGACGGCGTCGTGTCGGTCGACGAGCCGGAACAGCTCCAGCTCGGTCGCCGTTCCGCCGACGACCGCGGGCGCGATGAAGTCGGGTGCCGTGACGCCGGTGTCGATCATGGGATCACGTGAGCGCCGGGCGGTAAATACCCACTTGCGGAGGACGCCGTTCCGGCGGGCTCCGGGACAAAAATCGAGGTATGTGCCCTGAGCGCACTGTTCACGGTGGAAGAGTTTTACGTGGTGGCGACCGACGGGAGCCGTGTTCGGTTCCCACGCGGCGGCCGCACTCGCCTTCGTCGACAGCTACGGCGCCGTCGCGGTCTTCGTCGTGTTCGCGCTGGAGGGCGCCCTCGTCGGGAAGGTGCTCCCGGCGCGGACGCTGTTCGTCGCCGCGATCGTCGCCGTCGGCGTCGAGGCGGTCGCGGTGCTGCCGGTGTTCGCCGCGGCGGTGGTCGGCGCGACCGTCGGCCAGTCGGCCGTCTTCGTGGCCGTCCGTCGGTTCGGCGTCGACCCCACGTCGCTCGCGGTGGTGCCGGTTGGCGAGGGGCGGCTCGACGGCGCGGGGCGCTGGTTCGACCGGTGGGGGCTCCCGGCGGTGGCGGCCTCGAACGCGGTCCCCGGCACCCGCGGCTGGCTCGCCGTCCCGACCGCGAACGCCTCGTCCGTCTCGGCGCCGCGGTTCGCCGCGGCGTCGCTCGTCGGCTCCGCCGCGTACGTCGGCGCGCTGCTGGCGGTCGGGATCGCGGTGGCGCTCGGGTTCGGGGGCGCTCTCGGACTGCTCGGCGCCGAGATGGCGGCGCTGTAGGGGCGGACCGCTTCCCACGCGCGGCGCAAAAGAACCGTCTCGCCGGGGTCAGAGGACGGTCCCGTGTTTCTTGTCCGGTAGCTCCTTGTCCACGTCCTCGTAGAACGCGAAGCGGGCGGCCAGCTCCTCCCGGAGCGTCGAGGGGGGAACGATCTCGTCGATGACGACCTCGCTCGCCATCCGGTGGATGTCGATGTCCTCGCGGTACTCCTCGCGGAGCCGCTGCTCCGTCTCGGCGCGCTCCTCGGGGTCGTCGATCTCGGCGAGCCTCCGCGCGTACACGGCGTTGATCGCGGCCTCCGGCCCCATGATCGCGATCTCGCCGGAGGGGAGCCCGATGACGCTCTCGGGGTCGTAGGCGGGCCCGCCCATCGCGTAGATCCCCGCGCCGTACGCCTTCCGGACGACGACGGTCTGTTTCGGCACCGTCGCGGAGGAGGTGGCGTAGATCATCTTCTTCCCCTTCTCCAAGATCGCGTCCGTCTCGACCTGCGAGCCGGCCATGAAGCCGGGCGTGTCACAGAGGTACAGCAGCGGGATCTCGTAGGCGTCGCAGGTCCAGATGAACTCGGCGGCCTTCTCGGCCGCGTCCGGGAAGATGGCGCCCGATCGGACCGCGGGGTCGTTGGCGACGACGCCGACCGGGCGGCCGTCGATGCGGCAGAACGCCGTGACGATCTCCTCGCCGTACCCCTCCTTCAGCTCGAACACCGACTCGGCGTCGGCGATCCGGTCGAGCAGATCGCGCACGTCGTAGGGGCGGTTCGGCGACGCCGGGATCAGCTCGTCGATCCCGTCGGGCGAGAACGTCGGCGGCTTCGTCTCGCGTTTCGGGGGCTTCTCGCCCGCCTTGTCGGGGAGGTAGCCGATCAGGTCGGCGACGAGCTCGCGGGCGTGTTCCTCGTCGCGGGCGACCAGATCCGCGGAGCCCGACTCCTCGGCGTGGACCCGCGGGCCGCCCAGCTCGTTCAGTTCGATCTCCTCGCCGGTGACCATCTTCACCATCCGCGGGGACGCGATGGCCATCGCGGACATCCCCTCCACCATCACGGTGAAGTCGGCGAAGACGGGGGTGTACGCCGCGCCGGCGATGCAGGGGCCGTACAGCACGCATATCTGCGGCACCGCCCCGGAGAGCATCGAGTGGTTGTAGTAGTACTTCCCGATCCCCTCGCGGTTGGCGAAGAAGCCGGTCTGCTGGTCGATCCGGCCGCCCGAGGAGTCCATCAGGTAGAGCACGGGGTTCCCCGTCTTGAGGGCGCGCTGCTGCATCCGGAGGAACTTCTCGACGCCCTTCGCCGCCATCGACCCCGCCTTCACGGTGAAGTCGTTGGCCATGAAATGCACGTCGCGTCCCTCGAACTCGGCCGCGCCGGTGAGGAGGCCGTCGCCGGGGAGGCGGTCGCCGCTCTCCCCGTCGCCCTCGCCGGTCGCGTCTGCGTCGCCCTCGCCGTCCTCGTCCGCCCCTCCACGACCCGCTCGTCCCGGCGCGTTCGGGTGCCAGTCGTCGAACGCGGCGAACTTCCCGTCCTCGAAGTGGACCCCGGCCGGGCCGCCGTCGGACGCGCCCGCGTCGCCCGCGCCGCGCGTCCCGCCCTCGCCGCCGAACCAGAGGTCGAGGCGGTCGCGGACGAACAGCTTCCCCTGCTCGGGGAGCCGGTCGCGGTACTTCTCGGGGCCGCCCTCGAGGATGTCGTCGATCTCGGCCCGGAGGGCGCGCTCGCGGTCCGTGGGACCGAGGTCGTCGTCGAGCGGGTACTCGACCTCGGGGGGTGACGCGCTCGCCGCGGGCTCCGCGCTCTCCCCGACGTGGACGTCGACGTCGACGCCGAGGTGTTCGGCGAGGGATTTCGCGATCGCCTCGGCCTCCTCCGGCGTCGCCGCCGCGCCGACGTGGACGTTCATGCGCGCAAGATTTGCGGACAATCGTAAACAGTTTTCCATGCAACTCCGGCCAGCGCGGGGAGCCGGGTGCAGAAGGGACCGCGGGCCGCCCGACTCAGTCCAGCGCCGTCTCCAGCCGGTCGACCAGCTCCCCGTTGCCGACGTAGAGGGGAACGCGGTCGTGGACGCCCTCGGGCTCGATGTCGAGGATGTCGGTGTCACCGTCGGTCGCGGCCCCGCCCGCCTGCTCGACGATGTAGGCGATGGGGTTCGCCTCGAAGGAGAGCCGGAGTTTCCCCTCGGGCGCGTCGACGAGGGCGGGGTAGGCGAAGATCCCGCCGTAGGTGAGCACCTGGTTCACGTCGCCGACCATGGCGCCGCCGTACCGGAGCTTCAGCTCGTCTTCGATCTCGCGGGCGAAGGCGGTGAACGCGTCGGGCCAGTCGGGGACGCGCCCGCCGAACCCGTAGACGAGCGGGTCGTCGGGGAGCCGCAGGTCGTCCTCGACGACGGAGCGGGAGACCGACCCGTCGTCGGCCTCGACGACCTCCTCGCGAACGCCGGAGTCGTCGGCGACGACCATCGTCGTGATCGGGCCGTAGAGCACGTACCCGGCGGCGACGAGGTCGCGCCCGGTCGCGGGGAGCGGGGCGTCGTAGACGCCGACCACGGTGCCCATCGCGTTGTTCGACCGGAGGTTCGAGGAGCCGTCGAGGGGGTCGATCGCGACGGCGTACGCGTCGCCGTCGCCGCTGCCGACCGCGCCGCCCGCGTCGACCGCCGACTCCCGCTCCTCGCTGACGAACGAGCCGACGCCGTCGACCGCGGTCAACGCGTCGCCGAGCAGCTCGTCGGCGTACAGGTCGCCGGCCATCACGCTCTCGCCGGAGGGGTTGTCGGTCCCGCTCTTGACGCGGCGGCCGGGAAGCGCGGCGCGGATCTCGGGGGCGGTGGCCGCGACCGCGTCGAAGATCGCCTCGACGACCGGGTCGGGGGACGCCATCAGTCGTCGCTCTCGGCGATCGCCAGCGCCTCGGCCGGGTCGACCTCCTGGAAGATCACGGCCTCCAGGGCGTCGAGGATGCGCTCCGGCTGGTCGCGCTGGAAGACGTTTCGGCCGACCGCGATGCCGGTGGCGCCGGCGTCGATGGCGTTCGAGACGTTCCGGAGGAACGCCTTGTCGTCGCGCATCGTTCCGCCGGACATCACGACGTCGGCCGGTCCGGCCATCTCGACCGCGTGGCCCATCGCCTCGGCGGAGCCGGGGTATTTCACCTTCACCACGTCGGCCCCGAGCTCCAGGCCGAGCCGCGCGCCGTACGAGATTACGTCCGGGCTCCCGTCGTTGCGGAGCCCCTGGCCGCGGGGGTACGACCACATGACGACGGCCATGTCGTGCTCGCGAGCCCCCTCCTGGGCCCGCCGGAACTCCTCGGCCATCTCGACCTCGTGGTTCGAACCCCCGTAGACGGTGAACCCGATCGCGTCGGCGCCCAGCCCCGCGGCGTACTCGGCCGTGCAGTTGACCGCGCTGTCGGGCTCGCCGCGCCAGAGGTTCGAGGTCCCGTTGAGCTTCAACAGGAGGTTCACGTCGTCCTCGTAATCCGGGTAGTACGCCTCGGCGAGCCCCTTCTGGACGGCCAGCGACGTGACAGCCTCGTGGGTGGCGAGCTCGAAGATCCGCTCGGGATCCGCCGTGTCGGGATTCGGTTCGAAGTCGACCGGCCCGTGTTCGAGCCCGTGGTCGTAGGCCAAGATGAGCGACTTTCCGTTCCGCGAGATGTTGTCGGCGGCGTGAGGAAGCATCAGTTCGTACTCCCGTTACATCAATAAAAAACGCTATGGTCGTCCCGCAAGACGTAAAGAAATGAATTCGGTGGTTTCCGCGCGTTTCGCCCGCATCTGCAGCGCATCCCACCGTAGACATACTTACTACTCAGATAGTTACTTATCTACCAAACAAGGTGAACGGACACCCGGACCGGCGGGGCGCGACCGCGGAGCCGCAATACTTACCACCCGCGGCGCGGCAGCGACCTCCATGCGGGAGCTATCCGACATCGACACCGTCGGCGTGGTCGGGGCCGGCACGATGGGCAACGGGATCGCGCAGGTCGCCGCGACCGCCGGCTACGAGGTCGTGATGCGCGACATCGAGCCGGCGTACGTCGAGCGCGGGCTCGACGCCATCGACGACAGCCTCGCCCGACTCGACGGGAAGGACCGACTCGACGAGGACCCCGAGACGATCCGCGACCGGATCGAGGGAGCCGCCGATCTGGACGCGATCGCGGAGGCGGACGCGGTCGTCGAGGCCGCCGTCGAGGATCTGGACGTGAAGCGCGACATCTTCGCCGACCTCGACGACGTGACCGACGACGACGTCGTCCTCGCCACCAACACGTCGACGCTGTCGATCACGAGCATCGCGAGCGCAACCGAGCGCGCGAGCGACGTGATCGGCCTCCACTTCATGAACCCGGTCCCGATCATGGACGGCGTGGAGGTCGTCGTGGGGGAGCGCACCGCCGACTCCGTCGTCGACTTCGCACACGACTTCGCGGAGGGTCTCGGCAAGGAGACGTGGGAGGCCGACGACAAGCCCGGCTTCGTCACGAACCGCATCCTGATGCCGTGGATCAACGAGGGCGTTCGCGCGTACGACGAGGGCGTCGCCGACAGGGAGGACATCGACCGCGGGATGCGGCTCGGCACGAACGTGCCGATGGGGCCGCTCGAACTCGCCGACCACATCGGACTCGATGTCGTCTTGGACGCCAGCGAGACGCTCCACGCCGAGCTCGGCGATCGCTACAAGCCGGCGTACCTCGTCAAGCGGAAGGTGGAGGCCGGCGACCTCGGGAAGAAGACGGGGAAGGGGTTCTACGAATACGAGTAGCGGGCGCGCGGCGGAGCGGTACCCCGGCGCGATCAGGTGCCTCCGGCGCCCTCGGCGGTGTCGTCGCCGCCGGCGGTCCACCGACGCGCGCCGGGGAGCAGGGCGACGAGCTTCGTCACGTAGCCGAACTTGAAGAGGCCGAGCTGGGAGAGCGCGCCGAGGGCGAACACGGCGAGGAACGCGGGGGCGCTCACGTCGAACAGCAGCGGTTCGATCGTCGTCTCCGCGGTCGCCGCGTCCAGCGTCGCGGGAGTGATCGACCGCGACGCGAACGCCGCGCCGATGAACGCCGTGGAGACGACGAGCGTCGTCCGGCTCATCACGAACCCGAACAGCGCGCCGACCGCGACGCCGGCGAGCGTGGCGCCGACGAGAAGGAGGGTCCCCTCGATCCCGGCCGCGTCGGCCGCGTACATCGGGCCGACCGCGAACCGCCCGGCGAAGCCGCCGACGAGCCCTCCGATGGCGACGACCGCGAAGGAGAGCCCGGCGTACGCGAGGAAGCCGCCCACCGCGGCGCCGAGCGCGGCGGCCGCGCCGGCCAGCGCCAGCCCGTCGACCGCGATCACCCCGGCGACGGTCGGCGCGGCGAGGTAGCCCGCACCGGCGCCGACGAGGATCCCGGTCAGCGTGACGGCGTAGACGGACACCGCAGCCCCGACGAACGCGAGGAGCAGGCCCGCGACGACGAGTCCGGCGGAGAGTGGCGTGATCATGTCACCACGTGGCCCGCGGTTCGACTTAAAACGTCGCGAGACGGGGCGACGACGGGGCGACGGGGGAGCGACTCCGCCAGCCAGACGCCGTCACCGGCTGCGACGCCCCGCTTGCCGATCGACGTGTCGGGTGTAGCCGCCGACGGCGAGGCCGAACCCGACCACGATCAGTCCGAGTCCGAGCATGCGGGTCGTCCCCAGCGTCATCAGCGCGAGGATGGCGCCGAAGACGAACGCGAACACCCCGGCGACGACGACGCCGACGTCGAGGAGCGGCGACGGCTGGACGGTCTCGCAGTGGGGACAGATCCGCGCGTCGCTCGGGATCGGCTCCCGGCAGTCGACGCAGTGGACGCGGTCGCGGGACACGGTCCGCGGTTCGGTCGTCGGGAACTTATATGAATCAGTCCGCCGCGGACGGGGTCGAAGCGTCCTTCCCCGCCCCGAGGGTCTCCTCGACCTGCGTCACGACGGTCACGAGCGCGACGACGGCGAGCGCGGCGCCGGCCGCGAAGGGAACGACGAAGCCGAAGCCGTAGAGCCAGCCGGACGCCAGCGGCCCGACCGCGACCCCGAAGCCGAACCCCATCGTGAGCACCGACAGCGTCGTGCCGGACTCGCCCTCTCGCGCGAGGTCGCCCGCGAGCGCCAGCGACGGCGCGAACACGCAGGCGACGGCGACGCCCTGGGCCAACCGGACGAGCGTCATCACCAGCGGGTCGGTGACGATCCCCTGCAGGAGCGTCGTGGGCGCGAGCAGCACGAAGCCGGCCAACAGGAAGGGGCGACGCCCGATCCGGTCGCTGGCCTGCCCGACGGGCACCTGAAACACCACGTTCGCGATGGTGACCGCCGCGAACTGGAGGCCGAACCACACCGGCGGCTGGTCGAGCCGAGCGTTCACCTGCGTCTGAAGGGTCGCGAACAGCGCGATGCAGATCCCCATCGCGACCGTCGCCAGCCCGAGCGCGAACACCGGATCGAGCAGGCGCCCCTCGCCGCGGACGCGGATCGAGAGGTCGTCGCTCGCCTCGCTCGACTCGGCGGCGTCGCGCACGAGGAGGAAGACGAGCGCGAAGCTGAGGTACGCGCCGGCGCAGGCGGCCACGAACGCCGCGTCGAACCCGTCGAGGACCGGTACCCCGATCGCGGAGAGGTCGTACGGCCCCCGCGAGACGACGGCGCCGGCGACGACCGGCCCGAAGCCGAAGCCGATCAGCCGGAACGTGTTGTACACGCCGAAGTTGCCGCCGCGGTCGGCGTCGCTCGCGGCGTACTCGTTGACCAGCGCGACCGTCGACGGGATGATGAGGGCCGCGCCGAACCCCTGCGCCGCGCGGAGCGCGATCAGCTGCCAGTAGGCGTCCGCGATCGTGTACAGCCCGCTCGCGGTCCCCAGCAGGAGGATGCCGGCCAACACGAACGGGCGGCGCACACCCGTCCGATCAGAGAGTCGCCCGGTGAGCGGCTGCGAGAGGCTGTTGAGGAAGCCGAACAGCGAGAGCACGAGCCCGATGAGCAGCGGTTCGGTCAGCGTCACCGACGCCGCGCCGACCCCGACCGCCGTCCCGAGGAGCGAGTCGATGTCGACCAGGTCGCTCGCGATGTACAGCGGCAGGACGACGATGAGAAAGGAGTTGCCGGCGGCGCCGACCATCCGGGCGAGCGCGAGCACGATGACTCGGCGGTCGGTGTCGACGACGCCGGAGACCAACCCCATTGACCGTGGGTACACCCGCAAGTTCAAAGGCGTTTGCGAACGCCGGGGATCGTTCCGGTTCCGCGCCCCGCTCCGACCGGTTCCGCCCCGTTACGCCGGCGACGGAGGGCGTCCGACGCCGCGGATCTCGAATCGCGCGCCGCCGTCGACCGCGTCGACCGCCTCGACGGTCCACCCGTGGGCGGTGGCGATCTCCTGGACGATCGCCAGCCCGAAGCCGGTGTTGCCGTCGACGCCGCTCTCTCCGGGCTCGAAGAGGGCGTCGCGAACGGGCTCGGGGATTCCGGGGCCGTCGTCCTCGAGGTAGAAGCCGTCCGAGAGGTCGCCGACGCAGATGCGCACCTCCTCGCCGGCGTGTTCCACGCTGTTGCGGACGAGGTTCTCGAACAGGTTCCGGAGCCGGTCCGGGTCGGCCATGATTTCGTCGTCCGACTCGACCGACAGCGAGGCCGAGCCGGTGTCGACCGTCTCCCAGCTGTCGGCGGCGACCTCGGCGATCGCGACCGGTTCCGGGTCGCCGACGGTCTCGCCCTCGCGGGCGAGCGTGAGGGTGTGCTCGACGATCGACTCGATCCGGTCGAGCGCGTCGGCCGCGGCGTCGAGGTGAGACGGCTCTTCGGTCGTTCGCGCCAGATCGACCCTCCCCTGCGCGACGTTGAGGGGGTTCCGGAGGTCGTGCGAGACGATGCTCGCGAAGGCGTCGAGCCGCTCGTTCTGGTGTTCGAGCGCCGTCTCGCGCTGCTTGAACGCCGTGATGTCCTCCTGGAAGCCGACCCACTCGGAGACGGAGCCGTCGTCGTCGCAGATCGGCGCGATGCTGACGCGGTTCCAGAACGGCGTGCCGTCCTTCCGGTAGTTCAGCAGCTCGACGCTTTCCGGCTCCTGGGCATTGATCGCCTCGCGGAGCCGGGCGACCGGCGCCGGATCGGTGTCGTCCCCCTGCAGGAACCGGCAGTTGACGCCGACCGCGTCCCCGCGGCCGTAGCCGGTCATCTCGACGAACCGGTCGTTGACGTACACCATCGGGTTGTCCTGCAGGGCCGGGTCGGTGATCGTGATGCCGACGGGGGCCTCGTCGAGCGCCCGCGTCTTCGTCTCCAGCTCCTCGCGGCGGGCGCGCTCGTCGGAGACGTTCCGGAGGATGCCGACGCTCCCCTCGAACGACGTACCCTCGTACGGGAGCGCCGCCATGTGGTCTCGACAGGGGATCGGATCGCCCTCCTTCGGGACGATGTCCACCGAGAAGCGCTCGACGTCGGGGCCGGAGCTCGAGAGGACCCGACCGAGTCGGCGCTCGGCCTCGTCGACCGCCGCGGCGTCTTTGATGAGCTCCGGCTTGCTCCCGATGATCTCCTCGCGGTCGTAGCCGGTCAGCTCCGCGAACGGCTCGTTGACGAACCGGAAGACGCCGGTCTCGTCGACGACGTAGACGGGGTAGCCGAGCGCATCGATGACCGTCGAGTAGCGGTCGGCGATCTCGCGGGTCCGGTGCTCCGCGACCGCCTGCTCGACCCGGTTCGCGAGCCGTCGGAGCTGCTCGGGGCCGCCCTTCTGGAAGTAGCCGGTGACGCCCGCGTTGAGCGCCTGGCTGGCGATCTCCTCGGACCCCTTGCCGGTGTAGAGAACGAACGGGAGCTTGCGGTGGTCCGTGTGGACGGCTTCGAAAAGCTCCAGCCCGTCCGTGCCGGGCATATCGTAGTCGCTGACGACGCAGTCGAACTGCTTCGCTTCGAGCGCGTCGAGGGCGGTCGACGGCTCCGTGACGCTCGTCACCGCGACGGACTCCAGCTCGCGTTCGAGGTACGCCTCCGTGAGGTCCAGCACGGACGGGTCGTCGTCGACGTGCAACACGTCGATCCGTTCGGACATGGCCCTGTCTTCGCGCTCTCCGGATAAACGAATGTCGTCTCGGTTATCAGCGGTGAGGACGGCGCTCGTCCGGTCGCCGCCGCGGCGCCTCCTCCGCTCGTCCGGCCGCCGCGGTTCCGCTTCACTACCGCCCCGCGTGGCTGATTCTTAAGGCCGCGCGGCGCGGACCCCCGGGCGATGGCGGGCGGAACGCTCCCCGGGACCGACGCGGACGACGACGACGGGAGCGACCGCGTCGTGTTCCACGTCGACATGGACTGCTTTTACGCCTCCTGCGAGCGCCTGCGCCGCCCCGAGCTGGCGGGCGAACCCCTCGTCGTCGGCATGGGCTACGAGGCCGGGGAGACGATCGGCGCGGTCGCGACCGCGAGCTACGAGGCCCGCGCGCACGGCGTCGAGAGCGCGATGCCGATCTCGGAGGCGCTGGAGCTGCTCCCGCGGCGGGCGAACGCCGACCCCGCCGACCCGGACGCGCCCGATCCCGGCGAGGCGGGCCGGTACCTCCCCGTCGACCTCGACTTCTACAAGGAGGTCGCCGGCGACGTGAAGGCCGTCCTCCGCGACTGCGCCGACGTGCTCCGCGAGGTGAGCGTCGACGAGGCGTACCTCGACGTCACCGACCGGACCGCGTGGGACGCCGCGGGCACGCCGGCCGACCCCCCGCCGAGCGCCGCGGCCGGCCCCGCCGAGACCCGGACGCTGGCGGAGGGGTACGCCCGGCACGTCAAGGAGCGCATCGAGCGCGAGGCCGGGGTGCCCGCGAGCGTCGGCGTCGCGCCGAACATGTCGACCGCGAAGGTCGCCAGCGACGCCGACAAGCCGGACGGGCTGGTCGTCGTGCCGCCGGGCGAGGTCGAGCCGTTCCTCGCGTCGCTGCCGACCGCCGAGATCCACGGCGTCGGCCCGGTGACGGAGCGGACGCTGGCGGAGATGGGGATCGAGACCGCCGGCGATCTCGCCGCCGCCGACCCAGATCGCCTCGGAGATGCGCTCGGCGATCGGGGGCGGGAGCTCTACCGGCGGGCGCGGGGGGAGGACGACCGGGAGGTCACGCCCACGGGGCTGCCCAAGAGCCTCTCGCGGGAGTCGTCGCTGTCGACGACGGCGGACGAGGAGCGCAAGCGGGAGACGGTGCGCGCGCTGGCCGCCGACGTGGCCCGCCGCGCCCGCGAGCGGGGGTGTCTGTACCGCACTATCGGGATCAAGGCGGTCGAGCCCCCCTACGAGGTGAACACCCGTGCCCGGAGCCTCCCCGGACCGGTCGACGACCCCGACCTCGTGGAGTCGGTGGCGCTGGACCTCCTCGAGGAGTTCGCCGGCGACCGGGTCCGGAAGCTCGGCGTGCGCGTCTCGAAGCTGGACTTCGCGGAGAGCGATCAGGCGACGCTCGGCGGGTTCGACGCGGGGGGCGGCGGGGCTGGTTCGGGCGGCGACGGACGCGACCGCGAACGCGGCTCGGAGCCCCGGTCACCCGCCACCGACGGCGACGGCGGCAAGCTCACCGACTGGGTCGGCGGCGAGCCGGACGGCGCCGACGCGGACGACGACGGGAAGGCCGACCGACGCACGGCCGACGGGCAGGCGTCGCTCGGCGACTGGTCGTGAGTGACCGTCGGGCCGTCGCCGAATCCGAGTCGACACGCCGCGGCCGAGTGCGGGGATTTAGGTGCTCGAGCGCCGACGCCGACGCATGGACGACCTGGCGTGGGAGACGCTCGGCACCGACATCGACTACACCTGCCCCGGCTTCGACGTGCGGCGCGACGAAGTGCGCTTCCCGGACGGCGAGACCGACGGGTACCACTACGTCGACGAGCCGCCGGCGGTCGTGGTGCTCCCGCTGACGCCCGACGGCGACGCGGTCGTCATCGACGAGTGGCGGCAGGCGGTCGGCCGGGTCAACCGGGGACTCCCCGCGGGGTCGGTGGAGCCCGAAGACGCCGACGACCTCGAACGCGCCGCCGCCCGCGAGCTCGCCGAAGAGACGGGGTACGAGGCCGACTCCTTCGAGCGCCTGACGACGGTGGAGCCGACGAACGGGCTGGCGGACTCGGTCCACCACCACTTCCTCGCGACCGGCTGCGAGCCGGCCGCCGAGCAGGACCTCGACCACAACGAGTCGATCGCGGTCGAGACGGTGCCGTACGACGACCTCCTCGAGGCCGTCGTCGACGAAGGGCTCCGCGACGGGCGGACCGTGACCGCCGTGCTGTGGTACGAGCTGCTCCATCGATGAAGCCGGGGCAGGGGCGGCGACCGGTCGATTCCGGCGGGCGCGGCGACGGCAACCCGGTCCGGCGATCGCGCCGACGACGGACAGGCCTTTCAGCGATCGGTCCGTACGGGGCCCGATGAGCGATCCCTCCGACCCCGACACCGGATCCGGCCGCGGCGGGCGTGAGCGCGACGAGCCGGCGGACCCCGCGGCCAGCGACGGCGGCGAGCCCGGTACCGCCCGCACGGCGGTCGACACGGGTGACCCCCCCGACGAGACGGACGGCGGGTCGCCGCTGCGAGCGGTCGGCGTCGCCTTCGGGCTGGGCGTCGCGGGCATTCTCGGTCTCCTCGCCGTCACCACGGTCGCCGGGGGGATCATCTTCGGCGTCGCGACGCTCACCGGGCGGCAACCCTCGCTCCTCGTCTCGTTCGTCGTGCCGTTCGTCGCCGGACAGGTCCTCGCGTTCGTCGGCGTCAGCCTCGGCTACCTGCGGTGGCGCGGCCTGAGTCGCGAGGAGATCGTCGCGTACCTCGGCGTCCGACGGCCGACCGTGGTCGAACTCGTGCTCGCCGTGTTCGGCGCGGTCGGGATGATCGCCCTGGCGCTCGTGCTCAGCTCGCTCGTGTTGCTTTTCGGAACGGAGCCGGCCCAGAACCAGGGCGCCCAGATGACCTTGGACAACCCGTCGATCATGCCGCTGATGATCGCGGCCATGTTCCTCGTCGTGGGACCGTGCGAGGAGCTCCTGTTCCGCGGGGTCATCCAGAGCCGCGCGCGAGAGGCGCTCTCCGCGGCCCCCGCCATCCTCCTCGCCGCCGCCGTCTTCGCGCCCGCCCACGTCGTCTCGCTGAGCGGCGGCGCGAGCGCGGTGTTGACCTCGATCAGCATCCTCTTCGTCCCGAGCCTGATCTTCGGCGCGGTGTACGAGTACACCGAGAACCTCGCGGTCGTCGCGCTGATGCACGGGCTGTACAACAGCCTCCTCCTGACGATCGCGTACGTCGCCATCACCTACGGTCCCGAGGTGGAGAACGCGGGTCAGGCGGGCCAAGCGGGCGCGGCGCTCCTCGGCCTGTAGGTGATCGCGGCGGCGACACGCACGGCTCGCGAGCAGAGGCGGACTGAGGGGAGTAAGCCCCCTTCGGTTCGTCCCGACATTCGGCTGAGCGTCCGCGCCGTGGCCGGACTACCTTGTGGCGCGGACTTGCACCGGCGAGGATTCGCCGTTCCATCCGTTCCCGCCCGTCGATAACGTGGGAAACCCACGCGCCCTCGTCGGGTTAGCTCCCTTCCCTTGCGGGTCGGTTCGCGCGTTCGCGGGGTCACCCGCGAACGCCGCCGGTCGCCGAAGCGACCGAACGCGACTCACAGGTCGGGGCGGGGGGTGTCGTTGCTGTTCCAGAGCCAGCCGTCTCCGACTCCGGGCGTGTGCCCGGTCGCCTGTCCGGCCGGTGGGGGGACTTTCCTCATGCCAGAGGCACGGGAGTCGGGCTCCCTCTGTCCGGTCGCGTGTAGCCGGCGCCAGCGAATAAGCGGTTCGGTCGGCGGGGACTGACGCGGTCGAGACCGACGCCACGGAGGGATCGATCGCCCCCCGTATCTCCCAGATAAGCGGGGGTGAGCGGGCGAGTCCCCAAGGGAAGCGTTCAAGTCGTCAGCAACGTAAGGGACTATCATGTCCGAGGCTCAGACCGTTCAGCTGTCGTATGACGACGGTGCACGAGCGGTCGAACTCGCGCGGGAGGCGGTCGAGTCGTTCGTCCGACACGGGCAGCGAGAACAACCCGGCAGTATGCGCGAGGCGTTCTACGCCCGAACCGGGGCGTTCGTCCGGCTGGAGTCCACACGAGGGAGGGGGCGGCTCCGGGGCTGCGCCGGCGCGTGGGAGACCTCCGATCAGCTCGGTCACGCCATCGTCGAGGCCGCGATCAAGGCCGCCTCCGGCGACTCCTGCGGCTCCGAGGTCGAACCGAAGGAGCTCGACAACATCACCGTCTCCGTGTTCGTCGTCTCGAACACGGTGCTCACCAACGATCCCCTCGCCGACCTCGAGGTCGGCACCCACGGCGTCGCCGTCGACGGCGGCAACTCGCACGGCTGGCTCTACCCGACGGTTCCCGTCGAGAACGGCTGGTCCGGCGCCGAGTTCCTCTCGCGCGCCTGCCGGAAGGCCAAGCTCGCGCCGAACGCGTGGGAGGACGACGAGACGATGGTGACGCTCATCGAGGGACAGGTGTTCCGAGAGCGCGCCGACGGCGGCGCGGTCGAAGAGCTGTAGCGGCCGCAACCGACCCGATTTTTCGACGCCCCCTTACTCCGTCCCGTATCCCACCGCCGCTGCGTCGGCGAGCGCGCGCTCCGCCGCGGCGTCGAGGTCGAACGCGTCGTCGGCGACAACCTCGCCGTCGCGGATCACCGGCTCCATGAGCGACTCGGCGCCCTCGGGGGCCGGGCGGTCCGCCAGCCCGACCGCGTGTGCGCCGTCGGCGGTGCGATACACGTCCTTCGCGCCGGAGAGCTTGCCGCGCTTGGCGGCCAGCTCCCCGTCGACTTCGACGATGTCGAGCGCGAAGTCGACCGGGTCGGCGTTCGAGACGTACCCGCCCACGCCGAAGCCGTCGACCACGTCGCGGAGCTCGCGGAGGTCGTCGGGGCCGAGCCCGCCGGAGACGTACACGTCGACGTCGTCGTGGCCGCGAACGTCGAGCTCCCACCCCACCTCGCGGGCGATGTGTCTGAAGTCGCCGCGGCGCGACCCCGTGGTGTCGAGCCGGACGCCGTCGAGCCGGTCGCCGAGCGTCGCGACCGCGCGCAGCACCTCGTCGACCTCGTCGGAGTAGGTGTCACAGAGGGCGACGCGCGGGACCGACTCGTCGACGGCCTCGTCGAAGGCGCGCCACGCCGCCTCCTGTTCGCCCCGACCGAAGCAGATCGAGAGGGCGTGGGGCATCGTCCCCGACGCCTCCCGGCCGATCACGTCGCCGGCGGCGACGTGCGAGAACCCGTCGAGCCCCGCCGCGAGCGCCGAGCGCTCGACCGCCGCCGCCATCGACGGATGAACGTGGCGCGCGCCGAAGGAGAGCACCTGCGACTCCGGCGCCGCGACGCGGCAGTCGAGTCCGGCGGTCGCGATCCCGGAAGCGTGCGAGAGGAACCCCAGAAGAGCGGTTTCCAGCCGCGCGAACGCGAGGTACGGCCCCTCGATCCGCATCACCGGGCCGCCGTCGAACAGGCGCCCCTCGGGGATCGCGTCGACGTCGACCGCGCGACCCTCCAGGAGCGCGACCGCGTCCTTCAGCCCGGCGAACAGCTCGAAGTCGCCGTCGGGGAACTGGTCGGCGGTGACCTCGGCGACGACGCGGGGGTTTCGCCCCGCGTGCTCCAAGGCCGCCTCGGTCCGCTCGAAGTACGCGTCCGTCGCCCGGCCCTCGCGGATCGCGGCCGCGTCGACGATGTCGAACTCGGTCATGCCCGACGGTTCGGCCGCCAGGGAGGAAAAGCCACCCGGGTCCGCCGGGCGGTCGTCTGCGGGTCGGCGGGCGGGTCCGGCGGGAGGTCGCTCCCGGCTCAGGGGCGCACGCGGCGCGCGAAGACGGCCACCGTCGCGAGCAGACCGACGAGGGCGGCGGTGACGCCGAACCCGGGCGCGCCGTCACCGGTGGCGGCGTCTGGGCCGCCGGAGCCGCCGTCGTCGCCGTCGGGGGTGTCATCGGTTCCGCCGTCGGTCCCGTCCGCGTCGTCGATGCCGCCGTCGGTTCCATCGTCCCCGTCAGTCCCGTCTCCGTCGGTCCCGTCCCGGTCGGCTCCGTCGTCGTCTCCGGTCGAGGGGAGGTCGAAGCCGGCGTCGGGCCGGAGCTCGAGGACGTCTCGCGGCTCCGGACCGTGGGCGATCGTCACCGTGGTCCCGTCGCGCTCGACGCCGTAGGCCCCGCGGAAGTCGCCGTCGGCGATGTCGTACGCCTCGCCGTCGGCGTACTCGGCGTCGCCGTGGGCGGTGAGCATGCGGAGGTACGCCGCGCGGAACTCGGCCGCGTCCGCGGTCGTCTGCCACTCGGTCACCCAGACGTAGCCGTCCTCACCGTCGGTCGCGTTCCCGCCGCTCCCGTTCGCGGTGGCGTTGCCGCCGTTCCGGTAGGGGTACAGCCTGTCGCCCGCCCAGCCGTCGGTCGACTCGTGGGCGTAGTTGTAGTTCATCCGGGTCCGGAGCCGCTCGTCCGGCCGCGTGTGGATCTGGACGTTCTCCTGGACGTCTGCCGA
Source organism: Halorubrum sp. FL23 (assembly GCF_052439115.2). NCBI lineage: Archaea > Methanobacteriati > Methanobacteriota > Halobacteria > Halobacteriales > Haloferacaceae > Halorubrum > Halorubrum sp. FL23. The sequence goes on from NZ_JBQVRO020000005.1 coordinate 263,511, forward strand.
CGGATCGAGGACCGAGTAGTCGTACTCCCAGCTCTGGTACCAGAACATCACGAACATCGACGCCTCGCCGGCGGTGTCGGAACCGTTGACGCCTTGGTCCGGATACGTCTCCCATCCGTCAGTGGCCGTGTCATTGAACGCCACCTCGCTGGTCTCGTAGTCGGGGTCGCGGTGGATCACCTCCGCGGTCGCGGTCGGCGGCTGGTTCATCGTCTCGTTGACGGCGCTCCACCCGCCCTCGTCGACGAGCTCCGCGGCGTAGAGCGCGCCGTCGGAGTACGGTTGGAGCACGGTCTGGAGGATGCCGAGGTTGTAGTCGGGCGTCGTTCCGCCGCCCCCGCCGGCGGAGTCGGGCGCGGCGAGACAGCTCCAGTTGGCGGCGCAGCGCGCGTCGTACAGCTCCTCGACGTGGACCGCCTCGCCCTCGACGATCCCGTCGACCGCGAGGTCGGCGTCCTGCGTGGCGCCGACGTAGCGGGGGCGCGTGAGGTCGTGGTACTGGTCCTGCATCGCGTGGACCAGTTCGTGTGCCAGCGTCGACGGGTCGATCTGCGGATCCTCACCCTCCGGGACGACGAGGACGATCCGGTCTTGGCTCGGCGAGTAGAACCCGGAGACCGCGCCGCCGTAGACGCTGTCGATCGCGTCGGAGGCGTTCTCGTCCTCGCCGACGACGAACAGCGCCTTCCACACCTGGTCGTTCCAGCGCTGGAACTCGGCGTCCGACCCGCCCGCGCCCTCGCTCGCGGAGTCGTTCGTGAACGCGGAGCGCGTGACGGTCTCGACCGGCACGTCCTCGCGGAAGGGACGCTCGCGAACGTGTTCGACCCGAGCCATCGTCAGGTCGGTCAGCGCCTCCAGCTCCGACTCGTTCAGCCCGTCCGTCTGGTTGAACGCGAGGTCGTCCTCGTAGTGGGTGCCGTTCCAGCAGCCGACGATGTCGGTCCCGTCGCCGACATCGCACTCGGCGGCGGTCGCGCTGGCGGGGGCGTCTCCGGGTGCCACGGCCGCCGGTCCCGCGGCGGCGGCCCCGGCGGTGCCGATCAAGAGGAGGGCTATCGCGGCGGCGATGACGGAGAGGGTGAGAACCCGTCGCATAGGTGCGATTACGGCCGACCCGATAAGTAGTTTGTCGGTGGCGTCGAGTAGTTTGTCGGCGGCGACGCCACGACGAGGGCAGGGGTCGGGTGGCGACCGAACCGGGCGGCGGGGGGCGACGCGACGATGACTTTTGCCCCCGGACGTTCGGTCGCGTTAAGTTAGAGAATGAGGCGCTCGACTTCAGAGTGTCTATGGCCGAAACCGAGCGCCTCAGCGAACGTAT
>NZ_JBQVRO020000006.1:0-252793 GCF_052439115.2 Halorubrum sp. FL23
CCGGGAAGTACTGGAGTGAGCGATCCTCTGGGAACCGCGGTTCGCCGCCTGCCCATTCATTCGGGAGGATACTCCCATCGCGGCTTTCAAGCCCACGGACACTGCGTCCGTGGGCTTTTTTTCATGTGTAGCGAGCGAAGCCGCTCGCGACCGTATTTCACGCACTGGGATTCTCAATATTGAGGCTGCTCCCCATAAGTTTATGCAGTTTGTCGCTGAAGCGAACGTAACGATGCCCGTCCCGACACTAAGTCACGAGTTTGCGGTACGCGTGTCCGATCGCGGACAGCCGCCGGTTCGTGACGGAGACATCGGCGGGCAGGTAGTATCGCTGCTGTTCGGAACGGGGATCGAAGAGTGGCGACGCGGATGGCGCCGAAGCGTCGGAACGCTCCCGGACCGCGAGGCGATCGTTTCTGCGAGTGATCTCACCCGGGGTGCCGCGACGGCGACGCGGGTAGTCCCTGACCAAGGGCTCGCGTATACGACGCTCGGCGCGCCCGTTAATATCGATCGGATCCTCGAAGCGGTTACGGAGCACGTCGCAGACGCCCGCGGTCTCAATCTCACCGTTATCATCGACGATGTCGAACCGCTGTTGGCGGAGCACGGTCCGGATGCGGTGAAGGAACTCCTCGAGGGAGTGCGTGTACGGGTAATTGACTGTCAGAGTCGCGTCGTGGTCGGCTGTTCGTTCAGGGAGCGGACGGCGGCGTCGCTCGGGGAGGTGTTCGATCCGGTCACTGACATCGAACGGATCGACCACTCGGTCGCCGGCGCCCTCGACGCGCTTCGAGGGGATGACCCGACGACGTTCGGGTATGTCCGCAGTCACTGGACGGAGGCACGGGAGGGTATCGAACGATGTGACCGGAACTACCCGCAGGCGAAGCAGGTCCACGCGGTGCTTTCGGATCCCGAGACGACGCCGCGAACGCTCGGGATGGCACTCTCCGGGCTCGTTTCGCTCGGCGTGTTGGACACGTGGAGCGAGACCGTCGGTCCGACGCGGTACGACCTCACCGCGTACGAACCGGCCCGTCTGTGGGCGGTCGGGGCGTCGCTCGCGGTCGACGGAGACGACGGGTCGCACGAGGACTGACGCCGTCGGTCGCCTCACTCGTCGGCGCCAGTCTCGCTGGCTTCTTCGGCGGTGACGGGGGTTTCGAGGTTGTGTGAGACCACGGTGCCGTCGGGTTCGAGGGTTACCGTTCCGAGCGTCGCCGTCTCACCGGTCCGAAACCGGTCGGCGACTGACTCGAACACGGACTGCCGGTCCAGCTGTTCCCAGACAGTTTCGGCGACGAGCGACTGGAACTCCTCCGGGTCGGTCCAGCCGGAGTCGACTTCGGACGGCACCCCAACGACGAACTGGAACTCCTCTTCGGTGAGGTGAATCCCGACCCCGAACGTGTCTGCGCACATACGTCGCTGTTCGCTCTCGCTTTGCAAAGTCTCGTCGAACGTACCGGGGTCGACTCCTCGACGGCTCCGTCACGGAAGTGAAACGTATCCGTCCGACGCATGCCGAAACCGGTAACCGGGTGCGATAGGAACCGGAGAGTCGAACGGATGTCGACGAATCCCCGCGTCCCGCCGGGTGTCGGGCTCGCGGTCGCGGTGACCGCCGTGAGCGGCGGGGCGATTCTCGTCCGCCTCAGCGACGCCCCGAGCTCGGTCGCCGCGTTCTATCGGGTGCTGTTCACGACGCTGCCGCTGATCCCGATCGCGTTCTGGCGCTACCGGACGCAGCTCGCCGCCGTCACCCGGCGCGATCTCGGCTTTGCGACGCTCTCGGGAGTCGCGCTCGCGCTGCATTTCGCCGCGTGGTTCGAGAGCCTCGCTTGGACGAGCGTCGCCGCGAGCGTGACGCTCGTTCAGGCGCAGCCCGTATTCGTGGCGCTGGGGGCGTGGCTCCTGTTGCGCGAGCGCGTGACCTCGCGGATGGTCGTCGGTATCGCGGTCGCCGTCGTCGGCATGGCGACGATGTCGCTCGGCGACCTCCTCGGTGGCGTGCTGGTTGGCCCGCGACCGCTCTACGGCAACGGGCTGGCGTTGTTCGGTGCGGTGATGGCCGCCGGATACGTCCTCGCCGGTCGCTCGATCCGACAGCGCGTCGCGCTGGTCCCGTACGTGGTGGTCGTGTACGGGGTGTGTACGGTGTCGCTTCTCGCGATCGTCCTCGTCGAGGGCCACGGGCTAACGGGGTACCCCCCGACTGAGTGGGCGATCTTCGTCGGCCTCGCCGTCGGGCCGGGGCTGTTGGGTCACACTGTGGTCAACTGGGCGCTCGCGCATCTCGAGTCGAGCGTCGTCTCCGTGTCGCTCCTTGGCGAGCCGGTCGGGGCGACGGTTCTCGCGTTCGTGTTCCTCTCGGAGGCCCCGACGACGTTCACACTCGTCGGAGGCGCCGTCGTCCTCGCGGGGATCGCGCTCACCACGACCGACGCTGAGGCGTGATACCCAGATGCGCGCCCTCTCCGGTGGTTTCCCGGCGGGGATACGACGTTCTCGAAGCCGATATTTGCGGGTTAACCTTCAAATGTGGCTACCGCCTCCTGAACGTATGCACCGGCGTTCCGCCGTGACGTACGTCGGAGACGATCCGGACGCGCGAGCGCGCGTGGCGCGTGCCGTCGAGACGGCGTGGGACGGCGCGCAGGCTCCGGAATGCCGAGCGACAGCCACGGGCATGCTGCTGGAGGCGACCGAAGGCACCGATCTGCAACCGCTGGCCGACGCCTGCGGTGTCGTCACGACCACCGAGGCGACAGCGGACCCATCGGTCGCCGAACGACTCGCGGCGACGCCGGACACGCTCCCCGTCATCGTCGTTCTCGAGGCGGCGACGGCGGAGGAGTTTCGCCTCGCACTTCGGGCGGGCGCCGACGATATCGTTTCCGGCCCGGCACCGGCGGAATCCGAGTCGGACTCCGAGACGGATCCCCTCGTCGAGCGACTGCGCGATGCGGTGGAACTGGAACGAGTTCGGTTCGGGTCGGGCGACGCCGACCGGCTCCGTGAGGTCTTGTTGGACTCCGGATCGACGCTGATGAGCACGCGCTCCGACGAGGTCGACACGAAGATCAGCTGGACCATGGAGAACGTCGGCGAACACGCCGAGCTCGACCGAATCGTCTGTTACCTCCGAGAGGACGAGGTGCTCGATCCCACGTACGTTTGGTGTCCCGACGGCTGTGACACCTCCTCACGCGCCCTCGACGAATTCCCGGGCGCCGAACGGCTTTCGACCTTCGAGAACGTGGTCAGATCGTCGGTCTCACCTGCCCCGGCGACGGAGAGGGACGCGTCAGGCGAAACGCGGACCGAGTCGGCCGCAACGGTTCACGTCCCGCTCGTCGCCGACTGGGAGCTCATCGGCGTGTTGGCCTTCGAAACCGACGCGTGCCGCGTGTGGACCGACGATGAAGTGGACCTCTATCGGACGTTTGCCGACCTGATCGCGTACACCATCGCTCGCAATAACCGTCGCCTCGAACTCCGCCGCCGGACGGAACAGCTCGAACAGTTCACCTCCGTCGTCTCGCACGACCTCCGGAATCCGCTCAACGTGCTGTCGGGGTATTTAGAAACGGTCGAGGGAGAGGTGTCGCCGTCGACGTACGATCCGATGGATCGAGCGGTGACCCGGATGGAGACGCTCATCGACAACCTTCTCATGTTGGCGAAACGCGGGGAGACGATCGGCGAGACCGAGTTGATCTCGGTGACGGCCGTCGCCGAGGAAGCCTGGCAGACGGTCCGTGCGCCCGACGCGACGTTGACGATCGCCGACGAGATCGGGCAGGTGAACGCGGACCCGAACCGGCTTCGACAGGTGTTCGAGAACCTCTTCCGGAACGCGGTCGATCACGCCGGCCCGAGCGTCGCGATCGAGATCGGGTCCCGAACCGACGGCGCCGGTTGCGAGGGGATGTACATCGCTGACGACGGACCGGGCGTACCCTCCGACGTACACGGCTCACTGTTCGACTCCGGGTTTTCGACCGCGGACAGCTCCGGGATCGGACTCGCCATCGTCGACCGCATCGTCGACGCCCACGGCTGGGAGGTCGCTGTCCGCAACGACGATGGCGCGGTGTTCGAGGTCTCCTTCGAGGCGGAGGCCCCGATACGTCCCGCGTGAGCGGGTGATAAGGGGGCAGCGTCGGGATAAGAACGTCCGGGACGTGGCACCGAAGCCGAGCCCCTACGACTGGAACCGTGCGATCGTTCGCCGGTGTCGGTCCCGGAACATCCCTTCGAACCCGACCTTCGCGAAGGGCCCGGCAGCGTCTCCGAGCGGGCCGAGGGGAAGTCGGTACGCGACGCTGTCTACGAGGAGCGTCTCCTCCCCGTCGGCGTAAAACGAGTGCGTGTGCTCCCACCGCCGAAACGGGCCGCCGACCATCTCGTCGACGAAGAAGGCGCGGTCCCCGAGATCACTCTCCTCATCGGGCTCTCGCTCGGTGATCCGGGAGGTCCACCGCTGTCGCGGTCCGACGCCGAACGGTCGTATCGACATCTGTATCTCCGACCCCTCAGCGAGCACGTCCGGGTCCGGCTCCCCGTCCGGTCCCTCGACGCCGGCGACACGGAGGTGCATCCAACCGGGCGTGAGCTCGCGGAGCCCGTCGATCGTGGAGTGAAACGCCCACACCTCGTCGATGGGGGCCGGAACGCGGGTCGTCCGTCGGTACGTCGGCATGCGTCTGTTAGGGGACGAACGGGCAAAAACCCGTCTCCGGCGGCGGTTCGCGCGATCGGCGGACGACCGACCGAAACCCGCATACGGACGCGACGCGATCTGATCGGTAATGGAGCGAGGCGCGATCGACATCGCCGATCTGGCGGGCCCGTTCGATCTCCAAGCGACGGTCGAGAGCGGACAGAGCTACCTCTGGAACCGCGCCGACGGCGGGACCTACGAGGACCTCCACGCCCATGGCGGCGACGCCTGGTACGAGACGGTCGTCGACCCGATCCCCGGGACTGTCGACGAGCGGGTCCCGGTCCGAGTCCGGCAAGAAGGCGGTGTCCGTGACGGGACCCTCCACTGGGAGGCGTCGATCGACGCGGTCCCCCTCTTAGAGCACCTGTTTCGGCTCGACGACGACCTCGATGCGATCCTCGACTCGACTCCGGACCTCCCGCTCCTCGAACGCGCGTACGACGCATACGAAGGCATGCGACTCACGCGCGATCCGGTCTTCCCGTGTCTGATATCGTTCATCTGTTCGGCGCAGATGCGCGTCGCGCGGATCCACGGAATGCAGCGCCGCCTCCGGGAAACGTACGGCGACGCCGTCGAGCTCGACGGCGACGAGTACCGCGCCTTTCCGTCCCCGGACCAGCTCGCGTCGCGAACCGAAGAGGAGCTCCGTGATCTCTCCTTAGGGTACCGCGCCCCCTACGTCCAGCGGACTGCGGAGATGATCGCGACCGGGGAGGCGGATCCGCTGGAGGCTGCCGACCTGCCCTACGAGAAGGCGCGGGAGTCGCTGACGCGGTTCGTGGGCGTCGGCGACAAGGTCGCCGACTGCGTGCTGTTGTTCTCGCTCGGCTTCCTTGAGGCGGTCCCGCTGGACACGTGGATCCGGACGACGATAGAGGAGTACTACCCGGACTGCGAGCGCGGGAACTACACCGACACGTCGCGCGCGATCCGGGAGCGGTTCGGCGGGGAGTTCGCCGGCTACGCGCAGACGTACGTGTTCTACCACCTCCGGGCAGGCGGCGAGTAGCCTCGAGAAAATCGCCGCAGCCGCGGAGGCGCCGTTGCTCTCGAGGTGGCGCCGTTCCGCCTCGGCGATTTGTCGGCCGAACTTTCATGCCAGTTCGCGTGGTACTGGGAGCCGTGATGGACTGCCGAGTCGTCGTCGAGGCCGCCGTTCCGGTGTACGACGTAGAGTCCGCCGACGAAGCGGTCCGGATCGCCATCTCGAAGACGGGGGAGATGCTGAACCCGGATCTCAACTACGTCGAGATCGAAACCGGAACCCGCACGTCGCCCAGCGGCGAGGAGCTCCCGCCGGCGTTTGTCGCCGCCGACGAGGCCCTCGTCGCGCTCCAACTCCAGATGGACGTGTTCAACGTCGATCGCGAGGAGCACGCCAGCCGCGTCGCCCGCAAGGAGATCGGACAGCGGCTCCGGAACATCCCGCTAACGGTGCTGCGCGTCGAGGAGATCGAGGGCGATGCGGCGGAGTCGGCGGACGGCTCGGCGGGAAGCGATCCGGTCTCCGACGATCCGACCGACGCCCGTGAGTGATCCCCGGAACTGACGCGCGGCGACGGAACGGCCTCCAGTTCCCTTCAGACGGCGTCGCCACTCAGAACGTAACAGTCGGTCGCAGGTAGCGACGAAGATTTAGTCCGCGGTCGGGGCCAGCGGCTCCGATTCAGACTCGTCCATCGGCTCGGTGATTCCTTCAGTCAGCTTAAAAACAGCGGCTTTGTGGTCGGTCTTCGATTTGTGAATTGATGTCGGTTTGACGCCGAGTTCCTCGTAAGCGTCGAGGTCAATATTCTCGTCCCAGAACTCGCACTGCTTTCGTACTTCCGCGAGGAGGCCGTGAAGGTGGATGAGTTCCTGCTTCTTCATGAGTACCAGTCCTTTGCTACCGGAGGCTTATATTATTATCCTGAGTCACGTTACCATGGGTAGTCCCGATTTACCCGTTTCCGGGGCGGAGACGGGTCTTTTCGCGTTATCGATCGGGAGGGATTCGCGAACTCACGCCTCGCGATCGACCACCGGACGTCGAGAAATCACGTCCGCTGGTGTGTTCTGGATCACGCCGTCGTCGCGCGCGCTCTCTCGAGGCGGGAACGCGGACCGACGCGGCCTACTGGAACTGCTTGACCGCCTCGAGATCGCGCTCGGTCCGCATGAACTCCGTTAGTCGTCGCGTCGCGTGACAGTCGGGACAGCTGAAGTTCGAACGGAGGCGCTGTAAATCGGCGGGGTTGTCCTGCCACTCCTTGTTGCACTCCGGACAGACGAGTCTGACGAACGCGTCAACCATGTGGCGACGTACACGGGGCCGGGTTAAAAACGTACGTGGCGATTCAGATCGCGCCGTCGACGCCGGAAAAAACCGATAACGGGCCGCGGCCGCGGGGAATTAGGCCGTCAGCCCCTCGCTCGCGTCGAGAAGCTCTTTGTACCGGTTCCGGATGGTGACCTCGGAGATGTCGGCGACCGCCGACACCTGGCTCTGGGTCACTTTCTCGTTCGAGAGGAGCGCGGCGGCGTACACCGCCGAGGCGGCGAGGCCGACCGGCGACTTCCCGCTCGTGATCCCGGTCCGCTTCGCGCTGTCGAGCAGTTCGCGGGCGACCCGTTGGGTCTCCTCCGAGAGATCGAGCCGCGAGACGAACCGGGGGACGTAGCTCTCGGGGTCGGCGGGCTGGATCTCCAGTTTGAGCTCGCGGATGACGTACCGGTACGTCCGGGTGAGCTCCATCTTGTCGACGCGCGAGACGGCGGTGAACTCGTCGAGGCTCCGAGGGTTCCCGGCCTGTCGGGCGGCGGCGTACAGCGCCGCGGTTGCGACGCCCTCGATGGAGCGCCCCGGAAGCAGATTCTCGCTCAGTGCGCGGCGGTAGATGACCGAGGCGGTCTCGCGGACGTTGTCCGGGAGGCCGAGCGCCGAGGCCATGCGGTCGATCTCGCCGAGCGCCTGCTTCAGGTTCCGCTCCTTCGAGTCGCGGGTGCGGAATCGCTCGTTCCAGGTGCGGAGCCGCTGCATCTTCTCGCGCTGGCGGCTGGACAGGGACTTGCCGTAGGCGTCCTTGTCCTGCCAGCCGATGTTCGTCGAGAGCCCCTTGTCGTGCATCATGTTCGTCGTCGGGGCGCCCACGCGCGACTTGCTGTCGCGCTCGTTGGAGTCGAACGCGCGCCACTCGGGCCCGCGGTCGACCGAGTCTTGCTCGACGACGAGCCCGCAGTCGGTACAGACGGTCTCGCCGTGCTCCGTGTCGGTCATGAGATTCCCGTCGCACTCCGGGCAGGTCGTGGTCCGGTCTCTCACCGACTCGGACTCCTCCGTCGTCGATTCGCTCGACTCCGTGGTTCGGTCTCGCTCCGTTTCGCCGCTGTAGCCGCGTATGTGTGTCTCAGTCATGGTGTTCTCACCGATCGAACTCCCGACAGAAATACTGGCGTCGGGCTCGCCGATTCGTTAACCAATAGTAATCGTCCAGAGTATATAAATCTTTGTGCTTATCAACATTTAGTGATATTTAAAAGCGCCTCTACTCCTCGAGAGCGTACGTCTGAAACGAATACGGTGGTGTTTCGGTACCGACCCTGAATGCGGGCCCGCATCCGCAGAGATATATAAATGATGGCGTTCACTCCAGCGGCGGTTCGACGACGCCGGCCGACATCCGAAGGCGCCCGAAGGCGCCCGCTCTTAGGGCCGGCGCCGCGCCACGAGCGCGACCGCGATCAACGCGATCAGGGCGACGACCGCACCGAAGCCAGGCGCCTCGTCGCCGCTCCCGTCGTCGCTCATCTCACCGTCGTCGTTCATCTCGCTATCGCCGTTCGTCTCCTCACCGTTCACCTCACTGTCGTCGTTTGTTTCTCCGTCAGCGTTCGTCTCGTCGTTCTCCCCGTCCATCCCGCCACTCATCTCCTCGCCGCCCTCGACGGTCAGCTCGGTGGCGGACATCACTGGCGCGCCAGCTGCGGTGTACGGGCCGTCTTCGCCGCCGTCACTGCTAGGGAAGTCGTACGCCCGTTGCTGTCGGTGTCGCGGTGCGCCATGGCGAACGCCGTGTCGCCCTCGGTCAGCGAGGAGTCGTGCACCGTCACGAACCCGCCGTCGAGGACGTGAACCTCGTCGACGACGACCGTGCTCCCGCCGGACGTGGGGTCGGCGACGGTCGCGCCCGCTTCGTTGGGTCCGCTCTGTGCCGCGACCGCGCCAGCCGCGCCGGCGACCGCCGACTTCTCACCCAAATCGTTCGGAAAGCCGCCATAATCCGGATATCGACGGCTGGCGCGGAGACTGACGGCGCTTCGAGGATGTCGTCGGCAAGGGTGGATCAGCCGAACGTCGGCGGCGGGAGGAACCAACGAGGCGTAGTGAGTTCGTGTACTGCGGAAGTGTGGGGGCGAGCGTCGACAGAGTGAGAGATCGAGCGTCGACGGGAGCTGTTACCGCGGGGCGACGGCGAGCCCTCGACCGTCAGTCCCAGGTGACCCAGACGAGGAAGACGAGGCCGAGAGTCTGGAGGACGTGTAACCCCATCATCCCCCGCCACGCGATCGGCGGCACCGCCTCGGAGGCGAACCACGCGGACAGCGTCGGGTCGAGCAGGTAGATGTACAGCGCGAACGCGTTCTCCCCGAGGAGGAAGACGCCGAACATCGCCAACCCGAGGGCGTGTTTCGAGCGGAACTGCGCGTAGTTCCGCCCCCACACCCAGACGAGCGCGAGAAGCAGGGCGACGTTCACCCCCGCAGACACCCGCGCCACGTCGAACCAGAGACTCATCGTACACCTGCTATCGGCGGAGCGGGTATAACCGCTTTCCCAAATTCGTTCCGAATACGACCCGCAATGCGCCGGCTGCGGGTCGGGGCTCCCGATCGGTCAGTCGTCATCTGTTTGCTCCATGATCGTTTCGATAGTGTCCCAATGCTGGCGGGCTCGCGGCGTCGGCAGGTAGACGGCGCCGTACTCGTCGCCGCTGCGCTGGACGACGTCGTTGTCCATCAGTACGTCGAGATGGTGGCGGACGGTTTTGTAGTCCAGATCGAGATCGTCGGCGAGCTGGTTCGCGTTACGCGGGCGGTCGTCGAGCGCCCGCAACAGCCGGACGCGGTTCGCTCCCCCCCGCGTTCCGGTTAGCACGTACCAGAGTGCCGCTTCCATCGTATTCGAGTCGTCGGCACGCCACCTAACTCCACCGCTCTTGATCAGGTCCTCGGGCGGGCGCGCACGCCCGAACCGAACACCCGGTCGTCCCGGTCGTCCGCAAGTCGGCGCGGCAGAGCGGGGCAGCCTCACCCGCCCGCTCCGGCTACCGGTTCCGACTCACCGGGAACGCCACTCGCTCCGGGTGCTCGTTGAACCGGGTGAGGATCCGCTCGTACAGCCGGTTTTTGACCCGCTGTCCGCGCCGGGGATTGGTGAGATACCGGACGCGGAGCTCCACCCACGACTCCCCCTGGGTCACGTTCACCGTCGGCCGGTCGTGCACTTCCAACTCGACCGGCGTCTCGGCGAGGGCCTCGCGGTACGCCGCGATCCCGTCCGCCATCTCCGCTCCTAGGAGGTCCGTCGCCTCCTCGGCCATGACTCCCCGCGCGAAGTCGAGATCGGTCTCGTAGGCCACCTGCACGGCGACTTCGTTCCATACGTACGGGGACCCCCCGCCGCCGAAGTTGACCACGTTCGAGGAGAGCACGACGCTGTTCGGGACGGTCACCACCCGTCCGGACGGCTGGTTCGTCGTCACCAGCTCTCCGTTGATCTCCCACAGCGTCGTCACGAGGAAGTCGACGCCGATCACGTCCCCCTTCGAGTCGTCGATCCGGACGCGGTCGCCGACGGCGTACGGCTGTTTGACGGTGATGTACACCCACGCGATCAGCGACAGGAGCGGCTGCTGGAGCGCGAAGGTGACCGCGAAGCCGATAACGCCGAGCGAGAAGAGGAGGCCGAGCCAGTTCTCCGTCAACACCGCGAGCGTCGCAATCGCCCCCACGAACCCGAACGCGAGTCGCAACACGTTCCGCGTGTTGTACGCGCGCCGCTTGTTCGCCGACCGCATCAGCAGCCGAACGGCGAGCAGGTACGACCCGTACAACACGCCGAACACGGCGACGACGAGGAGCGCCCGCCCGACGACGAGGGTCGCCGGGTATCCGAGCAGCGCGGGCCAGCCGCCGAGCGCTCCCGTCGTCGTCACGAATCCGCCCGCCACGCCGGCGGCGACGCCGACGATAATGGCGCCGAGTCCGAGAGGTCGTCTCACGGTGGTCGGTCGCGGCCGACCGGCAAAACGGTTGTGCCGGCGCGACAGCGCTGTGAACGCTTGCCGCCGCGGCTCGACTCGGCTCGGGCTACTCGGTCGCGACCCGCGCCAGCGCGCCCGCGAGAACGTCGGTCGCCGCGGCGCAGTCGCGCCAGTCGGTCCACTCGAGCGGATTGTGCGAGATCCCGTCGCGCGAGGGCGCGAACAGGAGCGAGGCGTCGGTGACCGCCGCAACCCGCATCGCGTCGTGTGCGGCCCCGGAGTGAAGGTCGATCGCGGTTCGCCCGGCCGATTCGGCCGCGGCGTGTGCCGCGTCCCGGAGCCGGTCGTCCATCGGGGTCGGCGACACGTCGAAGGGGCGCTCGAAGGCGGTCTGGACCCCCCGCTCGCGCTCCAGCCGGGCGAGCGAGTCGCGCGCGGCGCCGACGATCGTCTCCATCGACTCCCGCGTCACGTCCCGCACGTCCACCCCCGCCTCGACGCGACCGGGGACGACGTTGGTCGCGTTCGGCGAGACGGAGAGCGATCCGACGGTCCCGACCGCGGAGTCGCTCTCGGCGGCGACGACTTCGTTCGCGGCCGCCTCCACGTCGAGCACGAACTCGCTGGCGGCGGCGAGCGCGTCGGTCCGGTCCCCCATCGCCGTCGCGCCAGCGTGGTTCGCCTCACCCTCGATCGTCGCCTCGCAGTGAGTGATCCCGGTGATCGTCGTCACCACGCCGACGTCGGCGCCCGCCTCCTCGAGGACGGTGTCCTGCTCGATATGCAGCTCGTAGAACGCCGCCCACGACGCGGGATCGATCTCGTCGTCGCCGCGGTAGCCGATCCGCCCGAGCGCCTCGCCCAGCGTCTCTCCCGCGCCGTCTTCGAAGGCGAGCGCCGCGTCGGCGTCGGTCGCTCCGGTCGCGACGCTCGACCCGAGCAGCCCGCTCCCGAACGTCGCACCCTCCTCCTCGGTGAAGCTCACGACGGCGACGGGCCGCGCCGGCTCCACGCCCGCGTCCCGCATCGCGCGCACCGCCTCCAGCGCCGCGTACACCCCGAGCGGGCCGTCGAAGATCCCGCCCTCGGGGACGCTGTCGAGGTGACTCCCGCTCGCGACGGGCGCCGCGTCCGGGTCCGCGGAGTCGGGGACCCACGTCCCGACGAGGTTGCCGACCGCGTCGATGGCCACCTCGAGGCCGGCGTCTTCGAACCGCTCCACCAGCCGGTCCCGAGCCGCCCGGTTCGCCGCCGACCCGGTCAGGTTGGTTCGTCCGAGCTTTTCGGGAGCCTCGTACGTGACCCGCCCGAACGCCGCGTTCGCCTCGAGATCCGCGCGGAGCCGGTCGGCGTCGACTGGAAGATCCATGCCCCAATCGGGGGCCGGCGGCCCAAAACGGTCGTGGTCGGGCTGGGACGCTCGAGGTAACCAAAGACACTTATACAGACTAGAAGGCGAATACACCCGTTTTTAGGCGGGTGATGAAGCCGACATGGTGGGAAGCAATCCACTAGCCGAACGTCTGTACCGAGTTTCACATACCGAGGTTTAATTGACAGGCCACTCTATGCGAAGGTAGGAATTGGTCGGAACGGAGCGGATTCCGAACCGTCCTTCGGAGGCGGCCTGTCCGCCCACGTAACGAGGCAGTATCCGAAAGATCAGTCGGTGAACGCCACATTCTTGAAGGGTGTGTCTCTGCCGACTGCTCAAAGCTCGCACTACGATACCCCCAACTCCGCTGATGCCTGCCAGCGTCCCCGTGGCAAAAACAACACTGGGACGCCGTACACGGTCGAGGATAGGGGTAACGGCGGCTTGGCACCGCCAGCAGCCCGCCACATCGACGCTGTGGGACTATCCGTGCCCGAAAGGTGTGGCAGTCCGGTGATTGGACTGTAAACCTGAAACTCCCACCGCTCGGGATTCCTCCGCGTTCACGCGGAGGAGGATGTCAATTTTTCGCTGAGTTGCCGAAGACGATGTCCCCGATACTGTTACAGGGTGGAGCCGGCGCGCTCTTCTTCCTGTTCGGCCTCCTCATGCTGCTCGTACAGCTCGGTATCATCGTCTGGATCTACTCGGACGCGCAACAGCGGAGCGACCAGCCCGCGTTCCTGTGGGCGATCGTCGCGTTCCTCGCGCCGCTCCTGGGGCTCGTGCTGTACCTGATCATCGGCCGGAACCAGTACTGAAACGGCCGGAGCGGGCGATCGCGGGCCGCTTCAGATCCCTCTGAGCACGCTCGTCACTCCGGCCGTCTCCGCGACCACCCACGCGACGAACAGCAGGTACGCGAGCAGCAGCACCGACGACTCCCGCTCGGTGAGCGACAGGTCCGTCCGAAGCGTCGCGAACAGCAGCACGGTCGCGACGGTGAGCACGCCGAGCATCGGGACGGCGGTCGAGAAGTTCACGCTGACGCTCCCGACGATCAACACCCCGGAGGGGATCGCCACGAGCAGGTCGAACGTGTTCGACCCCAACACGTTCCCGAGGCTCGTCCCGCCCCGCCCTTCGCGCGCCGTCCGGACGCTCACGAGCGCGTCGGGGAGGCTCGTGGCGGCCGCGACGATCGTGATCCCGGCGAGGAACTCGGGGATGCCGAACGTCGCCCCGAGCGACTCGACCGAACCGACCAGCCGCTCGACGGCGATCCCGATGACGAGCAGGCCGGCCGCGAGCTTCCCCCACTGTCGGCGCACCGCGACGCCCTCCCGGACGCGCTCGATCGCCGCGTCGTCCACGTCCTGATACTGAATGAACAGGTAGAGCCCGTACAGCAGCAGCGGAATCGCGGCGACGGGTCGGGTTAGCTCCCCCACGATCGGGTCCGAGGAGACGGGGAAGTAGATCACGGCGAGCGAGAAGGTGACGACGAGCGCCGACACCGCGATCATGTAGAACTGCGCCTCCTTGTACACGATCGCGCGGCTGGCTTCGAGATCGTCGACCGCGCTGAACCCCGAGAGCCCGGGGATGACGAGGATGTTGAAAATCGCGGAGCCGACGAGCGCGCCCACGCCCATATCGAAGACGCCGGTGGCCGCGGTGACGACGACGCTCGCGAACTCCGGGAAGCTCGACCCGACGGCGACGACGATCGACCCCTGCACGACCGCCGGCAGGCCGTAGTATCCAGAGAGCGTCTCTGCGGCCTCCTCCAGCCACCCGCTCCCGATCCAGATGGCGCCCGTCGCGACGGCGATCACGGCAACGTGAGCGATCGGCGCCTCCGGGATGATCCCACCGAGCATCGGCTTATCTCACGTGTCGGCCCGCGAGCTCCCACAGCCGGTCGGCGATCTCGTCGTCGAGCGCGTCGCGTCGGACGCGCCACGCCCAGTTGCCGTCGAGGGTTCCGGGCTCGTTGAACCGCGCCTCGCTCCCGAGCCCGAGCAGGTCCTGCACCGTCGTCATCGCCAACACCGCCTCGGAGGCCCACACCTCGTCGATGATCTCCCACTCAGTCGCGCGGTCGCCGTCGGCGCCGACGTTGTACCGGAAACACTCGCGCTGGCGCTCGGGGAGGTCCTCGAAGTAGCCGACCCACGTGTCCGTGTCGTGGGTCGACGTGTAGCCGACGACCCCCTCGGGGTAGTGCATCGGCTGGTACTCGTCGCCCTCCGCGCACCAGTCGGCGTACTGCGGGACGCGCATCCCGGGGAAGCCGAACTCCGCCATCAGCTCGTCCATCGCCGGCTCCTCGAACCCGAGGTCCTCGGCGATGAAGGGGGTCTGCCCCAGCTCGCGCTCCACGGTCTCGAACAGGTCGCGTCCGGGCCCCTCGCACCACTCGCCGGCGGCCGGATCGTCGCGGTCGGCCGGGATCGCCCAGTACTTCACGAACCCGAGGAAGTGGTCGAGCCGCGCCACGTCGGCGAGCTCGAACAGCCGCCGAAACCGGGCGACCCACCAGTCGTAGCCGCGCTCCGCGAGCCGGTCCCAGTCGTAGACGGGGTTCCCCCAGCGCTGACCGCTGTCGCCCGCGTTCGGCGGCACGCCCGCGACCGCCGCGGGCCGGTTCTCGTCGTCGAGCCGGAACGCCTCCGGGTTCGCCCACACGTCCGCGGAGTCGAGCGCGACGTAGATGGGCACGTCGCCGACGATCGACACGCCCTCCTCGTCGGCGACCGCGCGGAGGTCGCGCCACTGCCGGTCGAACGTCCACTGGAGGAACTCCCGGTACCGGACCTCGTCGGCGTGGCGCTCCCGCGCCTCGGCGAGCGCCTCGGGATCTCGCGTCCGAAGCGGGTCGGGCCAGTCGGTCCACGTGTCTTCGCCCCTCGCGTCCGAGAGCGCGCGGAACAGCGCGTAGTCGTCGAGCCACGGCTCGCGCTCGCGGAAGGCGTCGAACTCGGGTGCCGCCTCCCCCGCGCCGGCCTCGTCGAACCGCTCGAACGCGGTCCGCAACAGCGGCTGTTTGTACTCCCGAACCGCCTCGTATTCGACCCGATCCGCCGGGAAGTCGGGGACTGGTTCGAGGTCGGCGTCGTCGAGCCACCCGTCGTCGACGAGCCCGTCGAGGTCGATCAGCAGGGGGTTGCCGGCGAAGGCGGAGGGCGACTGGTACGGGGACTCCCCGGCGGCGGGCATCGTCGGGCCGAGCGGGCAGATCTGCCAGTGGCGGACGTCGGCGTCGCCGAGGAACGAGAGGAATGCTTCCGCGCCATCGCCGAGGTCGCCGATACCGTGTCTCCCCGGGAGCGAGGTGACGTGACAGAACACGCCGCCGGAGCGGTCGAGTCGCATGCGTCCCCCTGCGACCCCCACCGACTCAAGCGTTGCGTCCACCTCCCCCGGCTACCGGGCTACTGCTCCGCCTCGCGAACAATCGCCACGTCGTCGACGCGGATCCGCTCGGACCCCTCGCCGTCGACGACCACGCTGGGGTCGCCGGTCACGAGGTCCTGGTCGTCGTGATCGACGCCCACCGCGACGCTCGCCGGCTCGGGCGCGAAGTTGAGGACGACGACCAGCGACTCCTCGTCGGTGCTCCGGCGGAACGCGACTACGTCGTCCGGGTGGACGTCGCCGCTGGCGACGATCGGGCGCTCGGAGAGGTCGCCGCTGGCGACGTGGTACGCCACCCGATCGAGGTCGCCCTCTGGCCCGAGTGCGGGGTGGTCGGCGCGGACCGCGAGCAGCCGCTCGTACCGGTCGCGCACGCCTTCGCGGGCGTGCTCCCACGCGATCGCGTCGCGCCGGCCGCGCTGGCCGATCTCCTGGCCCGCGTAGATCATCGGGACGCCCGGCAGGGTGACGGTGGCCGCCCCCGCCGCGGCCGCGGCGGCGTCGCCGCACTCGACCCGGTACCGGGTCTCGTCGTGGTTCTCGATGTACTGGAGGAACTCGGCGTGGTCCGGGAAGCCGATCTCCGCGCGCTGGTCGATCGCGTCCAACAGCGACGACGCGGGGTCGACGCCCCGCCCGATCTGGCGGAGCTGGAAGTACAGCGTCGCGTCGAAGTGCACGTCGAACATCCCCTCGTGGAAGCCCGGGATGTACGGGATCGTCTCGTCCATCAGGAGGAACTCCCGGTCGATGTCTTTCACCCGGTCGCGCAGCTCGCGCCAGAAGGAGTCGGGGACCGCCCACGCCATGTCGCACCGGAACCCGTCGACGATCGGCGCCCACTCGTCGACCACGTCGAGGAGGAACCGCCGAACCTCGAGGTTCGCGTGGTTCAGGTTCGCGATCAGCTCCCAGTCGAAGTACGTCCCCGGCTCGCCGGACTCCTGCCACTCGTAGCGGTCGCGGTACGGGGAGTTCGGGTTCTGGTAGGCGTCCGCGAACCACTCGTGCTCGCGCGCGGTGTGGTTGGCGACGAAGTCGAACAACACCCGCATCCCGTGGTCGTGGGCGCGCTCGACCAGCGCCTCGTAGTCGTCGCGGTCGCCGAGGTCCTCGGCCACGTCGAAGAAGTCGGTGATGTTGTAGCCGTGCGGCTTCCCGTCGTGCTGGAGGACCGGCGTGAGCCACAGCGTGTCGACGCCCAGGTCCGCGATCGCCGGGATCCGGTCGGCGATCGCCGCGAACGTCTCCCCTCTCTCATCGTCGCCGTCAGCGTCATCCCCGTCGGCGAACGTCCGGACGTACACCTCGTACACCGTCGCGTCGCGGGTCCACGTCGGCGGATCGTTGAGTCGCACCGTCTCGAAGGCGGCGCCGCTCGGGCCGCCGATCGCCTCGCTCTCCCCGCCTCCTCGGCCCGAGCCCTCCCCGCTTCGCTCGACCGCGACCGCGTCGGCGACGCTGACGCGCGGCTCCTGTCCGGGCTCCGCGGCGACGGCGACCCCGTGGACGCGCAGTCGGTCCGTAATGGCGGACACCGGCACTCGAAGCTCCCGCCCGTCGTCGTCGGTTTCCAGCGCGTCGCGGGGGTTCGTCCGCCCCTCCGCGACCGCGCTCGCGACGTCGCGGTCGTCGACGACGAAGGTCACCCGGAGGTCCTCCGCGTCGAGCGAGGACTGCGGGTTCGGCGTCGGCGTCGCGCGGACGACGACTTCGGGGTCCGCCTCGCCGCTCGCGCCGTCGCTACCGGCCCCGCCCGATTCGACGCTCGCGTCCAGCCGCACGCGCGGGCGTCCGGTCCCCGACTCGCCGCGCGTCTCCGCGTAGTCGACGGGCTCGTCGCCGGCGACCCGGTCGCGGATCGCCGTCCCGCTCCCCCCCTCGACGTCGACGCCCTCGTAGCTCGAGGGGAACGCTCGGACCGTCAGCAGGTGGTCGTCGTCCGGGGCGTCGAGCCCGATCCGGTAGCGGCCCGGTACGTCCGGGGTGAACTCGGTGACCGAGTCCGACCCGACCGTCGCTTCGCTGCCGGGGGGCGCGTCGACGACGCGCCACGCGTAGGACGCGCTCGGGTCCGGATCTCGGGGGGCAAGCTCCGTCGTCTCGCCGGTCGCGAGGAATCGAGGGGGTCCAGGATGGTGCATGTCACTTCCATCGGTGCCCGGGGTCTTCGTTGTTGCTCCTCTGTGAACTACCGCCGCGGGCGACGGTGACGGCGCGCAACGCTGGGGACGCGGCTCATAGACGGCCTCGTTCGTCAAGGCTTTCACGTCGGGAATCGCAGGGAACCCATGCGACTGCGAACCGCTCTCACGGAACACGAACGTCGGCGCGGCGAGCGCTACCCGGCGGAGCGTCCCACCACCGCCGGCGCGTTCACGGGCGACGACGGCCGTCTGGTCCACGTCGGACCGGACGGGACCGTCCACGACTGTTCGTACTCCCTGTCCGGGGTCGGCGGCGCCGACCGGCTGCGCATGGGGATCACGGCCGGGCGGGGCGTCCGCTGGTTCGACGATCTGACCACGACGCGCCAGCACTACGACGGCGACACGCCCCTCGTCGAGACGGAGTACGACGCCGGCCGCTACACCATCCACCAGTTCGACCTAGTGGTGAGCGACACCCACCTCACGCACGTCGAACTGCGCGGCGCTCCGCCCGCGAACGCCGAACTGGTCGCCGCCTGCGCGTTCTCACCGGACATGGTCGAGGGGCGCGTCGGCAACCTCGTCCACGAGCAGGCCGGCCCCGAAGACGGGAGCGTCGTCGAGGTGTACCACCGAACCGAGCACGACTTCCTCACCGCCTCGACGGGGCTCTCGGCCGCGCACGGCCAGCGGCTCCGCACCGTCCCCGAACTGCTCGGCGAGAGCGGGGAGGGGTTCCCGCACCGCGGCGAGATCGACCAGCGCGAGGACTCCCGGCTCACGCCCGACGTGGTCGTTCGCGCACCCTTCGAGCGCGACGGTCGGACCGAGCGCGTCACGCTCGCGAGCCGCGCCGTCCTCGACAGGCGCGAGACGCGGGAGACGGTCGACGACGCCAAGGACGCGATCTCCGACGGCCCCGACCGCCAGCGCCGGATCGACGAGCTGTCGCGGATCGCGACCGCGTACCCCGACGCCGCCGACCTCCGCGAGGCCGCCGAGGGTCGCGGCCCGACCGTTCCCGCCGACACGCCGCGCCGGTCGGTGGTCGCGAGCGATCTCCGCGCGCTCGACCTGCTCACCGCCGAGTCTGGCGCGCGGATCGCCGGCCCGGAGTTCGACCCCTTCTACTCCACGTCAGGCGGCTACGGCTACACGTGGTTCCGCGACGAGGCGGAGACGTCGCTGGCCCTGCTCGGCGCGAGCGACGAACTCGGCTTGGACGCCGACGAGGAGCTGCTCGCGACCGCCTCCTTCTTCTGCCGCACGCAGGACGCCGACGGCTCGTGGCCCCACCGCGTGTGGGCCGACTCCGGCAAGGTCGCGCCCGGCTGGGCGAACGCCCGGATCGAGGGCGCCAACAGCACCGCGGGGCCGAACGACCAGCTCGACCAGCCCGCGTCGGTCGTCACCTTCCTCGCTCGACTCCGACGGACTACGGACCTCCCCCCGGAGTGGCGCGACCGCGTCGACGACACGATCGCAGACGCCCTCGCGTTCCTCCGCGAGACGACGCAGGACGACGGACTCCCCCGCCGGTGCCAGAACTGCTGGGAGAACGCGCTCGGCCGGTTCACGCACACCGGCGCGACGTACCTCCGCGCGTTCGCCGCCGTGGCGCGCGCCCCGCTCTCCGACGACGTGCGGACCGACGCCGCCGAGGCGGCCGACGCCGCCCTCGCCGGCCTGTACGACCGGTGGAACCCGGACACGGAGCGGTTCCCGCAGCGCGCGAGCGCGGAGAGCCGCGACGATCGCCCGGACGCCAGCACCTTCGCGCTCGCGGGCGCGGCGACCGAGTACGTGGCGATGCGCGACGAGCGCGACCGGCGCGGCGCGGAGAGCGTCGCGGAGCGCTCCGCCGACATCGACATCGACGCCTTCCTCGACCGGGTGACGACGCACGTGTTGACGACGGTCGGCGAGCTCCGCCGCGAGACGGCGGATGTCGAGGGGCTCGTCAGGTTCACGGGAGACGACTGGCGCACCGCCGAGCAGGGCGCCGCGAAGGTGTGGTCGATCGCGACGCTGTGGGGGTCGGCGGCGGCGGCCGAGCTCGGCGGACTCGTTCGCGAGCGGGGCGGGGACGCCAGCGACCTCTTCGCCGCGGCGCGCGACCTCTACGCGCTGTGTGAGCCCGACGGACCGTTCGTCAACGACGCCGGGCTCATCGCCGAGCAGGCGTTCGACGACGGCGACCTCGACGGCGCGACCCCGATCGCGTGGTCGCACGCGCTCCGGATCGACGCGACGGTGACGCTCGCGAGGTACGGGGCGCTCCCGGTCCCGCACGACGAACCGCGCGGGCCGGACGAGGCGCCCCACTGGACGACCGGGCGGAAGTTCGGCGTCGGCACGCCGGCCGACCACGGAGGCGCCGACCCGGTGCCGGTCTGGTTCACGCTGACCGAGGGGGCGCTTACCGAGGCGCGGTTCCCCCGGATCGACGTGATGAACGTCCGGACGTTCGACTTCCTCGTCGCCGACCCGGAGACGGGGTACACGGTCCGGACCTTCGACGAGACGAGCCACGTGACGGCGACGGAGACGGTCGAACGGACCACGGAGCCGACCGTCGACGACGCCCTCGCGTACACGCAGACGATCCGCGAGACCGGGGACGGCCACGGCCACAGATGGGCCCTCACCGTCGAGTACGCGGTCGACACCGACGGCGACGCGATCCTCGCCGACGTGACGTTCGAGGGGAGCCGCGAGTACGAGGTGTACGCCTTGGTCGACACGACGGTCACGAACGTCGGGACGAACGACCGCGGCGACCGCGTCAGCGGCTCCGACGGGTACCACCTCCTCGCGCGCAACGACGACGCCGCCGAGCGCGACGTGGGGAAGCTCGTCGACGACGATGGCGACTCCTTCGAGGTCGCGCTCGCGCTCGACAGCGCCAGCGGCTTCGACTGGGCGAGCGCGCTCGCGGCCGGCGGCGACGAGGCGACCGCCCTGCTGGCCGACGCCGAGCGCGGCGAGGGGACCGAGACGGCCACCGGGAACGTCTTCCTCGCGGGGCTCGTCGGGAGCGGAACCAAGGTGTCGGACGCGGTCGCGCTCGGGTTCGCCGAGAACGCCGATACCGCGGCCGCCCTCGGCGAGGCGCGCGGCGCCGTCGCTCGCGGCTTCGAGGAGGTCGCCGAGTCGTACGTCGAGACGTGGCGCGAGTGGCTCGCGAACCGGGCGTTCCCCGCCTCCGTCACCGGCAACGCGGAGCTGGAGACCCAGTACCGGTTCGCGCTGATGACGCTGGCGGCCGTCGAGGACAAGCGCCACGACGGCGCCGGGATCGCCAGCCCGTCGGTGCCGTGGGGGGAGACCGAGTACGCCGCCGAGGACCGCGGCTACGGCTACAACTTCGTCTGGTCGCGCGACCTCTACCAGGTGTTCACCGCGCTCATCGAGGTCGGCGAGGTCGACCGCGGCGCGGACGCGCTCGCGTACCTGTACAACACCCAGCAGGACGACGACGGCTTCCTCCCGCAGAACACCTACATCGACGGGCGCACCCGGTGGGGCGGCGAGCAGATGGACAACATCGCGTTCCCGTCGGTGATGGCGTGGCAGCTGTACGAACACGGGGTCGCGCCCGCCGACGCGGAGTACACGTACGACCAGGTCCGGCGCTCGCTCGGCTACATCGCCGCAAACGGTCCGGAGACGGCCCAGGAGCGCTGGGAGGAGGAGGCCGGCTTCTCGCCGTCGAGCATCGCCGCCGAGATCGCGGGACTCGTCTGCGGCGCCGCCCTCGCGGTCGCCGAAGCCGACCGGATCGAGGCGGACGGCGCCGCGGCCGCCGCCGAGGCGTCGCCCGACTCGCTCCGCGCCGACGCCCTCGCGTGGCTCGCGCTCGCGGACGACTGGACGGCCCGCGTCGAGGACTGGTGTGCGACCTCGACGGGCACCGAGCGACACGACGAGACCCCCTACTACGTGCGCGTCACGGCCGACGGGGACCCGGAGTCCGGCCGCCCCCGGACGATCGCCAACGACGGCCCCACCTACGACGAGCGGGAGATCGTCGACGGCGGCTTCCTCGAACTCGTCCGGCTCGGCGTCAAGCCCGCCGACGACGACGTGGTCCGCAACTCCGTCTCCGTGGTCGACGACTCGATCCGCGTCGACACGCCGTACGGCCCCGGCTGGTACCGGTACGTCGGCGACGCGTACGGCGAGATCGCGCGCGGCGACCCCGGCGGCCCGTGGGCCGGGGACGGCGACGGCCGCGGGCGCCTGTGGCCGATCTTCACCGGCGAGCGCGGCGAGTACGAGCTCCGCGCTCGCGCCGACGGCGTCGACGCCTTCGGAGGCACCGACGAGGACGCCCTCGAACCCGACGCCCTCTTGGAGACGATGGCCGGCTTCGGCAACTCCGGGCGGATGCTCCCCGAGCAGGTGTGGGACCGCGAGCACCCGACCAACTACGGCTGGGAGTTCGGCGAGGGCACCGGGGGGGCGACCCCTCTCGCGTGGTCGATGGCCGGCTTCATCCGGCTCGCGCACGGCGTCGACGCCGGCGAACCCGTCGAGACGCCGACCGTCGTCCGCGACCGGTACGTCGCGGGCGACCGGTCGGCGACGCCCGACCTCGAGGCGACAGCGGAGTACGTCGACGACGCCCTCGTCGTCGCCGGCGAGACCACCGCCGACGCGGTCGCGGTGTACACCCCGGAGGGATCCGCGCTCGTGACGCCGGACGACGGGGAGTACGAGTTCGACCTCGATCCGGCGCTCGACGCGAAGACGGTCGTCGTCGCCGCCGCGAACACCGATGCTGCGAACACCGTCGCGGACGCCGAGCCGACCGGCGCGGACGACATCCTCGGCGAGTTCTCTGGCGCCGGCACCGCGGTCGAGCGGCTCCGACTGTAGCCGAGAGCGGATCTCTTCGGTACCGGCCGCTCACCCGAGGGCGGCCACGTCGACTTCGATGGGCGCTCCGCCACCGTTGTCACCGTCACCGCCGGCGTCGAGCGCGACGCTGTCGACCACCGACCCGCGAACCGCCTCTCGCCACGACTCGACGGCCGCGGTGTGTCGCTCCCGGCGCGTCTCCACGTCGGCGTCCGGGTTGTTCGCCATCGTCTCGTCCACCTCCGGGTAGGCGGGCACGCCAGAGACGAGGGCGCGCGGATCGATGTGTATCGGGTCGGCGTCGCCAGCCGTCTCGTCGCCCTCGCCCGCTTCTGTATCGACGCCCGCGGTCGCGCCAGCTCCGAGGCTGTGCAGCCGGGCGCGCATCCGCCCGGAAAACGGCGGGGTCACGCGGAGCACGACCTCGCGGTCGCTCCGGAGCGTCGCCTCCAGCGCGGTGGCCACGTCGTCCCGGTGGACCGCAATCGACCGGATCCGCGTCGGTCCCGTCGACGCGGAGCGGTCGCCGTCAGTCATCGCCCCTCGACCACTCCGCGTCCGAGAGGGTGCGCTGGACCGCCTCCTCGCCGACCGCGCCGGCGAGGTGTTCGACCCGGCGCGGACGCCGCGGTCGCTCGCGTTCGCCACCAGCCGCGAGACGATGAACTCCGGCGTCGACTTCCCGACCGTGCCGAACCGCGGCTGGTAGTCGACCCGAAGGTCCAGGTCGTTCGTGAGCCCCTCGGCGAAGATGCCGTCGATCCGGGCGGGCTCCGGAAGCGGGCTCAGGTCGTCCGCGAGGTGCGTGACGTACACGCCGAGCGCGCCGCGGTCGACCGTGAGCGTGACGAGCCCGTTCAGCAGGTCGGCGGCGCGTCCCGGCTCCGTGATCGCCTCGAACTCGTCGACGAGCATCAGGGTCCGGCCGTCAGCGACCAGCGGCGGCACGGCCGACTTCAGCGTCGACTCCAACACGCCGGCGTTGAACGAGGCGTGCCGCCGGTGGAACACGATCCGATCGAACGCGCCGACCTCCGCCTCCTCGGCCGGAACCGGGAGCCCCATCGACGCCAACAGGGCGACCGCGCACAGCGTCTCCAACAGGGTGGTCTTCCCGCCGGAGTTCGCCCCGGTGAGGACGCTCACGCGATCGCCGGTCGGCGGCGCCTCGGCGCTGGCGACGCCGGGATCGCCCGCGAGCGAGTGCGAGCCGACCGCGTACGACACCGGCTGCACGTCGCCGTCGATGAAGAGGTTGCGCGCGTTGCGCACCGCCACGCCGTCGTCGACGAAGACGGGTCGAGTCAGGTCGCACGCGACCGCGAACCGCGCGAGCGACAGCAGGAACGCGGCGTCGGAGACGGCCGAAACCGCGCCGGCGACGGTGCCGACCCCCTCTCCCTCGCCGTCGCCTCCTGTCCCATCGCCCTCGGCTCCGTCGCCCTCTCCGCTCTCGCCTCGCATCCCGCCGATCCGCTCGCGGATGTCGGCGGCGACGGCCGCCTCGCGCTCCGCGACCGACTCCTCCAGCTCCGCGACCAGATCGCGGAGCGTGGCGGAGACGAAGTCCGCGGCGTCGAGCGCCTCGTCCGGCGCGACCGAGCGCACCGTCGCCGGATCGACGCCGGTCTCGCGCGCGACGTGGTCGATCGTCGCCGACTCCAGCGCCTCGAAGTCGCGCAGGGAGCCGTCTCGAACGGCGGCGAGCACGTCGAACGCTGAGTTCGCGAGGTCGCGGGCGGCGCCGAGCTGGTCGCGCCGCCGGTCGAGCTCGTCGTCCGCGCCACGCGCGATCCGAATCTCGGCGTCGCCGTCGGCGCCCGCCGGATCGATCGTGCCCCGCACGTCGGCGAGGGCGTCGGCGGCGTCGCGCAGGCGCTCTCCGTCCAGCGCCCCGAGGTCCTCGAAGGGGGCTTCCGTGAGGCCGGCCTCGCGCAGCGCGACGGCGGTCTCGACGGCCGCCAGATCCGACCCGTCGGCGGCGTCGTACGCGTCGAACGCGTCGGTCACGCGCTCGCGCCCGGCGTCGTCGAGCGACGCCCACGCGTCGCGGGCGGCGACCACGTCGTCGAGCCGGGATTCGACCGCTTCACGGTCGGTGAGGGGCGTCAGGACCCGGATCCGGTCGGCGGCGTGGGCGGTCAGCGCGTGGCTCGCCGCCAGCGCGAGGAGGTCGTCGTACACCGAGCGCGTGTCTCCGGTGGCGAGAACGTCCATCCCGGCCTCGCCGTTCGCCCGGCGGAGGATCCGGGTGGCTCGCCCGCGGTGGAGCCCGGCGTCGACGAGCGCCCGCACGTCGGCCGTCTCGATCGCCTCGATCGCCCGCTCGGTCCCGAGCGACTCCGTGAGCCGCTCGCTCGTCTTCGGGCCGATCCCCCAGTAGTCCTCCAGTCGCATACGCGGACGTGTCGGCGCGGCGTCTTGGCGTTTTCGTCGGGGCGAGCGAGAACGCGGCGACCGCGGCCGCCAGCGTCAACCCTCGCCGGCCGCTACGGCCCCCCCATGGCCACAGAACTCGCGGCGGGCGTGTGGCGGTTCGAGCTGCGCGGCGTCAGCGCCTATCTCGTCGACGACGACGTGCTCACGCTCGTCGACGCGGGAACGCCGTGGGACGAGGCGTCGATCCGGGAGGGGTTCGCCGACACCAGCGTCGAGGTCGCCGACGTGGAACGGGTGTTGCTCACCCACTACGATCTCGACCACGTCGGAACGCTCGCGGCGCTGACGCCGGAGCTCGACGCCACCGTCTACGCCGGCGCGTTCGACGCGGCGATCCTCCGCGGCGAGCGATCGCCGCCCCTGCGAAACCACAAGGGCGCGTTCCAGCGACTCGCGGGGGTGTTCACGACGCTCCCGGACCTCGATGTCAAAGCGGTCGCCGACGGCGAGCGGCTCGGCTCGTTCACCGCCTACCACACGCCCGGGCACACCCCGGGACACGTCGCGTACGTGAGCGAGACGCTCGGCGTCGCGCTGCTCGGCGACCTCGTCTCGGAGTCGGACGGGGACCTCGACCCCTCGGAGTGGATCCTCAGCTACGACACGGGTCGGGTGTTAGAGAGCATCCGCGAACTCGCCGACCGCGCCCCGCCGTTCGAGATCGCCGGCGTCGGCCACGGCGACCCCATCACGTCCGGCGGAAGCGACGCGCTCGCGGCGCTGGCCCGGCGGATATAACAAGGCGGACGGCGCGGCCGGCCTACCGCGACTGCCGGTAGATCAGGTTCCGCTGGATGTCGTTCGCGCCCTCGTAGATAACCGGGATGCGCACGTCGCGGTAGACGCGGGCGATCCGGCGGTCCGTGAGGATCGAGCGCCCGCCGTGGAGCTTCATCCCCTTCTCGGCGCAGTCGGTCGCGACCTCGGTCGATTTCGTCTTCGCCAGCGCGGCCCAGTACCCCGCGTTCTCGTTGTCCGCGACCTTCTGGCAGGCGCGCCAGTTGAGCGCGCGCGCCGACTCGAAGCCGATCCGCATATCCGAGAGGGTGTGCTGGACCGCCTGGAACTCGTTGACGGTGCGGCCGAACGCGTTGCGCCCGTGGACGAACTCCTCGGCCTCCTCGATGGCGGCGGCGGCGAGCCCGAGCCCGTGGCCGCCGACGATCACGCGACCGTGGTTGAAGAAGTCGGCGAGCACGTAGAAGCCGCCGCCCTCGCTGCCGACGACGTTCTCCTCGGGGACGAAGCAGTCCTCGAAGACGATGTGGCCCTGCTTGGAGGCGCGCATCCCCATCTTCTCCGGGATGTGCTCTGCCTCGTATCCGTCCGAGTCGGTCTCGACGATGAACAGCGTGTAGTTGGAGTAGCGGTCGTCGCTCTCGCCGGTCTTCGCGTAGACGGTGAGCCAGTCGGCCTCGACCGCGTTGCCGACCCAGTACTTCTCGCCGGTGAGCTCGTACCCGCCCTCGACCTTCTCGGCCTTCGTCGTCATCCCCGCGAGGTCGGAGCCCGTCTCCGGCTCGGAGACGGCCAACCCGGATATCTGGTCGTTCTCCGCGACCGGCCGGAGGTACTTCTCCTTCTGCTCGTCGGTGCCGTAGTCCTCGACCATCTCGGCCCCGAAGCTCGCGAGCTGGAGCGTGAGCGCGATCCCGGCGTCGGCGCGGTAGAACTCCTCGGCGATCGCGAGCACCTGCGCGAGGTCGTACCCCTTTCCGCCGTACTCCTCGCCGATGTCCTGCGCGATGAGCCCGGCGTCCATCCCGGCTTCCAGCACCTCCCACGGGTACTCGCCCGAGTCGTAGTACGCCTCGGCGTTCGGGGCGATGTGCTCGTCGGCGAACTCGCGGGCCTCCGCTTTCACGTCCCTCGCGTGCTCCGGGACGATGCTGTCGTCAAGTAGATCCATGCGCTACGTGCGGACCCCGTAGTCAAAACGTTCGTGGAACAACGAAAAACATCGGGACAGTTTACTCGTCGTCTGGGTCGTTTTCCGTCTCGTCGGCGTCAGTGTCGTCCGGCGTCCCGCCGGCGTCAGTGCCGTCCGTCGCCCCACCGGCGTCGACATCGCCGCCCGTCTCCTCGGCACCACGCTCGCCGTCGGTGGGTTCGCCTTCTCCGGACTCGCTGCTCCCCGTCTGATCGGTCGACGGTCGTTCCGCTGCCGACGGCTCGTCCGAAGCGGTCGCCTCGGCCGCTTCAGTCGGTTCAGTCGCTTCAGCCGCTTCGACCGCGTCAGTCGCTTCGTTCAGTTCGTCGGATCCGCCGGATTCCCCCGGTTCGGTCGGCTCCGCGGGCTCGAAGCCGGCGGTCTTCAGATCGGCGTCGCTCCGGGGATCGTGCCCGCGTTCGCGGAGAATCTCCCGC
The DNA here is from genome assembly GCF_052439115.2 of Halorubrum sp. FL23. NCBI lineage: Archaea > Methanobacteriati > Methanobacteriota > Halobacteria > Halobacteriales > Haloferacaceae > Halorubrum > Halorubrum sp. FL23. Next base: position 27,592 of record NZ_JBQVRO020000006.1, read on the forward strand.
ACCGCTTCCCGGTCGACAGTTCCCGACACGGTCCGAGGGAACTCGTCGACGTACGCGACGGTCTTCGGGATCTTGAACCCCGCGAGCCGGTCCCGCGCGAACGAGACGAGGCGCTCCTCGTCTACCGGCGGGGACACGTCGTCCTCGCTCGGTTCGTTCTCACCCGGTTCGTTCTCATCCGGCTCGTTCTCATCCGGCTCGTTCTCGCCAGAATCGGCCTCCGCCGTAGACCCGCTTTCCGTCTCCTCGCCGTCGGCGTCTCGCTCTCCGGTTTCTCCGGCGTCGCTTCCGCCGGCATCCGCGCCGTCGTCGGACTCGTCTCCGTGTGCGGCGGTCGCCCCGGCTGCGCTCGTCACGCTGTCTCGCGCCTGATCACCTTCGACCACGAGGAGCGCCGAGACGCGCTCGCCCCACACGTCGTCGTCGAGGCCGACCACGGCGGCGTCTTCGACTGCCGGGAACTCCCGGAACACGTCGACGACCTCGCCCGGCTCGACGTTCTCGCCGCCGGTGACGATCCGGTCGTCGAGACGGTTGAGCACGTAGAGGAACCCCTCGTCGTCGACGCGCCCCACGTCGCCGGTGTGGAGGCCGTGCGGGCCGAACGCCGATCGGTCGAGAGCGGCGGTTCTGTGGCCCCTCTCCCCGACTTCGTCCGTTCCGTCGATGTATCCGGGAGTCACCGTCGGCCCCTCGACGACGATCTCGCCGGACTCTCCGGGGTCGACCGGCGTTCCGTCCTCGTCGACGATCGTCACGTCGGTGCCGAAGATCGGTCGACCGACGGTTCCGAGCCGGTCCCTCGTCTGTCGGGGCGTCGCGGTCACGATCTGCGAGGCCGACTCGGTCATCCCGTACGTCGGGAACACCGGAACCGAGTAGTCGTGGCAGCGCTCGAGCAGATCGTTCGGGGCGGGCGCTCCGCCGAGCAACACGACCCGGAGCGTGTCAGAGAGCGTCCCGCGCCTGTCGAGCATTCGCTGAAGCATCGTCGGCACCAGCGAAATCCCGGTCACGTCGTAGGTGTCGATGTCGTCGGCGGTGCCGCCCGGGTCGAACCCCTCGCGGAGGACGAGCGTCGTCCCGTACAGCGCCGAGCGGTACACCGGAGCGAGCCCGCCCATGTGGTGCAGCGACAGCGACACGAGCCACCGGTCCTCGTGGTCGACGCCGAGCCGGAACGCGGAGGCGACGGCCGAGCTGTACACGTTGCCCGCCGTGAGCGGGACCGGCTTGGGATCGCCCGTCGTCCCCGAGGTGAACAGGATACAGAGGTAATCCGAGGTCTCCCACGCCGGCGGATCGATCGACTCCGGCTCGACGGCGTGGACGGCGGTGACGCTCTCAGCGATCGGGTCGTCGACGGATAACACCGGGGGTTCGCTCTCCGCGTCGCAGCCCTCGACGGCCCCGAGCGCGGCGTCTTCCGTCGGCTCCGCGCAGACGACGGCGTCGAGATCGGCCCGGTCGACGCGCTCGGCGAGCTCCCGGTCGGTGAGCTCCTGACCCAGCGGGACGAAGGTCGCCCCGATCCGCATCGCCGCGTGGACCAGCCCGACCGTCCCGACGTACGGCGGCGTGAGCACGCCCAGTCGGTCGTCTGCCTCGATCCCGTGGGCGACGAGTCGCCCGGCGGTCTCGGAGACGAGCCGGTCGAGGTCGGTGTAAGTCCACGCCTCTCCGTCTTCGGCCCGGACCAGCGCCGTGTCGTCCGGCGAGGAGACGACGCGGTGTGACAGCCAGTCGCGCATCGTCGTCACCGCGTCCGCGGGCGTCGGCTACTCATCGGCGGGCTGGCGCACCGTCAGCACCGGCACGTCGGAGGTCCTGACGACCCGCTCCGTGACGCTGCCGAGCAGGTACCGGTCGAGCCCCTTCCGGCCGTGGGTCCCCATCACGACCACGTCGATGTCGTGCTCGTCGACGTAGTCGCGGATCGACTGGTACGCGGTGCCCGTGGCGACCGTCGTTTCGCAGTCGACGCCGTCGTCCGCGGCGGCGTCGGCGACGCGGCTCGTGGCCTTCTCCCCCTCCGACTCGAGCGCCTCCACGACGATGTCGGCGCCGGCTTCGAGCGTCGAGTACGCGGCGCCGTCGACGACGTAGAGGGCGTGTAGGCGGGCGTCGTAGTGTTGAGCGAGGTCGATCGCATGCTCGATCGCGGCGTTCGACGCCGGACTACCGTCGGTCGGCACGAGGATCTGGGAATACATCTCGTCTCACGCTACGCTCGGTGTCGATTAAAAACCCGATCACGGCGGGCGTCGGGGGCGTCGATCCGCGGGACGGAACGCTCGCGGGCTATCGGAATCCCATCGCTTCGATCTGCTCTTGGTACCGGTTTCGGATGGTGACCTCGGTGACCTGCGCCACGTCGGCGACCTCGCGCTGGGTCTTCTTCTCGTTACACAGCAGCGACGCGGCGTAGATCGCGGCCGCGGCGAACCCCGTGGGCGACTTCCCGGAGAGGAGCCCCTGCTCGGCCGAGACGTCGATGATCTCCGTCGCCTTCGACTGGACCTCCTCGCTGAGCTCCAGCGAGGACGCGAACCGCGGGACGAACTGCTTCGGGTCGACCGGCTTCAGCTCCAGTCCGAGCTCTTGAGAGATGTAGCGGTACGTGCGCCCGATCTCTTTCTGCGGGACGCGCGACACGTCGGCGACCTCGTCGAGCGAGCGCGGGATCCCCTCCTGCCGGCAGGCGGCGTAGAGGGCGGCGGTCGAGACGCCCTCGATCGAGCGCCCGCGGATCAGGTCCTCGTTCAACGCCCGGCGATAAATGACGGAGGCGACCTCGCGTACCGACCGCGGAACGCCGAGGGCGCTCGCCATCCGGTCGATCTCCGAGAGCGCGAACTGGAGGTTGCGCTCGCCCGCGTCCTTCGTCCGAATGCGCTCCTGCCACTTGCGCAGCCGGTGCATCTGCGACCGCTTCTCCGAGGAGAGCGACCGGCCGTACGCGTCTTTGTCCTTCCAGTCGATCGTCGTCGTCAACCCCTTGTCGTGCATCGTCTCGGTGATGGGGGCGCCGACGCGCGACTTCGACTGCCGCTCCGAGTGGTTGAACGCGCGCCACTCCGGCCCGCGGTCGATGTTCCGTTCGTCCAAAACCAGGCCACAATCCTCACAGACGAGCTCCTGATCCGCGTCAGTGACGATCTCCGTCGAATCGCACTCCGGGCAGGAGAGCGTTTCTTCGTCCGACTCTTTCTCGGTCTCCCGCTCCTGTTGGCGCTGGCGGCTCGGACGTTCCATTATAAGGTTTCTGGTTACTCCCGCATTTAAACCTTTGTCTGGGCTCATCGATCATCCACATTACGTCAATTCGGCTAGATGCACTCAGAGCGGTGTTTCGAGGCCTGTAAAGCGCGTTCAACTTTTGCCACTCCTCTCCGCTACAGTATCGAGCACGCGCAGTCGGGCGTCAATGTGACCACGAAACGTGACTGCCGGTATATTACTATTGAACATTCAAAAAGGCTTTTGTATTACTAATACATATAGAGGAGTATGAGCACGACGCAGTCCGACGGGATCGAAGCGACGCTCCGCGGCTGTCGCCCGGCGGAGATCGACCCCATCGTCGTCGAGGCGGCCGACCTCGAAAGCACCGCACCCGAACACCTCCGCGATCTCAAAGCCGAGCTCTCCGCTCGCGGCTACCAGCCCGCGACGCTCTCCGTGTCCGCGCGGTTCGACGGAAACGACACCCTCGCCACCCAGCGCGAGGCCGACCGGCTCCGGGAGTTCGTTCGCGCCGCGTCGTTCCTCGGCGCCGGTCGGATCGAGGTCCGACTCGACGAGGTCGCCGACCGGGACGCGGCCGAGCCGGCGCTGTCGGCGCTTTCCGAGCGCGCGCGACGCGAGGGTGTCGAACTCGTCCGCGTCGACGACTCGGCCGCCTGATCGGATGGCGTCGAAGCGCTCGCTCGCGACCAAGCTCGGCGTCGTCGCCGGATTCGAGGCGCCGAGCGCCGCGCTCGAACAGTATCCGACCCCTCCGGATCTGGCGGCGCACGTCGTCCATCTCGCGGACCTCCACGGCGACGTCGACGGGCGGACCGTCCTCGATCTGGGCACCGGAACCGGGATGCTCGCGCTGGCGGCCGCCCTTCGCGGTCCCGCGCGCGTGCTCGGGATCGAACTCGACCGCGGCGCGCTCTCGACCGCGACGGAGAACGAGCGACGGGTCGCGGCGAGCGCGCCCGTCCACTGGGTCCAGGGCGATGCGACCCGGCCCCCGCTCGACGTGCCCGACCCGGTGACCGTCGTGATGAACCCCCCGTTCGGCGCGCAGGACGGCAACCGGAACGCCGACCGCGGCTTCCTCGCGACCGCGAGCCGCGTCGCGGCCGTCTCCTACTCGGTCCACAACGCCGGGAGCCGCGAGTTCGTCGAGGCGTTCGCGGCCGACAACGGCGGCGAGGTCACCCACGCGTTCGCCGCCGACTTCGCGATCGAGGCCCAGTTCGACCACCACACCGACGCCTCCCGCGACATCGACGCCGAAGTGTACCGGATCGAGTGGGCCTGACGCCGCGTCGGCACCGGCCCGTGCCCGTCCTCCGTCTCACTCTCTTTCCGCCTTACTGCCTTCCCTCGTACCGCTCTCGCTCCGCGATCCGCACCCGCGTCTCTCCCCGCTCGGCGAACACCGCGTCGGTCTCCCGGACGAGCGTGACCCCCCGAAGCGTCACCGACTCGTTCGCTGCCGGGAGCGGGGCGGTTTCGGACTCTCCGCCGCTCTCGACGCGCAGCTCGAACCCCCCGTCGACGGCGGCCACCGTGACGTTCCGTCCGTCGATCCGCGGCTCCGCCCGCGCCGGCTCGCTGGTGAACAGCGTCGACCGCGTCTCGTTGCGCACCGCGTCCACCCGGTAGGTCGGGCCGCCGTTCGCCGCCACCCATCCGGTGCGCTGGACCCAGAGGGTCTCGCGCCACCCCGTCCCCCCCACGTCGATCGCGCGATACCCCCAGAAGGCGAGGTTCCCCTTCGAGACCGCCGTGGTCCAGATCTCCCGGTCGGCGTTCGCCACGATCACCCCGGAGGTGTTGACGCTCGTCGACCGACCGAACGCCTCCACGTCGACGACGCTCACCACTCGGTCCTCGACGTTCTCGGCGTACGTCACCTGATACCCCTCGACCTCGATCGGATCGCCGGGGAGGTCGTCGTCGTCGACGGCGACGAGGTTCGGCGCGATCCCCGGTCCGGCCACGACCGCCAGCGCGGAGACGAGCAGGAGGAGGCCGACCGCCGCCGGGGTCGCGGATCGGATCCCCTCCCTGACCGACTCGGGCTCCGGTACGGCCGACTCCGGGCGGATCGGCTCGTCGCGCCCGCCGACAGCGAGCGCGACGATCGCCGCGAGGACCGCGAGCAGGCCGAGGCCGATCGCGCGGTACATCTCGTACCGCTCGTTCCCGAGGTACCAGTAGACGGCCCAGAGCCGACGGGAGGCGCCGAACAGCAGGACCGCCCCGAACGCGACCAGCGCGGTCGTCCGCGGGCGCGAGTCGGTCCGCTCGGTCTCGGCGCTCCTGCGCCGCCGGATCAGCCACACCGCAGCGAGGATCCCGCCGATCAGTCCGATCGCGTGGCCCTGAATTGCGATGTTCGCCCAGCTCGGCGCGCCGTACGAGCCGCTCGCCTCTGACACGACGACCGGATTGCGGAGCGTCTCGTAGGTCACGCCCACCAGCGTCGAACCGGTGAGCGCGGCGATCGTCGCGATCGGCTGGAACACGAGCGCGAACCCCCAGAGCGCGAACACCACGCCCGAGAACCCGATCACCGGCCCCAGCGCGAACAGCGACGAGAGGACGGCGAACGAGAGCATCGCTCCCGGAACGACGACGAACGCCCGGACGTAAGGGTTCTCGGCGAGCGATTCGCGGGAGAGCGACTCGCGAGAGAGCGCCTCACGGGCGCTCGATCTGAGAGAGCGTGATAGCGATCGGACCGACGGCAACGCCCCCCGCAGGGTGCCGTCGTCCGACTCGCCCCCGTCGTCGACGGCGCGGCCGCCGGGGAAGTGTCCGAAGGCGTACTCGGCGAGCCCGCCGGCGACGAGCGTCGAGAGGAGGTTCCCGGTGAGGTGGCCCCGCCCGGAGTGCGCGAGCCCGGACCAGAGCATCCCCTCCGGGTAGAAGTACGACCACGACCGGAACGGGATCACGATGGGTCGGTTCGGGTTCTCCAGTCCGCTCTGGACGAACAGGTACACCGCGACGACCGCGGCGATCGCGACGAGCGTCCCCCACGGGACGCCGAGAAGGAGGTGGGAGCGAAGCCTCCGCGTCCACGCGCCCCGCGGTCTGTCGGTCAGATACACGACCGCGACCGCGACGGCGATGAGGACGCCGCCGGCGGCGAGATGAGCGGCGTCGGACGAGAGCGCCTCCGCGAGCATGTGGATGAGGGTACGGCCGGGCGCTTAAGAGTTCGCGGGTGGCGTCCACCGCGCCGATCGCGGGCGATCGCAGTCAGTCGGGCTTCTGACGGCTCAGATCTTGCTTTCGGCGTCGTCGGCGAGCTCCTCCATCCGCTTGCCGACGCGCCCGGCGGGAGAGAACTCGTCTTCGCTCATCGCGTTCGCGAGCGCGTTGCCGAGGACGAACACGGCGTGTTTGTGTTCGCTCTTCGATTTGTGGACGTGGGAGGGGTCGACGTCGAGCTCGTCGTACGGGTCGAAAAGCGAGCTGTCCACGGTTTCGTGGCTGCGAAAGTGCTCCATGATCGTCACCATCTGTTCGTGGAGTTCGAGGAGCTCGTCTTTGTGCATACCCTTGATACGGGGCGTATGCCCTTTAAGCGTTGTTGAGGGGTATACGCACGGTTCTGTAGCGTTTCGGCGTCCCGCTCGCAACGCACTCCCCTGGGAGCGACTTGGAGGCGACGCGAAGACGAAACGCGGGACGAAGCGCGAACGAGGCGAACCGGAACGCGGCGGGTGAACCGGCGTCGGAGGGGCAGATTGGACCTCGTCCGAGCGGGCCGGAGGACCGGAGCGGCTCAGAAGACGTACTCGTCTTCGTGGCCCATCATGCCTTCGTCCTCGAACCCGCTGGAGTCCTCGTCGTCTCTCGGACCGCTCGTCTTGAACGCCTTTATCCCCGTCGACAGGAGCTCTTCGACCGCTTCCTCGCGGTTGAGGAACTCTCCCTGCTCGACCATCTGAGCGATCTGCATCTCCAGATGCTCCGGCACGGTTATCTCTACTTGTGGCATTTCCTGCTGGGGAGTAATGGGAATGGGTATATAAATGTGGCGTCGATGCTATGAGTATTAGAAACCGAACTCGGGTAAAGTTGAAAGTGTTGTTTTAGAATTCCAAACGTCTATTTTATATGCTGAAACTCCTGCGCCTCTACAAACATGTGAGACCACCGCGGCACCGACCCGACTCGTCGGCCGCTCTCGCGAGAACGACATTCATACGTGACGCCGGCGCGTACGGATGCCCATGACTGACGCCGGCGCCGCCGACGCCGCCGACTCCGACGCGCCCGAGGACCTCACCGACCTCTACCGCGAGTACGGTGACGATCGACTCCCGCCGGGGCAGCGCGAGACCGACCGCTTCCCCGTGCTCTCGAAGAGCGGCACCCCGGCGTGGGACCCCGAGACGTTCGAGTTCGAGGTCTGGGGCGCGGTCGAGAACCCGCTCGGGTATTCGCTCTCCGCGTTCCGGGATCTCCCCGCAGCGACTCAGCGGCAGGACTTCCACTGCGTGACCGGCTGGAGCAAGTTCGACTGCACGTTCACCGGGGTCGAGTTCGGCGAGATCGTCGATCGCGCGGGCGTGCACGACGACGCCGACCACGTCCTGTTCCACGCGCTCGACGGCTACACCACGAACCTCTCGCTGGAGGCGTGCGCCCGCGAGGGCGTGCTGTTCGCGTACGGGTTCGACGGCGACGACCTGCCCGCCGACCACGGCGGCCCGATCCGCGTCGTCACCCCGCACAAGTACGCGTATAAGGGGGCGAAGTGGGTCTCCGGCGTCGAATTCCTCACCGACAAGGCGCTCGGCTACTGGGAGAAGCGCGGCTACAGCGACACCGCGAACCCCTGGAACGAGGAGCGCTACAGCTAACGCGTCGGAACGCCCGGTACTGCGATAGTCAGGATAAAGGTTCCTCGGACCCGATCAACGGTCAATGGAACGGGTGCGTTCGTCCCCGGCGCCGACCCTCGTCAGTCGCACGACCGGGATCGAGAGGCCCGCGTTCGCGGCCGCCTTCGACGCCCTGCCGGCGCCACGGACGGCGTGGAACGCGCCGGACGACGCGCTCGTGCTCGCCAGCGGGGCGGCCGCGACGCTGACCGCGAGCGGCCCGGACCGGTTCGCAGCGATCCGGACCGGGGCCGACGAGCTGTTCGACACCGGCGACGTCCACGCGGGGACCGAGGCCGCCCGCCCGCGGCTGTTCGGCGGGTTCGCTTTCCACGAGGGCGGATGCGACGGCGACCCGTGGGGGCCGTTCCCCGAGGCCCGGTTCGTCCTCCCGCGCGTGCAAGTCACGTTCGCGGACAACGGCGCGTGGCTCACGGTGAACGCGGTCGGCGACGACGCGGACCCCGACGCGGTCGAAGCCCGGCTCGCCGAGGAACGCGATCGGATCGCCGGCCTCGCGGCCTCCGCTGACCGCCCGCCGCGACCGGGGATCGCCGCGACCCGCCGGACGACGAGCCGCGAGGCGTGGCGCGACAGCGTCGAGGCCGCGGTCGAACGGATCCGCGGCGGCAGCCTCCGGAAGGTCGTGCTCGCACAGGCGCTGGAGGCGGACCTCGCCGCGTCGTTCCCGCGGGCGGCAACGCTGGACCGGCTCGCGGAGAAGTACCCGGACTGCCACCGCTACTACTTCGAGCCCGACGCAGGCGGGAGCGCCTTCTTCGGCGCGACGCCGGAGCGGCTGGTCGCGCTGCGCGGCCGGACCGTCGAGACCGACGCGCTCGCGGGGACCACCGGTCGCGGGGAGACCCCGGCGGAAGACGAGTGGCTCGCACAGGAGCTGCTCGACGACGCGAAGAACGTCCACGAGCACGAGCTCGTCGCCGATACCGTTCGCGAGCAGCTGGAGCCGTTCGCTGCCTCCATCTCTGCCGGCGAGCGACGCGTCCGGCGGCTCGCCACGGTGCAGCATCTCCACACCCCGATCACGGCCGAACTGAACGCGGACCGCCACGTCCTCGATCTCGTCGAGGCGCTCCACCCCACCCCGGCCGTCGGCGGGCTCCCGCCGGACCGCGCGCTCGAAACGATCCACGATACGGAGCCGTTCGACCGCGGCTGGTACGCCGCGCCGGTCGGCTGGATCGACGCCGCCGGCAACGGCGCGTTCGCGGTCGCGATCCGGTCCGCGGTGACGACCGCTCGTCGCGCCACCCTCTTCGCCGGCGTCGGCCTGGTCGCCGACTCCGACCCGGACCGCGAGTGGGACGAGGTCCAGCTCAAGTACCGGCCGATCCTCGACGAGCTGGAAGGCGAACGCTGACGATCTGCCTCCGGTCGGCATTCGGGCCGCTACTGGAACATCTTCAGCGGCTCCGCCTGCGAGCTCTCCTCCGTCGCCTCCTGCATCCGCTTCGCGAACGCCTGCTTCGCGTCCCGGATCTCGGTCGCCTGCTCGACGAGGCCGTCGGTGGGCGTCTCCGTCCCGGCGATCGGGTCGATGCCGTCCTGAATGAGGATCCGGGCGGCCTCCGGGTCGGGGAACTGCGGGTCCGACTCGACGATGAGTCCGACCGCGTCGCGGCCGCGCTCCAGCGACTCCGAGAGCATCGCGCCGGTCGGCCCGGAGACGAGCCCCGACTCCGGCGGAGCCCCGACAGCCGTGCGCTCGAGCGCGTCGCTGCCGCTCCCGGTCGCGACGCCGTACAGGTCGGGCGGCGTCTCGTCCTTCTCGCGGCCCAGCCCGGAGAGGAAGACGGGGAACGCGCGCGTCTCTCCGAACCAGTCGTCGAGACAGCCGGCGACCTCGGTGGCCGCGCCGGGCTTCACCGGCACGTCGCTGCGGAGCGCGACGAGGTCGCGTTCGGGGTCGGCGTACAGCCGCACCGGCGTCGTCAGTGACGGCTGCGACTCCCGGTAGACGGCCACGCGCGGGAGCCCGTCGCAGTGGACGTTCGCGTAGTGTGTCATCTCGTGGGCCTCGATCATGTGGTCGGTCGCGATCTTCCCCACGAGTCCGACGCCCGGGAACCCTTCCACCAGCGTCGGCTCGTCGAGCGATACCTCCTCGTCGAGGACGGAGATGCGTGCCATACGCTCCCGTACTCCGGGCAGCGACCTAAAGGTGGGGCGCGAGGAGGGCACCGCCGTCCCGAAACCGACTAACCATCCGCCGCGCAAGAGGGGTCATGAATCCGTTAGAGCGGTACGAGCCGCTCGTCGACGACGCGGCGGCGTTCCGCGCGGCCTGTGACCGGTCGCTGCCGTCGGTCGTCCGCGTGAACGAGATGGCGGCCTCGCCGGCCCGCGTCCGCGAGGCCTTCGACGACGAGGGGGTGGCGTACGAGCCCGTCGACTGGCACGACGGCCTCTTCCGGCTTCCGGACGGCAACCCCGGCGGGAACTGGCCGTACGTCCACGGCTGGACCCACGGGCAGGAGGAGGTGTCGGTGCTGCCGGGGCTCGCGCTCGATCCGCGGCCCGGCGAGCGCGTCTGGGACGCCTGCGCGGCGCCCGGGAGCAAGACCACCCAGATCGCCGACGCCATGGACGACGAGGGGACGGTCGTCGCCAACGACAACAACCTCGGGCGGCTCTCCGCGCTCCGGCACAACGCCGAGCGCCTCGGAATCACGAACGCGATCGTCACGAACCAGGACGCGCGCAACTTCTCGACGAAGCCGCTCGCGTTCGACGAGTTCGACCGCGCCCTCGTCGACGCCCCCTGCTCCTGTGAGGGTACCTGCCGCAAGAACCCGGACGTGGTCGACCAGTGGACGCTCGATCACGTCCACGCCGTCGCCGGGATCCAGAAGGGGATCCTCGCGCGCGCCGTGCAGGCGACCCGCCCCGGCGGCACCGTCGTCTACTCCACCTGCACGTTCGCTCCGGAGGAGAACGAGGCGGTGCTCGACCACGTGCTCGGCGAGGAGGATTGCGAGCTCGTCGCCTTCGATCTCCCCCTCGACACGGTTCCCGGCGTCACGGAGTGGGACGGCGAGACCTACGACGAGTCGGTGACGCGCGCACACCGCGTCTACCCGCACCACAACGACACGGGCGGGTTCTTCTGTGCGAAGCTGCGCGTCGGCGGCGCGGACGAGGACGGAGCGAGCGACCGCGCCGCGGAGGTGGGGGTATGAGCGACGACACCGGCTCCGCCGGCGACGCGGACGCCCCCGCACCCACCAACGACGGACAGCGCTTCGACCGCCTCCCCGAGACCCCCGCCGACCGCGAGGTCGAGGGGCGCGCGAGCCGGCGCGAGGTGCTCGACTGGTTCGAGGAGCGGTTCGGGATCGACCCGAGCGTCTTCGAGGCGTACAGCTTCTGGGAGAAGGGCGCGGGGAAGGTCTGGATCTTCAACGGCGAGGCGACCGACCCCAGCGCGGTGGAGGCGATCGGGATGACGTTCCTCCGGACGCGACAGGAGCACTGGAAGCCGACGACCCGCGCGGCCACCCGATTCGGGGGCCACGCGACGACGAACGTGATCGAGCTCGACCCCGAGCAGGCTTCGCGGTTCGTCGCGGGCGACGACCAGGACCTCCCGGCGTGGGACGGCGACTGGGGGTACCTGATCGCGACTCACGAGGTCGCCGGCGATCCGGCGCCGATCGGCGTCGGGCTCTACCTCTACGACGAGCTGCGCTCGGTGGTGCCGAAGGGGAGTCGGGCGGACCTGCCGGTCGTCGACTGACCGGCCTCGGCTTCTGAAAAAATCACCCATCGGAGCGCCGAGCTCCGTCGGTATCTCGCTCGATTGCACGCCTCAGATCGAGGTGTCTTTCGGCGGCTTGGTAGCGAGGTTGCTGATCCCGTACGCCGCCAGCAGCACCAGTCCGAGTAGGATGGTGTACGACCGAATGCTGAGGCTGATCAGGGTCTCGTGGACGACCTGCCCTTCACCCGACACCGGATGAGGTGCTCCCGCGATGATCTCCAGCAGCCCCATCCCGACCGTGCCGATCAGGAGGAGTGCTCCGCCGCCGTACAGTCCGACTCGTTCCATTGTTGTGAGTTCGCTCATTGTTGTGGCCTCGTCACCCGATGAAGTACCGCAGCCGCGGATGGTCCCTGACGAACGATGTCTTCGCGAGGTACGCGTCGACGCCGAGCACGCGCCCGGCACCGAGCGTCGCGATCATCGCGAATATCAGTAGCCCCAGCAGGTCACCGGTGATCACGCCGTGCGCCCAGCCGCCGGTCTCGCCGTTGATGAAGTAGAAGAACGTCATCAGGAACGCGCCGAAGAACGCGGCGAGCCGCGTCAGCGCCCCGACGATCAGTCCCAGTCCGATCAGCGTCTGCCCGAGCGGGACCATGACGTTGGTGAACGATAGCAAGATCCCGTCCGAGAACAGCGTAACTACCGGCCCGAGGCTCGTCTGTGCCGCCGCGCCGCCCACGAACCAGCTCGCGTCGAACGGCCACGCGAGGAACTTGTCGAGCCCCGCGTGGAGGAACCACCACCCGACGATCAGCCGCAGTAAAACGAGCCAGTAGGCGAATCGCGACTCCTCTACCGGGAACGATACGTCTCTGCCGAGCAACTGTGTCCGGATATTCGTAACCATGGGTTGCCCCGATCAGTAATCAGTATTGTCAAAATATATAAAACTCCCTTCGTTCCCGTATAAGAGTAATCCGCAATCGGCACTCTACTCTTTCCGCGTCACCGTCCCGCCGCCGAGACCTTCCCACTCCACCCGAAAGCCGAGCCGGGAGAGCGCGGCGCTCGCGTCGTCGAGCCCGTACTCGTCGAGCACGGTCTCGGCCGTCGAGAGCGACATCCCGGCCTCCAGCCGTTCGCCGACGCGCTCCAGCACCGCCGGCCGCACGAGCGTGCGACCGATTCGCTCGTGGTCCGGGAAGGATTTCCCCTCGATCGCCTCGACGCTCACGGCGTGTTCGTCGGCGAGGTCGGCGAGCGCGATCGCGTCCGCGTCCGGCGACAGCGACTCGGGGAGGTCGGCGGCCGCGTCGGCGACGAACTCGGCCTCGTACTCGCGGAGCACGTCGACGATCTCCTTCACCCGGACGGTCCCGGTGTAGCTCACGACGCGGTGGTCGCGCGCGGCGATCTCCTCGCCGACGCCGAGGCTCTCGTCGACGGCGACCAGCAGGTCCACGTCCTCCACGTCCGCGAGCTGGCCGAGCTTCTTCTCAACGTACTCGGGGGTCCAGAACCCCATCACCTCGAAGAACAGCCGGAAGTCGGCGTGGTCGTAGTCGAACGCGAAGTCGGGGATCATCACCCGGGTCCCGGTCTCGAGCGGCTCCGGCTCCCGGACCAGGGTCCAGTCGAGGTCGAGCCCGCGGAACCGCCCGGCGAAGTCGGCCTCGACCCCGCTGTCGAAGTCGGGCTCCGCGACCGGCTCGACGCCCGGCACCGTCACGTCACCGTCGGAGAGGCGCATGGTGCGCTCGCGGCCGCGGTCGTCGATCGTCGCCGTCAGCTCCCACTCTGCGGATGCCGCGACGGTCCGGAGCAGTCGCGCGAACGCGGTCCCGTAGCGCCGGGTGCGAGAGAACAGCGCGTCCGGTCCCGTCACCACCAGTTCGCGCCCCTCATGCGTCGTTTCGATCTCGTACATCAGCCGGAGCCGCTTGACCGCCGAGACGAGCCGCTTCGGGTCGTTCGATCGGACGCGGACCTCGGTGGCGTCGAAGAGGGCGGTCTGCGCGAGCGAGAGGTCGTACTGTTCGAGGAGGGTGTCCGGGTCCCACCGCACGTCGGCGTCGACGAGGACCTCGTTGACGGCGCGGTCGGCGTACAGCGACGCCTCCACGTCGGCGCGGTCGATCCCGAGGGCGTCGGCGGCGCGGTCGATCGCCGTCTCGCGCTCGGCCTCGCTCGCGACCCCCACGGCCTCCGCGGCCTCGAACGCGGCCCGCCGGACGCGACGCGGCGGGACCGGCGCCCGCGTCTCGAAGCCGCACTCGCGTTCCACGAGCGCCGCGAGTCCCCGAACGAGCTTGAAGTCGCCGCCGGATTCGGCGGCGTCGGCCTCCAGCGCCGTCAGCGCGTCGTCGAGGTCGCCGCGCCGCTCCCCGACGTGGGACTCGAAGGTCCCGAGCACCCGCGCCGCGAGCGGGCGGTGCTCGCGGGTCGCGAAGCGCGGGCGATAGCCGCCCCCGGCTCGCGAGACGCGCAGGAGGTCCTTGCGTAACACGGCGGCGGCTACGCGATCCCCGGCCTAAAACCGGCCGGTTCTCCCGGTGCGACACGCTTAACTCCGAAACCCGTCGATCGAAGCGTAATGAGTACCGACGCGGCGAGTGACGCGGACGCCGGCGGTGAGGGCGGCGAGGACGGGGGCGGGAGTTCCGGGAGCGACGAGCCCGAGTCCTTCGTCCGGACCTGCGAGCACCTCGTCGACCGGATCCTCGCGGGGGAGATCGACCGCGACGACCTCGAGTCCGCCAAGCTCGACGCCTGCTCGAAGTTCTCCTCGCCGAAAGTGCCGAAGAACACCGACATCCTCGATCACGCGCCCGCGGAGCACCGCGACGACGTGATCGAGGTCGTGCAGCGGAAGCCGGTCCGGACCGCGTCCGGCGTCTCGCCGGTCGCGATCATGACGTCGCCGAAGCTCTGTCCGCACGGGAAGTGCCTCTACTGTCCGGGCGGGCCGGCCTCCGAGTTCTCCTCGGCGCAGTCGTACACGGGCCACGAGCCGGCCGCGGCCCGGGGCGAGCAGAACGACTACGACCCGTACGGGCAGGTCACCCTCCGGCTCGAACAGCTCCGGAAGATCGGCCACCCGGTCGACAAGGTGGAGCTCATCCTGATGGGCGGGACGATGACGGCGCGCTCGCACGACTACCAGGAGTGGTTCGTCAAGCGCGCGCTGCAGGCGATGAACGACTACGACCTCGACAAAGAGCCCGAACCGGCGGAGGGGGAGTCGTTCGCGCCCGCCCCCGAGGAGACCGAGTTCGAGTATCTGGAGGACGTGATCGCCACGAACGAGACCAACGAGATCCGCAACATCGGCACCACCTTCGAGACGAAGCCGGACTGGTGCGATCCGGAGCAGATCGACCGCATGCTCGATCTCGGCGGGACCAAAGTCGAGGTCGGCGTCCAGACCACCTACGAGCGGATCAACCGCGAGATGCACCGCGGTCACGGCAACGAGGCCTCGCGGAACGCCAACCGCCGGCTGCGCGACGCCGCGTTCAAGGTCGGCTTCCACATGATGCCGGGTCAGCCGGGCATGACGCGGGAGATGTGTATCGAGGACTTCCGCCAGATCTTCGAGAACCCCGACTGGCGCCCGGACTACCTGAAGATCTACCCGACCCTCGTCGTCGAGGGGACCCGGGTGTACGACCGGTGGCACAGCGACGAGTTCGAGCCGCTCTCGAACGAGGAGGCGGCCGACGTGGTCGCCGAGGCGATGGACCACATCCCGAAGTACACGCGGCTCCAGCGCGTCCAGCGCGACATCCCCGCCGACTTCATCGAGGGCGGCGTCTGGAAGTCGAACCTCCGTCAGCTCGCCGACCAGCGGGCCGAGGAGAAGGGGATCACTCAGCGCGACATCCGCGCCCGCGAGGTCGGCCACAACGACGCCGATCCGGACCCGGACGACGTGGTGCTCGACGTGATGACGTACGAGGCCGGCGGCGGGACGGAGCATTTCATCTCGTTCGAGGACCCCGTCCGCGACCTGCTCGTCGGCTTCTGTCGCCTGCGGTTCCCCTCCTTCGCGCCCGACCAGCCCGGTGCCCCCGGCACCGAGGACGACGCGATCCGCCGCGAGCTGGAGGACGCCGCGCTGATCCGCGAACTCCACGTGTACGGCAGCGAGGTCGCCATCGGCGGCGACGGCGACTGGCAACACCAGGGGTACGGCACGAGGCTCCTCGAACGCGCCGAGGAGCTGGCCCGGGACGCCGGCTACCGGAAGATGGCGATCATCTCCGGGATCGGCGCCCGCGAGTACTACCGGAACAAGCTCGGCTACCACCAGGACGGGCCGTACGTGTCGAAGCGGCTGTAGCGCGCCCGGACCGACCGCCCTCGCCGCGGCGGTCTCACGGTCGACGCCCCGCCGTCACAACGACACGCCTTTTTCCGGGCCGGCTGTCTCCATGGAGTATGGACCAGAAGCGGGAGCTGTCGAGCATCGACCTCGGCGCGCTCGTCACCGAGCTCAATCGGTACGAGGGCGCGAAGGTCGACAAGGCGTACCTCTACGACGACGACCTGCTCCGGCTGAAGCTTCGCGACTTCGACCGCGGACGAGTGGAGCTCATGATCGAGGTGGGCGACATCAAGCGCGCGCACGTCGCCGACGCGGACCACGTCGCGGACGCGCCCGGCCGCCCGCCGAACTTCGCGAAGATGCTCCGAAACCGGCTGTCCGGCGCCGACTTCGCGGGCGTCGAGCAGTACGAGTTCGACCGGATCCTCACCTTCGAGTTCGAGCGCGAGGACCAGAACACGGCGATCGTCGCCGAGCTGTTCGGCCAGGGGAACGTCGCCGCGCTCGACGAGACCGGCGAGGTCGTCGGGGCGCTGTCGACGGTCCGGCTCAAGTCCCGGACGGTCGCGCCCGGCGCGCAGTACGAGTACCCCGCCTCGCGGCTCAATCCCCTGGACGTGAGCCTCGGCGGATTCAAACGCCACATGCGGGAGTCGGACAGCGACGTGGTTCGGACCCTCGCCACGCAGCTCAACCTCGGCGGGCTCTACGCCGAGGAGGTGTGTACCCGCGCCGGCGTCGAGAAGGAGACGCCCATCGACGAGGCCACCGACGACCAGCTCAGCGCGCTCCACGACGCGCTCTCCCGGATCGGCGAGCGGCTTCGCTCGGGCGACGTCGACCCGCGGGTGTACGAGGAGGCGCTCGACGACGGATCCGACGCCGAGAGCGAGGAGCGCGACCCCCGCGTCGTCGACGTGACGCCCTTCCCGCTCTCGGAGCACGAGGGGGTCCCGAGCGTCGGCTTCGACTCGTTTAACGCCGCCGTCGACGAGTACTTCTACCGGCTCGAACACGAGGAGTCCGACGCGGGCGAGGCCCCCACAGACGCCAGCCCGTCCCGCCCCGACTTCGAGGAGGAGATCGCGAAACAGGAGCGGATCATCGAACAGCAGCAGGGGGCGATCGAGGGGTTCGAGGAGCAGGCGGAGGCGGAGCGCGAGCGCGCGGAGCTGCTGTACGCCAACTACGACCTCGTCGACGAGGTGCTCTCGACGGTGCAGGAGGCCCGCGAGAACGAGGTCCCGTGGGAGGAGATCGCGGAGACCCTCGACGCCGGCGCCGAGCGGGGGATCCCCGCGGCGGAGGCCGTCGTCGACGTCGACGGCGGGGAGGGGACGGTGACGGTCGCGCTCGACGACGAGGACGGCGGCTCGGTCCGCGTCGAACTCGACGCGAGCGCGGGCGTCGAGGTGAACGCCGACCGCCTCTATCAGGAGGCCAAGCGGATCGAGGGGAAAAAGGAGGGCGCGATGGAGGCGATCGAGTCGACCCGGCGAGAGCTCGAGGCGGTCAAGGAGCGAAAGGCCGAGTGGGAGGCGAACGCGGCGGCCGACGACGGGAGCAACGACACCGACGAGAGCGAGGAGGAGGAGGAGTACGAGACCGACTGGCTCTCGCGGTCCTCCATCCCGATCCGGAGCCCCGACGACTGGTTCGAGCGGTTCCGCTGGTTCCGGACCTCGACGGGGTACCTCGTCATCGGCGGGCGCAACGCCGACCAGAACGAGGAGCTCGTCAAGAAGTATATGGGTAAACACGACCGGTTCTTCCACACGCAGGCGCACGGGGGACCGGTGACGCTCCTGAAGGCCGCCGGGCCCTCTGAGTCGGCCGACCCGGTCGACTTCTCGGAGGCGACCCTGCGGGAGGCCGCGCAGTTCGCGGTCTCCTACTCGTCCGACTGGAAGGACGGGCGCGGCGCCGGCGACGCGTACATGGTCGATCCCGATCAGGTGTCGAAGACGCCCGAGAGCGGCGAGTACATCGAGAAGGGGAGCTTCGTGATCCGGGGCGACCGCACCTACTTCGAGGACGTGCCCTGCCGGGTCGCCGTCGGCGTCCAGTGCGAGCCCGTCACGCGCGCCATCGGCGGGCCGCCCTCTGCGATCGTCGACCGCGCGGCGACGAGCGTCACGGTGGAGCCGGGGATGTACGCCCAGAACGACGCCGCGATGATGGTGTACCGCGAGCTGAAGGGGCGATTCGCCGACACGTCGTTCGTACGGAAGGTGGCGAGCGCCGACCAGCTGCAGGAGTTCCTGCCGCCGGGCGGTTCCGATATCGTCGACTGAGGCGGCCCTCCAGTCGTCGAGACCGGAGAGCCTCCGCCGCCCGGAGCGCGACCCTTTCAAGCCTCCGCCCCCGACTCCGCCCATGAGCTTCGAGGCGCTGCCGGACGGCTGGCGGGTGTGGAACGAGGAGCCGAGCGGCCGGGCGATCCTCGTGTACCGCCCGGACGTCTTCGGCGGCGACGACCTCCCGGCCGAGTGTCTCCCGACGATTTACCTGACGAACGGGGCTCGCAACGCCCGTCCCGGATCGGGCCAGTACGCCACCGAGGAGTGGCACGTCGTCCTCTTCTTGGAGCCCGAGATCGAGGCAGTCTCGGAGACGCACGAGAGCCGCGAGGCCGGCGCGGCCGCCGCCGTCGACGTAGCGGGGCGGTTCGCCGCCGGCGACGTTGACTACCGAGCCGCCTATCAGGTGCCGCGCGAGGAGTACTTCGATCGGTTAGACGAGTACGTCGGCGGGGAATAACGCGTCGCGGTCGGTCGTGGTTGAGGGTGTCTGGCGCGGTCGGCGTAGGTCATCGTCGAAGCGATGAGGTCGCTGCTGCGTCGGGGTTCTCCCCCGAGCGATCCAAGTATGTGAACACTTTTGCGTTTTAAACGGGTGATTGTGCCACGAACACGAGGGTTTTTATCGACTCACGCCCCACCGAGGTGTATATGCAAGCCGGTGGGGACAACACCGTCGACGAGCCGCGAGAAAAGTGCGGCGTCGTCGGCGTCTCGCTCGCTGACCGCGAGGCCGCGCGACCGCTGTACTACGCGCTGTACGCGCTCCAACACCGGGGACAGGAGTCCGCGGGGATCGTCACGCACGACGGGTTCCAACAGCACAGCCACGTCGAGCGCGGGCTCGTCGGCGACGCGTTCGACGAGGGGAACCTGGAGTCGCTGTCGGGCGGCACGGGGATCGGGCACGTCCGGTATCCGACCGCCGGCAGCCTCGACAAGAGCTGTGCGCAACCCTTCTCCGTCTCCTTTAAGTCGGGATCGCTCGGGCTCTCGCACAACGGGAACCTCGTCAACGCCGACGAGGTGCGCGAGGAACTCGCGGCGGCGGGCCACGCGTTCACCTCCGACGGCGACACCGAGGTGATCGCCCACGACCTCGCGCGCAACCTCCTCGAAGAGGACCTCGTCCGCGCGGTCAAACACACGATGAACCGCATCCACGGCTCCTACTCGCTGGCGATCACCCACGACGACACGGTGCTCGGCGTGCGCGACCCGCTCGGGAACCGCCCGCTCTGCCTCGGGAAGATCGACGGCGGCTACGTCCTCGCCAGCGAGTCGGCCGCGATCGACACCCTCGACGGGGAGTTGATCCGCGACGTTCGCCCGGGCGAACTGGTCGTGTTAGACCCCGACGGGAGCGGCTACGACACCTATCAGCTCGTCGAGCGCGAGTCGACCGCCCACTGCTTCTTCGAACACGTCTACTTCGCACGCCCCGACTCGGTGATCGACGAGAACCTCGTGTACGAGGTGCGTCGGAAGCTCGGTCGGAAGCTCTGGGAGGAGTCCGGCACCGAGTCGGACGTGGTGATGCCCGTCCCGGACTCCGGGCGGGCCTTCGCCTCCGGCTACGCCGACGCCGCCGGCGAGACGACTGCGGAGGGCGAGCCCCGCCCCGAGGGGGACGCCGGCATCGAGTTCGCCGAGGGGCTGATGAAGAACCGCTACGTCGGTCGGACGTTCATCATGCCGACGCAGGACGAGCGGGAGCGCGCCGTCCGACTGAAGCTCAACCCGATCAGATCGACCGTCGAGGGGAAGTCGGTCACCATCATCGACGACTCGATCGTGCGGGGGACGACCTCGACCCAGCTCGTCGAGCTGGTCCGCGAGGCGGGCGCAGAGGAAGTCCACCTCCGGATCGGCGCGCCGGCGATCGTCGCTCCCTGCTACTTCGGGATCGACATGGCGACCCGCGAGGAGCTGATCGCCGCCGACGCCTCCACCGAGGAGATCCGCGAGGAGGTCGGTGCCGACTCGCTGTCGTACCTCTCGATCGACGCCGTCGCCGAGGCGCTCGGCGAGAGCCGCGCGGACCTCTGTCTCGGGTGTGTCACCGGCGAGTACCCGTTCGACGTGACGGGCGAGGAGATGGACCGCGCCGTCGACGGCACTGTGTCCGACGCGACCCCGGCCGACGACTGATCCGGTTCCGGTCCCGCGTCTCGCACGCGCTCCGTCCGCGACCGCTGCATTCTCACCGCGCGGCGGCGGAATCGGGAATTTAAATACGCCCACGCCGGGAGGTACGCGTATGACATCCGACGCCGACGAGACGACGATGAGTCGCCGCGGACTGTTCAGGGCCGGCGCCGCGGGGGCCGCCGTCGCAACGGGCCTCGCCGCCGGGTCCGGCGGGGCGGCCGCCCAGTACGACGGCTGGCTGGACGACGTCGACAACTACGACGGCACCCACGACTACACCGGGCAGGACGAGGTCACGGTCGCCGTCGGCGCGGTCGACGGCCTCAAGTTCGGACCGGCGGCGATCCTGATCGACCCCGGGACGACGGTCGTGTGGGAGTGGACCGGGCAGGGCGGCGCGCACAACGTCGTCGCCGAGGACGGGACGTTCGACAGCGGCGAGACGGTCAGCGAGGAGGGGACCACCTTCGAGTACACCTTCGACGACGCCGCGGACGGAGACACGTTTAACTACCTCTGCGAGCCCCACGAGGCGGTGGGGATGAAGGGCGCGGTCGCGGTCGGATCGGTCGACGACGACCTCGTGACGCCCGGCGGTGACGGCGGTGACGGCGGGGACGGCGGCGACGGGAGCGACGGCGGGGACGGCGGCGACGGGAGCGACGGCGGTGACGGAGGAGACGGCGGCGACGGCAGTGGCGGCGACAGCGAGTCCGCCGGTCGCGACCTCAGCGCAAACGACATCGGTGCGCTCGCGCTCGGCTTCGGCTTCGCCGGCGCGCTGCTCGTCCCGCTGTTCTACGCCGCCCACAAGATGGCGAGCGACGAGTAGACCGGGTCACCGACCGACTTCCTCATCGGGACCGAGCCGCGAGTTCACCACGGCGAAGATGGCCGCCAGCCACAGCCCGAGCTCGACGTAAAACGACGGGGTCGGGACGTAGAACCGCGCGAACTCGATCGGCGGCAGCGCGAGCGGGTCGGCCCGCGAGACGACCGGCCACAGGAGAAACAGCGCGTCGTTCGCTCGTCCGTTGACCGCGACGTGGAACGCGTCGAGCGCGAGGTGCGACCCCCAGCCGACGGCGACCGCCATCCCGTGTCGGTGTCTCACGGCGAGGGCGACCGCAAGGGGCGCGAGCAGGAGGGAGTGGCCGACCGACTGGTAAACGTCGAGGATCCCGAGCGCGCCGAGCGGCTTGTCGACGATGTCCGGGAGCGCGGCCCCGACGACCAGCCCGCCCGCCGAGAGCGCGGCGGCCCCCGGAAGCCGCCGGCTGACCGGCGGGTGGTCCGCCAGCCGGCGTATTCCGACGGCGACGAGGATGTGGGTCGGGAATAACACGTCGGTTCGTACGGCCGACGAGGGCTTCAACCTTCGTCGGCCGGGTCGGGAAGGGACGCCTCAGAACGCGTGGTACAACATGACGTACACACCGATCCCCATCGTGAAGGAGATCAGCCAGAGCACCGCGGCGACGGCGCCGACCTGTGCGTGTCGGGTGTGGTACAGATCCTCGTACGGGCGGGTGGCGGCGAGCAGCAGCGCGTAGAAGACGAACGGGACGCAGGCGATCGCGAGCAGAATGTGAACGGCCAGAAACGGGAGGTAGACGTACGTGTACACCGTCTCCGGGCCGGGGAACTCGACGGTCCCGACGAGGATCAGCCGGTAGAGGTAGCTGAGGAGGAACGCGACGAACAGCCCGAACGACGAGAGCATGAACCCTCGGTGTCGGGCGACGTTCCCGCGCGAGATCGCCCGCCAGCCGAGCAGGATGGTGGCGATCGCGGTCGCGGATATCGCGGCGTTGAGGTGCGGAAGCGCGCCGAGGACCGCGTCGCTCGCGCGCGGGAGCACGCCGCTCGGAATCGCGCCGCCGACGGCGCCGAACACGAGCGCGAGCGCGACGACTGACAGGAGGGCGGTCAGCAACGGGACGTTCTCGCGGGCCCACTCGGACATGGAAGTCACGACGGACGCCACTCCCAAACGCGTGCCGGTTCCGACCGATCGGTTCGTCGGCGTGTCTCTCTCGATCGATGGGAACCTTCGACACGGCCTCCCCGAATGGAAGGGCTTTTAATTAGGGGAAGGGTACGTGGAGATGCGACAGAACACCGCGAGCGTGGGTAGCCAAGCCAGGCCAACGGCGCAGCGTTGAGGGCGCTGTCCTGTAGAGGTCCGCCGGTTCAAATCCGGTCCCACGCATCGCACGGGGCACACCCCCACGATGCACGGTGTTGTCTCTACGACAGCACCCACGCATAATTCCTCCCGACCGCTACTCTAACAGTACTGTCTCTAGCGTGACTATGTCGTCGGTCACACTGACTATGTTGGTAAGTCTCCACTGCGCCGCTGCAGCCCTGTTGTGTTTATCGCCGGAGGACTTATTGACTATCCGACACAGCAACCGACATATCGTCGATGAATCAAGACAATAATAACGCTGAGGCAGCACCCACAGCTACCACCAGCCTCTCCCAGCGTATCAGTGGCTTTGTCCTCAACGGTGTCGCTTACACGCTGTTTGGACTCGGTATCCTCGGCTTCTACACGTTTTTTGCTCCGTTTCTCGGAACACCAACTATCGACTTGATCACTGAACTCCTCCCCACTATCGCGGCACCGACTGAGGCGGAGGGAGTAGTTGTGAACGCCTCACCGTTGATCGCTGGCGTCGTTGCGACGTTCGCAGGCGTCTGGCTGCGTTAGGTTTCTCCCTGCGTCGCCCAGCCACTCGCTTATAAGCCGCTGCTAGCAGATCGCCGGAAAACCTTCCAAAGCCCCAGTCGCGAGGACTCGCGCGACTCGCTGCGCGCTTCAGTCGCTCTCTCCGTTCGCTCCTTCCAGTGCTTACGTCGTCGGGCTTCGCCCTCGCGACTGCCCCTTTGAGTCCCGCCCCGCACAGCACCGCAACCGCACCTCACGCCTCCCCAGCCTCGTCGGCCTCCCTTCGGTCGGCCGACTCCCTCGCACGCGCTCCTCGCGCCCTTATCAGGGCGCTCGGAGGCGCGCGCCACCGCGTCAGTCATTTATAAATCACGGCGAGGCCTCTGGTCGCGGCGTCCACATTCCGGTCCCACCTCGCCGCGCGAACTGCCACCCTTTTAGTCCCGTGCCGCCGGAGTGAGGCGTAATGAGTACGGACGCGACCCCCGAGTACGACTACGAGGAGCTGGGGCTCGTCGCCGGGCTGGAGATCCACCAGCAGCTCGACACGGCGACGAAGCTGTTCTGCGACTCCCCGACCGCCGAACGCGACCCCGAGGAGGCCGACCGCGAGATCACCCGCAAACTCCACCCGACGAAGAGCGAACTCGGCGAACTCGACGACGCCGCGATGGAGGAGAGCCGCGTCGACCGCGAGTTCACCTACCTCGCGTACGACACGACCTGCCTCGTCGAGGAGGACGACGAGCCGCCTCGGCGCGTCGACGACGAGGCGCTCGCCGTGGCGCTTCAGATCGCCGACCTGCTCGACATCTCCGTCGTCGACCAGGCCCACGTCATGCGGAAGCTCGTCATCGACGGCTCGAACACCTCCGGCTTCCAGCGCTCGATCCTGCTCGGTCAGGAGGGCGAGATCGAGACGAGCGAGGGGCGCGTGTCGATCGCGGACCTCATGCTCGAAGAGGAGTCGGCGAAGCGGGTCGAGGAGACCGAGGAGGGCGTCGTCTACTCGCTCGACCGGCTCGGCGTCCCGCTCGTCGAAATCGGGACGGGGCCGGACATCCGAACCCCCGAGGGCGCTCGCGAGGCCGCCGGGCGCATCGGAATGCTGCTCCGCTCGACCGGCGCGGTCAAGCGCGGGCTCGGCACGATCCGACAGGACGTGAACGTCTCCATCGCCGACGGCGCCCGCGTGGAGGTGAAGGGCGTCCAGGACCTCCAGGGGATCGAGGACATCGTCCGCGGCGAGGTCGGGCGGCAGGCCGAGCTCCTCGACATCCGCGACGAACTCCGCGAGCGAGACGCGAGCGTCGGCGACGTGCGGGACGTGACCGACACCTTCGCCGACACCGAGTCGGGGGTCATCCGCGGCGCGCTCGACTCGGGCGGAAAGGTGACGGCGGTCCCGCTGTTCGGCTTCGACGGGCTCGTCGGGCGCGAGATCCAGCCGGACCGCCGGCTCGGTACGGAGCTGTCCGACCACGCGAAGCGCCACGGCGCGGGCGGCATCTTCCACACCGACGAGCTGCCGGCGTACGGCGTCACGGACGAGGAGGTCGCCGCCCTGCGCGACGCGGTCGGCGCCGGCGAGGACGACGCGGTCGCCATCGTCGCCGCCGACCCGGAGACCGCCGACCTCGCGATCGAGGCGGCGGCCGACCGCGCCGAGACCGCCATCGAGGGCGTCCCCGAGGAGACCCGCGGCGCGAACGACGACGGCACCACCCGCTACCTCCGGCCGCTGCCGGGCGCGGCGCGGATGTACCCCGAGACGGACGTGCCGCCGGTCGAACCCGACCCGTCCGACGTGGACCGCCCGGAGCTGCTCGACGAGAAGGCCGACAGGTACGCCGACGAGTTCGGCCTCGACGCCGGCCTCGCCGAGCAGGTCGCGTTCGGCCAGCGCTTCCCGCTGTTCGAGACCGCGGTCGACCGCGGCGTCGACCCCACCTTCGCCGCGTCGACGCTGGAGTCGACGACGACGGAGATCCGCCGCGACGGGGCGCCCGTCGAGAACCTGACCGACGACCACTTCCTCGACCTGTTCGCGCTCGTCGAGGACGGCGACCTCGCGAAGGAAGGGGTTCCCGAAGTGCTGACGACGCTCGCGGAGGACCCGTCGCTGTCGGCGGCCGAGGCGGTCGAGGAGGCGGGCCTGTCAGGCGTGAGCGAGGCCGAAGTTCGGGAGGCCGTGGTGGAAGTCGTCGAGCGGAACGCGGACCAGATCGAAGAGGAGGGGATGGGCGCGTTCTCCGGGCTCATGGGCGAAGCGATGGGCGCGCTCCGCGGGAAGGCCGACGGCGAGGTCGTCTCCGACGTGCTCCGCGAAGAGATCGGGAAGCGGTCGTAGGCGCCGCGTTCGAGTCCGAGCGCGGGGCGTCGCGCCGGCCGCACGCTGTTCTCTCAGTCGGTTAGCTCCGCGATCAGGGTGTCGAGGTCGTACGTCGCCGGCGCGCGGGGCTCGTCGCGCAGGGTGGCGATCGTGAACGTCGAGTTCGTGCGCTCGACCTGGGGGATCGCTTCGAAGTCGCTGATGAGCCGTTCGACGGTGTCCGACGAGGAGAGCCGCGCGAGGACGACGAAGTCGGTCTCGCCCATCGTGAAGAACGCCTCGGTCACCCCCTCCACCGCGAGCAACTCTTCCGCGAACTCCTCGTAGGGGCCCTCGTAGTCCGCGAGCACCTCGACGATCACGGTGACGCCGAGCCCGAGCGCCTCGTGGTCGAGGTCGTACAGGTCGTTCTCGATCACGCCGTCCTCGCGGAGGTTGTTCAGCCGGTAGTGGATCGTCGACACCGGAATGTCGGTCTCCTCGTGGAGCCGCTCGGGGCTCCCGGTGCCGAGGTCCGAGATCGCCTTCAACAGCCGCACGTCGCGCTCGTCCATACCTCCCGTTCGCGTGATGGTCTGTTATATATTACGACCGATATACTTGTATCCAGATTCAAAATAGCCGCCCCTTTCGAAGGCAAGTCGCATTAGATTCGTATGTGTGATTGTTCATTTCCAATATGGGGTGATCCGGGAGAATAGTTTAACTATCTCTGCCGATTTCGAATAGACAGCCAATGGATCTGCGGAACCTCATTTCCACTCCCGAATCGATCGTCGCCGCGTTCGTTCTCCTCGCGACCCTGTGGGGCACCTCCTTCGTCGCCATCGAGGCCGGACTGCACTACTTCCCGCCGCTCCTGTTCGCCGGCGTGCGCTACGCCGTCGCCGGCGCAGTCGTGCTGGGCTTCGCCGCGGTCGTGTCCGACAGGACGCTTCCCCGCGGCCGCGACGAGTGGCTCGGCGTCGCGGTCGCCGGGGCCTTCGTGATCGCCGCGTACCACGGCCTGCTGTACGTCGCCGAACTCCACATCACGGGCGCGGTCGCCGCCGTGATCGTGAGCCTCGCACCCGTGTTGACCGCGACGTTCGCGGCGCTCCTCCTCCCGAACGAACGGCTCGGCCCCCTCGAAATCGGCGGGTTCGCGCTCGGGATCCTCGGCGTGATAGTGATCGCCGACCCGATGCAGGCGGGACTCGGAAGCTCCGCCCTGCTCGGCGCCGTCCTCGCGTTCGTCGGTGCGGTCGCCTTCTCGCTCGGCGCGGTGCTGCTCCGCCCGCTCCGCACCGACCTCCCGATCGCCGCGCTGCAGGGGTGGGCGATGGTGTCCGGCGCCGGGATGCTGTTCGTCGGGGCCGCCCTGCTGGGTGAGTCGCCCGGGGCGATCGTCTGGAACACCACGTCGATCGTGTCGCTGTCGTACCTCACCCTGTTGTCGGGCGTCGTCGCGTTCCTGATCTACTTCGCGCTGCTCGACGAGGTGGGCCCGGCCCAGCTCCACCTCGTCGGCTACGCGGAGCCCGTCGTCGCCGCGGTCGGGAGCTGGGTCCTGCTCGGCAGCCTGATCGACGGCGAGGCGATCATCGGGTTCGTGGCGATCCTCGTCGGCTTCGTCGTCCTCGAACGCCACGAGATCGCCGCCTACGTCGGCATCGAAGACGCGCTCGGTGCGCGCTAACGGACGGCAGAAGCGACCCATCGCACCGAGCGTGTAGAGCACCGAGCGTCACCGGCGTTTTTCCGGGGGCTGTCCTCAACCGCCGACATCCGCCGTCAGCCCCGCCCGGAGGTCTCGACCGAAGTAGTGGCCGAGCAGCGCCAGCACCAGCCCCGCCCCGCCGCCGACCGCGAGCAGCGGGAGCCCCCACTGCGAGAGGTAGTCGATCCCGATCGGGAGGAAGCCGATCCCGAGGACGCTGGTCACCGCGGTGCCCGCGCCGGCCGCGACCCCGGCGAGGCCGGTTTCGACGTATTTCCCCGCTGAGAAGACCAACCCGACCAGGAACGCCGCGAGAAACACCCCGGCGGCCGAGCCGATCGTCCCTCCGATGAGCGGGATCGCGCCGCCGGCGAACACGCCGAGCGCGACGGCGGCGAGCGCGACGGCGAACGACTTCGCGGAGAACCAGCGTCCGTCCATCCCGACGCGACCGGCGGGTCCGCGCCCCTCGCTCGACCCCGAGTCGCTCCCGGTGTCCGAACCGTCCCCGGTGTCGCCGTCACCCCCGCCGTTCGCGAGGTCGTCGTCGAGGAGGTCGTCGAGGTCGTCCATCGGGTCGCCGTCGGACGCCTCGCGCTCCTTGGAGGGTTGCATGCCCGAGAATTCGCCCGTGAGACCTTGTGTCTTGCGCCGAGCCCGAATCGAAGCGCCGATCGGCGGTTCTGCAGCGGGTCCATGCGATACGATACCGCTCGCCGTTTCACCGGAAACCCGGTGTCCCCGGGTCGGACCGCGACCGGTTCCACCGCGGTAGCCGCGCGCGAGTACGGCTCACTCCGAAGCGGGCGAGGGTTCCCGAGAGCCCCACACCAGCTTGTCGACGAGTTCGACGGTCATCGCCTCGTCGATGGCCACCTGACAGGAGAGCCGCGGGTAGCCGAACCGGTCCGCCACGCTGTCGTGCCAGTGTTCGGGTGCGGGCCCCTCGCGGATCCGGACGCCGCAGGTCGCACAGAGCCCCCGGCCCCGGCAGTTGAGTCGGTGCGTCGCGGCGGCGTACGGCGACAGCCCCGCCTCCAACAGCACCCGACGGAGGTTCCGTCCGGGGGCGACCGCGAGTTCGGTGCGCTCGTCGCCGTCGAGGACGGTCAGCGGAACGGTGTCGTCGCCGGAGCCGGTCATGCGATCGGGATTCGGGCTCCGAACGGATAGGACTGTGCTCGCTCCGCCCTCGCACCGACAAGCCGGTCGGTTCGCCGGCGTGACGCGAAGCGGGACCCGGAACGGCTTTCCGGGTCCGCGTCGACCCGGACGACATGGACACGCGTCGCGCGCTGCTCGACGCCCTCGGCGACGGCCCAGTCTCCGGCCCCGCGCTCGCCGCCGACCTCGACGTGTCGCGAGCGGCGGTGTGGAAGGCGGTCGAGTCTCTCCGGGAGGAGGGGTTCGCGGTCGAGTCGACGCCCGAGGGGTACGTCGCTCCCGATGACCCCGGCTACTCCGCCGCCGGCATCGAGTTCGGGCTCGACGCCCCCTACGCGATCGAGTACCACGCCCGGCTCCCGTCGACCAACGACCGCGCCCGCGACCTGGCGACCGAGGGGGCTGACGGCGTCGCGGTCGTCGCCGACGAGCAGACCGGGGGACGGGGGCGGCTCGACCGCGAGTGGGTCGCGCCGAGCGGCGGGGTCTGGCTCTCGCTCGTGACCCGACCTGACGTGCCGCCCGCCCGCGCCCCGCTGTTCACGCTCGCGGCCGCGGTCGCGACCGCGGACGCCTGTCGGGAGGCGGGCGTCGACGCCCACATCAAATGGCCGAACGACGTGCTCGTGGGCGGTCTCGACGGAGAGCCCGATAGCGACGCCGACACCGAAGGTCGCGGCGGTCGCAAGCTCGCGGGCATCCTCACGGAGATGCAGGGCGAGGCCGACCGCGTCTCGTGGCTCGTCGCGGGGATCGGCGTCAACGCGAACATCGGCTCCGACGCTCTCCCGCCGGGCGCGACCTCCCTGCGGGAGGAGCTCGGCGACCCCGTCGACAGGCGCCGGTTCGCCGCGACGCTCCTCGAACGCTTCGCGGCGCTCGCGGGAGCGCCGGACCGGATGGACCGGATCCTCCCGGCGTGGCGCGAGCGCGCGAGCACGCTCGGTCGCCGGGTCCGCGTCGACACCCCGAACGGGCCGGTGACGGGTACCGCGGTCGACGTAGAGTCGCCGGGCACGCTCGTGATCGACACGGACGCCGGGCCCCGCCGGGTCCACGCCGGCGACTGCGAACACCTGCGCGACGCCGGCGACTGAGCGTCGGTCGGGGTCACCCGCGACAGACGGAACTCGGCGGCTGCCGACTACCCCTGCCCCGTCGCCTCGGACTCCCCGTCGGCCGACGGCCCCCCCTCGACCGCCTTCTCCTCGGTCGCTTCCCCCGGCACGTCGCCGTCTAATCGCACCGTCAGCACGGGGACGCTCGACCCCCGGACCACCTTCTCAGCGACGCTCCCGAGGAGGAGGCGGTCGATCCCGCCCCGTCCGTGCGTCCCCATCACGATCAGGTCGCAGCCGTTGTCCTCGGCACACCGAATGATCTCCTTGCTCGGGGTGCCCTCCGCGACAGCCGTCTCGACGCCGACGTCGGTCTTCGCCGCGAGGGTTTCGACCTCCGAGACAGCCTGCTTCGCGTCGTCCCGGAGCAGGTCGCCGACTCCCTCCCACGAGCTCTCCATCGGCATCCCCGCGTAGCTCGCCGTGTCGACCACGTACAGCGTGTGGACGCTCGCGCCGTGGACCGACGCGAGGTCGATCGCGTGTGCGACCGCTCGCTTCCCCTCGGCGGAGCCGTCGGTCGGGACGAGGATCCGATCGTACAAAGTCATACGTTCACATGGATCAGGGTGATGCCGGCACATAACTCTTTGCGCGTTTTGCTGGTTCTCACGCGGCGGAGCCGTCGGGATTCCGACGAGGCGTGCGCTTAAGCCCTCGCGTGCCGATATCTACGCCATGACATCCGAAATCAACCTCTCACACGTGCAAGAGGAGTTCGCGGATCGATCGTTCCCGATTGCGCGCGAGTCCCTCTCCGAGTCCTGCGCGGGCACGACCGTCCTGTTCGCCGACGGCGACGCCGACCTCGGGGACCTCGTGGCCGACATCGACCAAGAGCGGTTCGAGAGCGCCGAGGACGCCTTCGCCGCGCTTCAGAACGTGCTCCCGGTCGAGGCGCTCGGGGAACCGGGGCAGTCGGACGGCGACGCCTGACGGCTCCCGATCCCTCGTCCCTCGTCACCTGTACGCACGCCACGGCGCGTCTCGCATCGCTTTTCACCGTGGATCGCGCACTGATAGTAATGAGTTACCGGATCGGTCTCGTCGGCAAACCCTCGGTCGGGAAGTCGACGTTTTTCAACGCCGCGACCATGAACGACGTGCCCGAGGGCGCGTACCCGTTCACCACGATCGACCCGACCGTCGGCGAGGCGTACGTCCGCGTCGACTGCGCCGCCCCCGAGTTCGAGGAGACCTGCACGCCGAACGTCGGCGTCTGCCGCGAGGGAACCCGCTTCGTCCCGGTCAAACTGGTCGACGTCGCCGGCCTCGTCCCGGGCGCCCACGAGGGGCGCGGGCTCGGCAACCAGTTCCTCACGGACCTCAACGAGACCGACGTGCTGATCCACGTCGTCGACTTCTCCGGCACCACCGACATCGAGGGCGAGGCCACCGAGGGCCACGACCCGCGCGAGGACATCGACTTCTTGGAGGAGGAGCTCGACGCGTGGTACCTCGACGTGTTGGAGAAGGGGCTCGAGAAGTTCGAGACGCGCTATCACGGCGCGGACGCCGCCATCGAGGCGGAGCTCGCCGAGCAGATGTCCGCGTTCGGCATCGACAAGGACCGGATGAAGCAGGTGATCCTCGCCGAGGGGCTCGAACTCGACCCCGAGACGTGGGACGAGGCGGACAAGGCGGCCCTCGCCCGCGAGATCCGCAAGCGGACGAAGCCGATGGTCGTCGCCGCCAACAAGATGGACACCCCCGAGGCGCAGGCGAACTGGGAGGAGATCACGACCGATCCCGACTACGACCACCTCTCGTTCGTCCCCGCGAGCGCCCACGCCGAGAAGGCGCTGAAGAACGCGGACGACGCCGGCGTCGTCGATTACACGCCCGGCGAGAGCGAGTTCGACCTCGTCGGTGACGTCTCCGGCGAGCAGGCGGCGGGCCTCGATCAGATCGGCGAGTTCGTCGCCGAGTACGACGGGACCGGCGTGCAGGGCGCGCTCGAAGCCGCCGTCTTCGACGTGCTCGGCTGTATCGCCGTCTTCCCCGGCTCCGCGAACGGGAGCAAAGACGAGAAGGGCGTCTTCCGCGACTGCTTCATCCTCCCGGGCGGATCGACGACCGAGGACTTCGCGTTCCACATCCACTCCGACATCGGCGAGGGGCTCCTCCACGGCACGGACTGCCGGAGCGGCCGACAGGTCGGCACCGACCACGAGCTCTCCCACCGCGACGTGATCGAACTGGTCTCGACGAAGCAGGCCGCGCCGTAAGCCGTCGTCGAGCGAGACCGGCCGCCCGTCGAACTCACTTATAAGGCCACACCGCGCCTACTCGTTCGTATGGAACGTACCGTCACGGTGGTCCCCGAGGCCGGACTTCACGCCCGCCCGCCCTCGAAGCTGGTGCAGGCTGCGAGCCGGTTCGACGCCGACGTGTCGATCGGTCGCGCCGAGGACGGGGACGACGGGCTCGTCCGCGCCGACAGCATGCTCTCGGTGAGCAGGCTGAACGTCGTCCGGGTCGTTGATCAGCTTCTTCATAATCAACGTCCATGGCACTCTCGACGCCATTAAAGATGAGTACCGGCCCCTACGCGTCCAATTCGTCGACGATCCGCTCGCGGACGTCGCCGGCGTCGACGGGCGCCCACGCCTCGATGTCGTAGGTCACGTCGGCGAGCAGCTCCAGTCGCTCCGCGTCGCCCGCCCCGATCGCGGCCACCGCGTCCGCGGACAGCCGATCCAACACCGCCCCGGAGAGCGTCTCCCGGTCGACCTCTCGATCGGGAACGTCGAGAATGTGCGGGAGATCCTCGGCGTCCGCCGGCAGCGACGGGAACGCCGCCGGGCCGACGGCGAGGGCGATCGCGTCGCCGTCGGGGATCTCACCCTCGCCGTCGGCGTCTCCCACGTCGCCCGGATCCGCCACCGCCTCCGGCCCGGTCCCCGCGCCGGCCTCCGCGAGCGCCGCCGGCGGCGCGGGGACGAGCGCATATTCCGCGACTGCGACGTCGATGGCGGCGGCGATGGCCTCGTCGTCGACCTCGGCGCGCTGTTTGAACGCGAGCTCCGAGAGCGCCCGCGACAGCTCCTCGCGGGTGAGCCACTCGAACAGGTCCACCACGCCGGCGAGGTCGTCGCGGGCGGCGACGCTGGGGTCGCCGTCCATGATCAGTCCTCCCCCGGCGCTGCGTCGGCGCCCGAGTCTGCTCGCCGCGGCCGGTCGATATCTCCCGCCCTCTGATCCGACCGGTCCGGACTCCCCGACCCCGATTCCCGAACTGCCGCGAGGTCGGCCCGGGCCGCGTCGGCGATTTCCGCGGGCGTGACGGGGGCGTCGCGCCACGCCGGCAGGCGGGTGTCCGGCCCCGGCGGTCCGAGGGCGTCCGCGTACGTCGCGACCTGCTCGCGTTCGGCCGCGCGGTCGTAGTCGAGCCCGTTGAACGCGGCGTCGGTCTCGTAGCCGCGGATCAGCCCGTCGGCCGCCTCGCGGTAGCGGTCGGCGAGCGCGTCGTACTCGATCTCGACGCCGGCGCCCTCGACCGCGCGGAGGGTCGCCTCACCCACCGCCCGGCTCATGTCGGCGAGCCCGGTCGGGCCGTCGACGGACCGGTGATCGTGTTCGTACCGGCCCAGATCGACCTGCGCGCTCCCCGCGAAGCCGGCGTGCGCGAACGTCTCGCCGAGCGTCCCGACCTCCAGTCCCCAGCCCCGCTGGACGCGGAGCCGCGAGACGAGGTCGGTCGTCGCCGCGAACTCCCCGGCGAGCGCGTAGCGGAACGAGTCGAGGTACTCCAACACTCCGGCCTCCCGCCGCTCGGTGGCGTCGGCGAGCGCGCGGACCAGCGGTCTGAAGAACAGCCGGAACAGCCGCCCGTACAGCGCCCCGTCCTCGACGCGGGCGTAGTACCCCTTCGAGAACTCGTGGCCGTGCGCGAGCGGGAACAGCAGCCGGGTGACGAACTCGGGCGAGTACGTCTTCGTGTCGGCGTCGTGGACGACGACGAACTCCTCCTCTAAGGCGCGACCGAGCCCGAGCCACACGTCCCGCCCCTTCCCGCGGCTCCCGTCGAGACCGCGGGCCGCGAGCAGCTCCGTGAGTCGCGGCCCGCCGCACCAGAGGGGCTCTACGGTCACGTCGAACCCGTCGAGCCAGTCGGCGAAGGGCCCGACGCGCTCGGCGGGCGCGCGGAGGGGGACGATGACCCGCGCCGGATCGACCGCCTCCAGCGCCGTCAGGACCCGATCGGCGGCGAGCGTCCCGTACTCGCGCTCCGTCATCGGCACGACGACCGCCGCCCGGCCGGTCGGGGCGTCCGGCCGGTGGTCGGTCAACGCGTGCAGCGTGGTCACGCGCTCTTGTACGTACTCCATCTACCCACTACACGGGCGGGACGCCCTAAATAGGTGCGATACCCGTGCTTCCGTGCCGGTCGCGCCGCCGGAGACGCCGGTCAGGCGACGCGCTCCGCGCCAGCGGCGCCGCCGGGAACGCGCCCGGCGTACTCGAGCACCGCGTACGCGGCGATGACGAGCGCGAGTCCCCCCGACAGCGAGAGAAACACCGCGTCGTAGCCGGCGCCGGCCTCGATCGCCTCGCCGACGACCCACGAGCCGGCCGCCTGCGTCGTCATCATCCCGGCGGAGTAGACGGCGTACGCCGACGCCCGCGACTCGTCGGGCAGTGACGCGAGCAGGTAGGTGTCGCTCGCGGGAAACAGCATGTGGATCGCGAACCCGACGACGACGCTGGCGGCGACGACCGCGATCGTGCTCGAGGAGACTACCACGAGGATCACCCCGGCGAGGAACGTCGACACGATACCGAGCAGGAACGGAACGTGCGGGAGCCGATCGGCGAGGTCCCCCGAGACGAGGAACGCCGGGACGCCCGCGGCGAAGATCACCGTCAGCAGGTTCCGAGCGGTCGCTTCCGGGATCCCCTTATCGATCATGTACAGCTCGTAGAAGTTGAACAGCCCCTGCCAGACGAAGCTCGTGAGTCCCATCAGGACGACGCCGGCGAGGATCAGCTTCCACTCGGAGCGCGCGCCGGCGAGGAAGTCGGTGTCGCCCGCGCCGGCGTCCGGGAGGTCCGTCCGGCGGGCGAAGAGGACGAAGACGGCGGTGGAGGCGGCGGCGACGACCGCGAGCCCGTAGAAGGCGAGCCGCCAGTCGTACCAGAGCGCGACCGTGACGACCGGCGCGGCGGCGACCGCGGCGAGCTGGCTCGCCATCCCGTGTACGCCCATCACCCGCCCGACGCGGGTCGGGAACAGCTCCGCGATGAAGGGGTTGGCGGCGACGAAGTAGACGCCGGAGGCCAGGCCGATCGCGAACGCGGCCGTCATCAGCGTCGGAACGCCGGGCGCGATCGCGACGCCGAGCGCGCCGAGCGTCAGCATCGCTCCGGAGACGAGGATCACGTACTGTCGGGAGAAGCGCGTGAGCGCCCATCCCGCCGGGAGCCGCGGGGCGGCCGAGCCGAGCCACGCGAGGGTGACGATCAGCCCCGCCGTCCCCTCGCCGATCGCGAACTCGCCGATGAACTCGCCCACGAGCGGCGCGAACACCACCCGCGCGAAGTTGACGAGGAAGACGATCGCACACAGCGATCCGAACAGCCGACTCCGTGACACAGGCGGCGTTGTCGGCGGCGGGAGACAAGAGTTGCGAAAGGGACGCGACCGACCGCCGTCGGACGGGGTTTTTATACCGTCACGCGATCAACGTCGAGTCATGAAATCGACGCGGAAGGGGCTTCGCGACGGCGACCTGTTCAAGGACACCTACGAGCGGCTGAACTGCGCCGACTGCGAGAAGGTACTCAAGAAGAAGAACGACCCGGACGAGGTGTTCTCCGTCCGCATCTGTCCCGAGTGCAAGGCCGAGTTCAAAGAGCTTCGCTGACCCCGGTCGGCCGAACCGCCGACTGAACCGGCCGTCCCGCGTCCCCGCGTATCTGGTTCCTTCGCTTTCAGCTGCCCCCGTGCTCAGCCGACCGAGTCGATCGCGTCGTTCACCGACGACAGCACGGGACCCGCTTCGTCGGCGACCAGACCGATCCACTGGTACCCGGCGAACGCCTCGGCGACCGGGCGGGCCTCGGGGTCGCCCTCCGCGAGCACGGCGTCGTGTTCAGCGAACAGGGACCGGAACTGCGCCCCGAGCCACCGCGCCAGCGGGTTCGCGCTCGTCGCGAGTTTTTCCACCGCTTCGGTCGCGTCGTCACGCGCACCGCCGACAGCGGCAGCGTCGGTCGGGAACATCGTTTCCCCCTCCTCGATCCGCGCGGCGAGGGCGTCAAGCGCGCGCAGCCGGACCCGCGCGAGCGCCGTTCGGGTGAGCGCGGTCGCCGGGTGGTCCGGTGTCCAGTCGTCGACCGGGATTGGGTCGAACCGGAGTTCGTCGAAGGTCCGGTAGACAGCGCCGGACAGCAGCGAGACGCTCGGCGCGTCGCGCGGGACCGGTCGGTCGTCGAGGAACGCCTCGGTCCCGGGGTTTTGTCGGAGCCGGTCGGTGTCGTCGCCGTGGAGCTCTCGGAGCCGGTCGCCGATCGCGGCGCCGACGCGCTCCGCCGCTTCCCGGAGGGGGGCGTCCACCGATCGCGGCTCGGAGAGCGACCTCTCGTACCGGTTTCGGAGATACCGACCGATCTCGACGTGCGACTGCACCCGCTCGGCCTCGCCGACCGTCTCCCCGGTGCGAAGCGGGTTCGCGCTTCCCGCGATCTCGCCAGACCCGCCGACGAGGTCCCGCCGCCGAGCGGTGTCGAGCCAGCGCTCGATCGGCCCGTACACGGCGGCTCCGGCGAGGGGGTCCGACGCTTCTCCCGGGAGGGTCTCCAGCGTCTCGGCGGTCCGATGCCGGACCGTCCCCACGCCGGCCGTCACCTCCTCCGGGTCGCCCTCGGTCGTCACGGCGGCCCACGTGCCGACCGCGGTCGCGGCGTGACCCCGCGCGGCCGCGAACCGCTCCGCCCGCCGAATCGGGACGAGCGACTCTTCCGGCGCCGGGAGCGCCGCCCGGGCCTCATCGCGCCCCGCCGCGATCTGCTCGCGGATCGCGCCGTTCGGGAGCGTCTCCGCCGGTAGCGGAGCGGGGATCGGTTCGAGGAGGCGGTCGACCCGCTCCGCGAACGCGGCCGAGACGGCCGGCTCGATCGAGACCGGGACGAGCCGCGGTCGGTCGGGAACCGGCGCCGCGAGTGCGCGCGACACCCCGTCCGTGTCGAGCGACGGCGGGTCGTCCCAGAACCGCTGCCCGCGGCCGCGACCGCCGTCGAGACACCCGGCCAGCGCGAGCGCGCCGGCCGCCAGCGCGCCGCGGCGGGTGACGCGCCGCGTCACGAGCCGTCACCCCCTGTCCCGCCGTCGGCCGATCCGGGGTGGTCCGTCTCACCGAGCGCCGTGTCGCTCCCCGGAACGGTCGCGTTCGCGTCGATCCGGTCGTACCGGGTCTCGACGGTCCGACAGGGCGACCGCCCGCTCGACCCCGACCCGCGGAGCGGCGAGTCGAAGGCGGCGGGCAGCCGGAACAGGAGCCCGACGGCGTCCCGCCTGTCGGCCTCGCACTCCGCGTCGGGGGGCCGGAGCTCGCGGCAGTACTCGTACTCGACGTGGCCCGGCCGCCACGACACCGACCGGATCCGGTACCGGTAACACGACTCGATGCCGGCGCGAGCGACGAACACCGACTCCGTCTCGTAGTCGGTCTCGTCGAGAAACGACCGGACCCGCGCCCGCCCCTCCTCGGCGACGCCCGCGGCGACCGTCAGCTCGGCCGCTCGCTCGTCGCTCGTCACGATCTCGCGCCCGACCGGGGCGGGGTCGGTGGTCGCGCCCTCACCGCCGTCCTCGTCGCTTCCGACAGCGAGGTCGACGACGACCGCCTCGCCGCCGGGGTTCCGGACCTTCAGCAGGGTCGGATCGCCGTCTCTACCCGAGGCCGATTCCTGTTCGGCTGCCGGATTCGAGCCGTCGGCGCGACTCTCCGTGCCGAGACACCCGCCGATCGCGATCGCACCGAGTGACGCGCTCCGGAGGAGGGCTCGCCGCGTGGGGGACATGCGTACGGCTTGGACCGGTCCTGCCAAACCTCTTTTCCCGGCCGCCTCCCCCCGGTTCGGTCTCCGCGCCTACTCGAACACCGCGTCGAACGCCGACGCGCCGAGGGGGTCGAACGTCCCGGCGGCGACGTTCTCGCGGAGGTGATCGAGGTCGCTCGCGCCGACGAGCGACGAGGTGACGCCCGGCGCGCTCCGGGCGAAGTTGAGCGCGCGCTGGGCCGGCGTTTCGCCCGCGAGCGTCGCGTCGACGTCGCTCGGGATCGCGCCGTCGACGGCGAGTTCGCCCTGCCCGATGCTCGCGCTCGTCACCACGGAGAGTCCGGCCTCGTGGGCGAACTCCAGCGCCGAGACCGGCTCCGCGTCCGCTCCGCCTCCCGGCGGGCGCTGGTTCCGCCGGGTGAACGCGTCCGCCATCGCGACGTTAAAGGGGAGCTGAATCGCCTCGAACCCGTGGTCGTCGTCGGGGCCGACCGCCTCGCCGGCGGCCTCGGCCCGCGAGAGCACCTCCGCGAGCGAGAGGTACCGCTCCTCGCCCTCGGGGACCCGGAACGCGTCCCACGTCGCGACGCCGTACGCCCCGATGTCGCCGGCGACGCGTCGCCGCTCAAGGACCTCGAAGGCCGCCTCCAACTGGTCGTACACCGCGCTCCTGGAGCGCGTCCCCAGCTGCGTCTCCGGGTTGTGGACGTAGTAACAGTCGATCGTGTCGACCCCGAGTCGGTCCAGCGAACGGTCGAGCGACCACGCCAGATAGTCGGGCGCGATCGCGTGCGACCCGTTCGCGAGGTCGTCGGGTGCGACGATCCCGGGCTCGACGAACCGCTCGCGGACGAACGCGGCGGGATCGGCCGGCCGCTCGCCGTCGAACGGGAGGAACCCCCCCTTCGTCGCCACCACGACCGCGTCGCGGTCGATCGGGGAGTCCCGGACGGCCTCCCCGACGACGCGCTCGGCGCGCCCACACCGGTAGTTTGCGGCGGTGTCGACGTGGTTCACGCCGGAGCGGAGCGCGAGGTCGATCGCCTCGCGGTAGGCGTCGTCGACGGCGGGCGTCGGGGCACCGAGGTACGTCCCGAGCCCGATGCTGGAGGTCACGCCGGGGCCGAACCGGCGGAAGTAGGTGCGCCCGAAGGCGTCGCCGAACTCGTCGCGGTAGTCCCAGAGGGCCTCGCGGGTCGCCATACGCGCTCGAGTAGTCACCTCGCGGGTAAAAGTCGCGCGGGAAGTCCCCCTCGGGGCCCTCCGCCGTTACGCCTCAGCCACTCCGCCGTTACGCCTCAGCCACTCCGCCGTTACGCCTCAGCCACTCCGCCGTCACGCCTCAGTCACTCCGCCTGTCGCCGCTCTCGGCGTCAGACGCTCGCATGACGCCGACGCAACGACTATACGTCGTCCGAGAGACCGTGAGCCAATGGCCTCGCTCACCGACCACCTGTCCGATCTCGTCGAGGACGCCGACGCGGTGCTGCTGTTCTCGCCGACGAACTCGTTTTACGATCGGTTCGAGGACGGCGACACCGAGGTCGTCGTCGTCGCGCCGGACAACGACATCGACGCCGAGGTGTTCGTCGAGCTCCCGCTCCCGTTCGACAACGTCAAAGACCGGATCCGGTTCGGCATCGAGGGGGCGATGGACGACGACCTCGTCTCCCAGGGGGACGAGGTGGTCTGTATCGCGTCCGTCTTCGACGGCGGATCGGACGCCGTCGTCCGGGTGACCGTCGACGAGACGGTCCACACCGGAATCTACGACCTGTTCGTCAACTCCCGGGCGGAGCCGAGCGTGATCCGCGACGTGTTCGAGGTCGCGATCGAGCTCGGACAGAAGGGGCAGAAGGGGAAGCCGGTGGGCGCGCTGTTCGTCGTCGGCGACGCGGGGAAGGTGATGAACAAGTCCCGCCCGCTGTCGTACAACCCCTTCGAGAAGTCGCACGTCCACGTGGGCGACCCCATCGTCAACGTGATGCTGAAGGAGTTCTCGCGGCTCGACGGCGCGTTCGTCGTCTCCGACTCCGGGAAGATCGTCTCCGCGTACCGCTACCTCGAACCGGGAGCGGAGGGGGTCGACATCCCGAAAGGGCTGGGCGCGCGCCACATGGCCGGCGGGGCGATCACCCGGGACACGAACGCGACCGCGATCGTCCTCTCCGAGTCTGACGGGCTCGTGCGGGCGTTCAAGGCAGGAGAACTCGTTCTGGAGATCGATCCGGAGGAGTACTGATCGAGATGTCAGCGGTATCGACACGGCTCTCCGAGTTCGTCGCGGCGGTCCCGGACCGGCTCTGGCTCGCCCTGTTCGTGCTGCTGTTCGGGCTGTTGGCGGCGTACGTCGTCGGCGTGATCAACCGCCGTCTGCTCACCCGCGCGGGCGTCCCGGAAGTGATCGAGGGGACCGCCTTCGAGCGCACCGCCCGCGAGTTCGACACCTCGACGGTGCGTATCCTGGCGAAGCTGTCGAGCTACTTCATCGTCGCCGTCACCGTCATCATCGCGCTGACCGTCGCCGACGTCAACTACCTCGAACAGTTCTGGTCGGGCGTCGCGGCGTTCCTCCCGCGGCTGTTCGTCGC
This sequence comes from Halorubrum sp. FL23, assembly GCF_052439115.2. Classification (NCBI taxonomy): domain Archaea; kingdom Methanobacteriati; phylum Methanobacteriota; class Halobacteria; order Halobacteriales; family Haloferacaceae; genus Halorubrum; species Halorubrum sp. FL23. The sequence goes on from NZ_JBQVRO020000006.1 coordinate 67,802, forward strand.
CGCCGTGGTTCTCATCGTCGGCATCGTCGTGGGCGACAAGGCCGAACTGCTCGTCACCGAGCGGCTCCGCGGGATCAAACTCCCCGAACTCGGCGTGTTGCCGCCGCTCGTGAAGTACAGCGTCGTGTACGTCGCGGTGTTGATCGCGCTCGGGCAGGTCGGGGTACAGACGCTCGCGCTGATCGTGCTGTTGGGGGCGTTCGCGCTCGCCGTCGTGCTGTTCGCCGCGCTGGCGACGAAGGACCTGGTCGCCAGCGCGGCCGCCGGGGTGTTCCTCCTCCTCCGGCAGCCGTACGGGATCGGCGACGAGGTCCGCGTCGCCGGCGAGCGCGGCATCGTGCAGGAGGTGGACCTGTTCGTCACCCGCATCGAGGCCGACGGCGAGGAGCACGTGGTGCCGAACCACTCGGTGTTCCGCGACGGGATCGTCCTGATTCGGGAGTGAGGACCGAGCCGAACAGCCACTCGCCTCTCCTCACCGTTCCCACACAGTGGGAGCAGCTATCACGGTATAACTCCGCGGGGGATCGACTATCACCCATGAGCCACCACGCCACCGCCGCCTGCGACGGCTGGGACGGCAGCGAGTGCGAGGGGACGATCCACTGTCCGCCGCGCTGTCCGCGCTTCGTGGACAAACGGGGCGCCCGGTGGACGATCCGCCCCGCGGTCGCCGAGGACGCCGCGGCCCTCGCGGAGATGTACGAGGGGTTCGGGACGGCAGACCGCGCACAGGGGCTCCCGCCGGTGACCCGGAACCGCCGGGCCGACTGGCTCGACTCGATGCTCGCCGACGGGAGCAACGTCGTCGCCGAGCGGAACGGCGAACTGTTCGGCCACGCCATGTACACGCCGACCGACGCGGCCCGCCCCGAACTCGCGGTCTTCGTTCATCCCACGATGCAGGGGCGGGGCGTGGGGACGGAGCTCTGTCGCCACGTGATCGCCGACGCCGCTTCCGGCGGGCGCGAGGGGCTCGAACTCCACGTCGAGAGCGGGAACCGGGTCGCGCGGAGCGTCTACCGGACCGTCGGCTTCGAGCTCGCCGACCGCAGGGGGGACATCCGGATGACGCTCGACCTCGACCACCCGATCGCCACCGAGGTCCGCTTGCCCCCGCTCGCTCGCGAGGGGCCGTCCGAGCCGCTTCCGCGGGAACCGGTCCCGATCGAAGCCGGCGGGTCGCGGGTCGCGGGCGCAGACGATTAGGATCGACCGGGGGGACTCCCGGACCCACAGCGCCTCCCCCGCCCCGACCGCGCCAGACACGCCACCCTGACCGCAACGATTAGGCCCGGCGGCCCCCACGATACCGTAGCCGTGGAGGACGCCATCGAGTGGCTGCGGAACCGACCGTTCTACGAGGGACAGATCGCGGATCACCGCCGTCTGCCCGCCCGCGAGCCGGCGTACCGCGACGTTGACCTCGCGCCCAGAATGGCGGACGCGCTCGCGAAGGACGGGATCGACCGCCTCTACCGCCACCAGGCCGAGGCGATCGAGGCGGTCCGCGACGGCGACGACGCCGTGCTCGCCACCGAGACCGCGAGCGGCAAGTCGCTCGCGTACACCGTCCCCGCCTTCGAGGCGGCGATGGATCACGGGGGGCGAACCCTCTACATCGGGCCGCAGAACGCGCTGATCGCGGACCAGGAGGAGTCGCTGTCGGCGCTCGCTCACGGGCTGGGCTTCGGGAGCGGCGTCTCGGTCGAGTCGTACACGGGCCGGCTCTCGCGGTCGGAGAAGCGGGCGGTGCGCGACCGGGAGCCGACGGTGTTGCTGTCGAACCCGGACATGCTCCACTACGCGCTGCTCCCGTACGCCGGCCGCCTGTGGGACTGGTTCTTCTCGTCGCTGGAGTACGTCGTGATCGACGAGGTCCACAGCTACCGCGGGGTGTTCGGCTCGCAGGTCGCCCTGACCCTGCGCCGTCTCGCCCGGACCTGTGAGCGGTTCGGGTCGACCCCGCAGTTCGTCTGCTGTTCGGCGACGATCAACAACCCCGTCGAACACGTCGCGACCGTGACCGGCCGCGACCCCGCGGGGATCACTCTCGTCGACGAGGACGCGTCGGGGCGCGGGCCGCGCGATTGGGTGTTGTGGAACCCGCCGGAGTACGACGACGACTGGCGGGAGCGCGGGAGCGGTCGCCGGAAGTCGAGCCACGCCGAGAGCAAGCGGCTCTTCGTCGATCTGGTGACCGCCGGCGCGCAGACGCTGACGTTCACGCGGGCCAGACAGACCGCCGAGCAGTACGCGACCGACAGCGCGAGCGACCTCCGGGAGCGGGGCGAGCGCGACCTCGCGTCGAAGGTCGGCGCGTATCAGGCGGCCCTCACCGACGACCGGCGCCGCGAGATCGAGGCGGACCTCCACGCCGGCGACCTCCGGGGCGTCTGGTCGACGAGCGCCCTCGAACTCGGCGTCGACGTGGGCGGCCTCGACGCCGTCATCCTCGACGGCTACCCCGGCACGCGGATGTCGGCGCACCAGCGCGCGGGCCGGGCGGGCCGCGGCGACGACCCCGCGCTCGTCGTGATGGTCGGCGGCGAGGACCAGCTCGACCAGTACCTGATGCGCAATCCGACCGACTTCTTCGAGGCGCCGCCGGAGGACGCGATCTGCGACCCCGAGAACGACCGGCTGCTCCCCGGTCACGTCGCCTGCGCGGCCGACGAGAGCTGGCTCTCGCCAGCCGACGAGCGGTTCTTCGGCGAGTCGTTCCCCGGCGTCGTCGCCGATCTGACCGACGAGGGAACCCTGACGCGGCGGGAGGCCGCCGACGGCACCCGCTGGACTCACGCGGGGTCGTCGAGCCCGCAACAGTCGGTGAGCCTCCGGACCGCCGGCGACCGCGAGATAGACCTGATCGACGCCTCGCGCAGCGAGACGCTCGCCTCGCTCGGGTTCGGCGACGCGCTCCGCGACGCGCACCCCGGCGCCATCTACCACCAGCAGGGGCGCACCTACGAGGTGACGAACCTGGACCTCGAGCGCGACGTGGCCGAACTGCAGTCCTCGTGGGCCGACTACTACACGTAGCCGCTCACGGAGAAGGACATCGTCGTGAACGAGGACCTCGGCGAGCGCGCGCTGTCGGCCCGCCCGGACGTGCCCGTTCGGTTCGCGGACGTGACGGTGACGGAGCGGATCACGGGGTTCGTCCGAAAGGACACCAAGACCGGCGAGTCGCTCGGGGAGTCGACGCTGGACCTGCCGGAGACGACGCTGCGGACGAAGGCGCTGTACTTCCCGGTGCCGACCGATGTCGAGTCAGAGATACGCGCGCTCGGCGATCCGATCGACAGCGGGTCCTCCGACACGGGCGGACGGGGCGAGACCGACGACGCCGAGGCCGCTCCGGACGGCGGCGACCACGCCTTCAACGGCGGGATCCACGCGGCGGAACACGGCATCATCTCGCTGTTCCCGTTCCACCTGCTCTGTGACCGCGCCGACGTGGGCGGGATCTCGACGCCGTATCACCCGCACACCGACGCCCCGGCGGTGTTCGTCTACGACGGCCACCCCGGCGGCGTCGGGCTCACGCGGCGCGGCCACGAGCGGATCGAGGAGCTGATGACTCGCACCGCCCGGCTGATAGCCACCTGCGACTGCGAGGGCGGCTGTCCCGCGTGCGTCCAGTCGCCCCACTGCGGGAACGCCAACGAGCCGCTGGCGAAGGCGCCGGCGGTTCGGCTGCTGGAGGCGTTGACGGGTAGCGACGCGGATCGCTGATCCAGCCGGCGACGCGGCGCCCGACGGCGTCCACCCAAAGTCACTTGCTACCGGACACCGACCGATCCGTCAATGGGAATCGATCTCGACGACGCGGCGGATCCCGCGGCTCGAGCGATGGAGTGGCTCGTGTTGGGGGCCGCGTACTTCCTGCTCATCCTGTTTCTCATCGGCGTGTTCGACCTGTTCGTCTCGCTGTACCGGCTGCTCGTCACGGGCGATTTCACCGACCCCGTCGAGGTCGTGGGGTTGCTCGACAGCGTGCTGCTCCTGTTGATCATCGTCGAGGTCCACCGGACGCTCGTGGCGCACGCGCGCGGTCAGCCCGTCCTGCGGATCGTCGTGAGCGCCGCGATCATCGCCGCCTCCCGGCGCGTGATCAGCTACCGGCTCGACGAGTACGCCACGGTGGAGGAGGCGCTGCTCGCGGCGGTCGCCATCGGCGTGCTGGTGCTCGCGCTCACGGTCGCGTACTTCCTGCTCGATCGGGTGAGCGTTCCGGGCCGTCTCGAACTGTGATCCCGGTGGTTTCACGGTCCTCGCGGCCGTTGGTGCCCCATGGAGCTGTTCTGGCACCGACGGGACCTCAGAGCCGCCGACAACGTCGGACTCGCGGCCGCGGCCGGCGCGGGTGACGACGACCGAGGGCCGGCCGCACCCGTGTTCGTCTTCGATCCCGACGTGCTCGACCACGCGAGCGACGTGCGCGTCCGCCGCCTGATCGACGGGCTCGCGGCGCTGCGGGACGACTACCGCGAGCGCGGCAGCGACCTCCTCGTCGCTCGCGGCGACCCGAAGGAGGTCCTCCCCCGACTGGCCGCCGCCGTCGGCGCCGACCGCGTCGTCTGGAACCGGGACTACTCGGGGCTCGCACGCGAGCGCGACGCCGGCGTTCGGCAGGCGCTCAACGAGGCCGGGATCGACCGCGAGGCCCACCACGACGCGGTGTTACACACCCCGGACTCGATCCGGACCAACGCCGGCGACCCGTACTCGGTGTACACCTACTACTGGAGGAAGTGGACCGACCGCGAGACCGATCCGCCGGCGCCGACGCCCGAGGCGACCCACCTCGCCGACGCGGCGACGTTGCGGGCCGCGGTCGGGTCGGACGACGGAGGGGATGCCGACGCTCGCGCCGACGGCGGCGTCGAATCCGAGCGCGTCGCCGTCGGTGACCTCCCCTCACCCGCCGACTTGGGGTTCGGAGAGCCGGACGCGTCGATCGGCCCCGCCGGAACCGCGGCGGCCCGGGACCGGCTCGACGCGTTCCTCGCCGAGCCGGTGTTCGACTACGAGGCGGAGCGCGACTACCCGGCCCGCGAGGCGACCTCTCGCCTGTCCGCCTTCCTGAAGTACGGCGAGATCGGGATCCGGGAGGCGTACGAGGCGACCGAACGCGCGCTGGACGCGGCGACGGAACGCGCCGAGAGCGGTTCGGAATCCACCGACGACGCCGACGACGAAGGCCCGGTCGCCGCGGTCGAAGAGTTCCAACAGCAGCTCGCGTGGCGGGAGTTCTACACGCAGGTGTTGTACCACAACCCGGCGGTCGTCACCGAGAACTACAAGACGTACGAGGAGGGGATCGCGTGGCGCGACGACCCGGACGAGATCGCGGCGTGGAAGCGCGGCGAGACGGGGTACCCCATCGTCGACGCCGGCATGCGCCAGCTCCGCGAGGAGGCGTTCATGCACAACCGGGTGCGGATGATCGTCGCCTCCTTCCTCACGAAGGACCTGCTCGTCGACTGGCGTCACGGCTACGACCACTTCAGGGAGCGGCTGGCGGACCACGACACCGCCAACGACAACGGCGGGTGGCAGTGGGCGGCCTCCACGGGAACCGACGCCCAGCCCTACTTCCGCATCTTCAACCCCATGACGCAGGGGGAGCGGTACGACCCCGACGCGGAGTACATCAAGGCGTACGTCCCCGAACTGCGCGGCGTCGACGCCGACCTGATCCACGAGTGGCACGAGCTGTCGCCCACCCAGCGCGCGAACGCGGCGCCGGAGTACCCCGCGCCCGTCGTCGACCACTCGGCGCGGCGAGAGGAGGCGTTAGCGATGTACAAGCGAGCGCGCGGTGAGGACCCGGAGGAGTAGGGGGCGTCAGGTCGCCCCGAGGACCGCATTCACTCCTTCCGCTGCGCGTCCGACACCGCGCTCACCAGCGCGCTCACCGGAAAGTCGTCGTCGTAGTCGAACGACGCGAACACCGCGTCGTATCGGTCTGAGGGGAAGAGGAACACCGCGAGATCGTCGAAGAACAGCGTCTGTGCCCTGTACTGGCTCCGACCGACGAGCTCTTTGAAGTCGTCACCCGTGATCTGGTTCGACATCACCAGCTGGTACGCCTCGTCGAGGTCGGCGTCCGAATAGCGGTCCTTCACGTCCTCGCGCACGTGTTCGACCTCGAACGAGACGCTCCGCAAGTCGGCGACGATGCGGGGCGTTGGTCCGTCGAACTCCAGGATCGCCTCTCCGATGAGCGACATGGCCCTGCGATTCGGCTTCCGGACCCATAAATGGCGCCGAAACGCCGACCCCTCCGAAACGCTAGCCGCTCCGGAGAGGAGCGTCAGAACAGCGCGTCGCTCTCGTCGAGGACGCGCGCCGGGCCGCCGATCTCCCAGATGTCGGTGTCGATACCGATCTCGGCGATCCGGCGCTCGACCTCCTCGGCGTGGTCGGCGAGCGTGTTAACGTACACCGAGGCACCGGTGTCCGTCGAGAAGTAGACCGGGACGCCCTCCTCGCGCAGCTCGCGGACCGCGTTGAAGACGGCGATCGTCTCGGGCTGCCAGTACACCCACCCCGCCGGCCCGGTCATGGTGGTCGCAGTGAGGGAGAGCGAGTCGTGCTCGGCGGTCTCGAAGATCCGGTCGAAGTCCCCCGCGCGCAGCGCGTCGGTCATCTCGACGAGCTGGTCCTGCACGTGGGCGGTCCGGGCCTGCATCATGTGGCTCGCGGCGGCCTCGCGGTGGGCCTCTTCCGTCTCCTTGTACGCCGGGACGTGCGCGGCGACGATCCGCAGGTCCTCCTCGGGGTCGAAACCGTCCTCGCTCACGCCAACGTCGAGGCGGTGCGAGCGGCAGTCATCGTCGTTGAGTCCGGCGTCGAGCCGCGAGTACGCGCCCGTCACCGAGCGCGCCGCCGACGAGGAGCCGCGGCGGGCGACGGTGGAGACCTCCGGGAGCGAGAGGTCGAGTCCGGCGGCCTCGGTGAGCGCGAGCGCGGCCGCCGCGAAGCCCGACGAGGAGGAGCCGAAGCCGATGTTCGACGGGAAGGAGTTCTCGCTCTCCAGCCGGACGGCGGCGTCGACGCCGGCCAGTTCGCGGACGTGGTCGACGACCATGTCGATGCGCTCGGCGGCGCGCCCGTCGACCGCCTCGCCGCCGATGACGTAGGTGTCCTCGCTCGCGTCGGGCTGCCACTCGACGGTCGTCGTCGTCGCGGTCGGGGCGGTACAGAGGCTGATGCTGTCGTGGTACGGGAGCCGCAGTTCCTCGTCGCGCATCCCGTGGTACTTGACGAGCCCCTGGATCGGGTGGGCTCGCGCGGTGGCCTTCTCGGTCATACCTCGGGAAGCGTTCGGCGGGGGATTAGTCGTTGCGATGCACGAGACGGCGACCGCGGTCCCTCGCACGCCCGGCGCGGTCCGAGCGCGAACTCACAACGCCCGACGCGTCCCGCCTTCAGCCACCGTACCCCTCGGGGTCGATGGGGCCGCTGAACACGCGGTACAGATACGTGAAGTACCAGAGGACCACGGCCAGCGCGGGGAGCCCGAGGACCGTCACGAGGTTCAAGGCGAGCGGGGAGACGACCGCCGCCCTGAGGCTCAGGCCGGTCGGGGGGTAGATCGTCGGGTACACCAGGAGCGCGATGAGCGCCGTCAGCAGCGCCGGGAGCGCCAGCGCGCTGGCGAGCCACGCGCGGTAGGCGCCGCGTCTGGCGAGCGCGATGCCGCCGACGCCCGCGGCGACCGAAGAACCCACCACCGCGGCCGCGGCCAGCGACCGGAGGGTGTCGGCGGCACCGCCCGCGTCCGTCAGGAGGACGGTCGTCAGCAGGGCGACCACGCCGCCGAGGTACGCGAGCGTCGCGCCGACTCCGTACGGGCGCAGGTCCGCCGCCAGCGTCGCGTCGCTCTTGGCCGCGATGAACGCGGCGCCGGTGACGACGGAGACGGCGACCAACCCCGCGCCGGTGAGCAGCGCCGGAAGCGACAGCGTCGCCGCGTCGAACACCCAGCGGCCGGCGAGAGTCCCGAACAGCAGGGGCGCGAGGAAGCTCCCCCCGACGAAGGCGGCGTCGCAGTAGCGCTTCCACCGCGCGTCGCTCCGCTGTTCGCGGAGCTCCGGGCCGACCCCGCGGAACAGCAGCGCGAGCACGAATCCGATCGTCAGCAGGTAGTGGTCCGCCAGCAGCCGCGAGTACACCCGCGGGAACGCCGCCAACAGCATCGTTCCGAACGCGACGAGCCACACCTCGTTCGCGTCCCACACCGGGCCGAACGCGGACAGGAGCGTCTCTCGCTCGTGTTCTGACTCCCGCGTCGCGTACAGCATCCCGATCCCGAAGTCGAACCCGTCGAGGACGAGGTACATCCCCAGCGCGAACATGACGACGCCGAACCACACCTCCGGCAGCGACGCGACGAGGTAGGCGTCGACCGGGATCAGCGGCTCAGTCACCGTCGTTCACCCCGGGGAGCGGCCCGTACCAGCGGTCGTCGCTCGACGGCTCTCTGCCGAGCCGCCGGAGCTCGGCTCTGACGAGCCACTTCAGCACGTAGAGCGCCGCCGCCAGCAGGCCGACGTAGACGACGACGAACCCGATCAGCGTCAGCGTCGCCTCGGTCCCGGTCAGCGTCGACGAGACCGCCTCCGACGTCTTGAGTTCGCCCTGGATCACCCACGGCTGGCGCCCGATCTCCGTGACGTACCACCCCGTCAGCAGCGCGGCGTAGCCGAGCGGTGAGGCCGCGATCATCGCCTTCAGGTACCAGTCGCTGTCGGACAGCCGCCCGCGGGAGAACAGGTAACCGCCCCACAGCGACAGCGCGATGAACAGGAAGCCGAGCCCGACCATGACTCGGAACGACCAGAACACGAGGGCCACCGGCGGGTTCTCCTCGTACTCGTTCAATCCGATCACCTCGGCGTCGAAGTCACCCCCGCTCGCGAGGAACGACCCGAGTTTGGGCAGGCTCACCGTGATGAGGTTCTCGGCGCGGGGGTCGACCATCGCCTCCGGGCTCGTCGGCACCGCGAGCAGGTGTAGGTCGGCCGACCCGGTCTCGTAGTGGGCCTCCATCGCCGCGAACTTCTGCGGCTGGGTGTCCTCGACGTGGCGCCCGTACGCGTCGCCGTGGACCGCCTGCAGCGGGGCGGAGACGAGCAGTATTACCACCGCGAGCCGCAGCGCAGTGTTCCACGCCCTCGCGTCGCGCTTCTTCCAGACGATGTACGCCGAGACGCCGCCGACCAGGAGGGCGACCGAGATGACCGAAGCGTTGATCATGTGAACGTACATCCACCCCATTCGCGGGGTGAAGAACGCCGCAATCGGGTCGGTGAGCCTCGCGACCTCCATCCCGTTGCGGGTGATCATCTCGTACCCCCGCGGCGTCTGCATCCAGGCGTTGACGACGAGGATCCAGAACCCCGACAACCACGCCCCGACCCCCACGAGCACCGACGACGCGACGTAGCTCCGGTCGCTCACGCGGTCTCGGCCGTACAGCAGCACGCCGAGGAACACCGCCTCGAGGAAGAACGCCATCTTCGCCTCGAAGGCCAGCGGGCCGCCGATCAGCTCGCCGGCCACCGCCGAGAACTGCGGGAAGTTCGTCCCGAACTGAAAGCTCATCGGGATGCCGGTGACGGTTCCCATGACGAAGCCGACGGCGAACACCGTCACCCAGAACGAGCGCAGCTGCGCGAACCGCTCGTCGTCGGTCCGAACGTCCTTGTAGGTGAAGTAGACCATGAACGGCGCGAGGCCGACCGAAAGTGACGCGAAAATGATGTGGACGGAGATCGTCCACCCGAACTGTGCGCGGCTCGCGAGTTCTGGCGAAAGGGCCGCCACCCAACTCGGATCGACGGCGCCGAAAAGCGCGATCGGGTTCATTCGTCTCCACGTAGTCGAAGCCGCCCAAAGAGGACTCTCGCTGTTCTCTTTTTCGAAGACTGTACTACAGCAATTTATTGTCGTCACGCCGTAGTTCGTGTAGAGAGAACACAACACTGGCCTCGAGAGCGACGTTTCTCGAAGGTGGCTCGAAGGTGAGACGACGCGCTCTCGCCCTTGCGTCCCCGCGACGGCGACGTGATCGAGGGGAACCCTTTTTGAGGAGTCGGCGGGTACTCCGCGCCATGACCGAGTACACCGTCGAGTTCGTCGGCACCGGCGAGACGATCGAGGTGGCCGACACGGAGACGATCCTCCAGCCCTGCATCGAGGAGGGTATCGCCCAGGAGTACTCCTGCCGCGTCGGGATGTGTCTCGCCTGCTCCGCCGAGATCGTCGAGGGCGAGGTGACGCAGCCCGCGGCCCGCGGGCTCACCGACGAGGAGGCCGAGGAGTACGCGCTCACCTGCATGGCGCGGCCGCAGTCCGACCTGAAACTCGACCGCGGAAAGTACCCGCCGAGCATCGAGGACGACGCGGCGACCGAGGCGGGCGGCGGAGGCGGGGCGGCGGCAGACGACGACTGAGACGTATCGGGCGAGCGGGGTTATCCTTTCAAGTGAACTGTAGTTCGTCGTCGATCGGCCGATCGGTAACAGATAGTCACCTGTGGATCGGCAGTGATCACCTCCAAAGCCCCAGCCGCGAGGCGCCACGCGCCTCCGGCAGCCGGCGGCAAAGCCCCCGGCGACTGCCCCTTTGAACCCCGCCCGACCGCACCGCCTCACGCCTCCCCAGCCTCGTCGCTCGGTCGGGGCTCCCGACGGTCGCCCGCTCCCTCCCGACTCCCTCGCACGCGCTCCTCGTGGCCGCCGAAGGCGACCACTCGGAGGCGCGCGCCACCGCCTCGTTTATATATATATATATATCCCATCGCCGCTCACTTCTCGAAGCCGTTCTCCGCCACGAGCCGCCGGACCCCGGCGTACGCGACCGCGGCGATGCCGACGTAGGCGACGACCAGCGCGGTCGTCGCGGCGTCTGCGCTGTCGATCGCGAGCCGGGCGACCGCGTTCGCGGGACCGCCGGCCATCGCCGTCGCGCCGCCGAAGAGGACGAGCACGCCGATCGAGTAGAGGAACTGCGCGGCGCGCCGGTCCGGCGCCAGCGCCGCGATGGCGAGCGCGAGCGCGACGACGAGGGTCGTGAGCGCGGTCATCAGGACGAGGATCGACGGCACGTTGGCGACGGGCGTCCCGTTCGCGCGGAGGAGGAGCAGCCACAGCAGCGCCTGTCCGGGGGCGATCGCGACCGCCGCCAGCGCCTTCCCGTCGACGATCTCCCCGAGCGTGACGGGTGCGACGCGAAGCAGCTCGAAGGTCCCCTCGTCGATCTCCTCGGTGATCGAGTCGACCACGAGCGACCCCGAGATGAAGACGGGGAGGAAGACGAGCACCGGGATCAACACGGTGTACGTGAACGTGAAGTACGGGCTGGTGCCCGTGCGCTCGGGCAGCGGGAGCGGCGACTCGCTCAGGGACCCGGCCCGGTCCGCGCGCTCCTGCCGTTCGTAGGTGCGGAGCAGGTCGCGGAGCTGGACGACGATCACGGTGGTCTCCACCGTCGCGTCCGGGGCGGTGACCACCACCGAGATCCCGCCGTCGTCGTTCCGGTTCGCGACCACCACCGCGTCGGCGGCGCTGCGGTCGAACGCGAGCCGCGCCGCCCCGGCGTCCTCGTAGCGCGTGACAGACGCCCCGTCGACCTCGCTCGCGGCGCGTTCGAGGTCGGTCACGGCGTCGCCCGCGCCGGCGACCTCGACCTCCGCGCCGCCGAGCGATCCGGGGTCGTACATCGAGACGAGCCCGACGACGAGGAACGACGAGAACGCGGCGATGAACAGCTGGATACCGATCGCGAGCAGGATCGTCTTCTCCGCGCGCAGCCCCGCCAGCTCCCGCCCGGCGATCGTCAGCCGGCTGTCGCGGTTACGCATAGACGCGCACCACCCCGAAGTTGTACGCGGCATGGATCAGCGTCGCCAGCGCCAGCGTCAGGGCGTAGTACGCCCGACTCCGGCTCGCGCCCACCGCGGCGACGGTCGTCGCGAACCCGTGAAGCAGGAGCGGCGCGAAGAAGAGCCCCGCGAGGGCGATCGGGGGGAGCCCCTCCATCCCGGCCACGCTCCCGAAGGCCGCGCGGCCGACGTACAGCTCCGTGAGCCCGACCGCCTGCACGACCGCGGTGGCCTTCTCCGCGAGGAAGAAGCCGACCGCCGAGGCCGCCCCGACCGCGACGGCGACCCTGTCGGTCCGGGCGAAGGCCTCGCGCTCGAACCCGGCGTAGAGGTGGACGCTCTTGGCGACCTCCTCGATGAACGCGATCGTCACCAGAAGTACGGGGATCGACACCGTCACCGGCAGCGCGAACAGCAGCGCGACGGCCAACAGCTCCGCGACGAACACGAACGGGATCGTGCAGGCGGTGAGGAGCGCGACCGGCGCGAGGGCGCGGAGCCGGTCTCGGGGCGCCCGGTCGGAGCCCGCCTGCCCGACCGCCGCGAGACGCACCGCCAGCGCGTCGAGGAACTTCCGCCCGACCGGCTTCTGCGTGAACATGTCCTCCTCGCGGTACACCCCGAGCCCGAGCCCGAACAGGAGCGCGGCCCCGACCGTCATCGGCCCGATGGAGAAGAGCACCTCGCCGGTCCCGACCGCCTCGCCCTGCAGGTCGAACACGACCAGCGTGAGCGGCGACACCAGCGCCACGGGCGTCACGTTCGTGAAGATCGCCGGCACGAACGCGTACGTCGTGAGGAGGACGCTCACCCCCACCGTGACGAAGGTGAGCTCCTTGAACGACCGCGCGAACATGGCGCCGACGAACGTCGCCGCGAGGAAGGTCACCGCGACCGGGAGCACCGCGATCACCGAGAGCGCCCCGCCGCCGACGGCGACCGCGATGGCCGTCGTGACGAGCGCCGCGACAGCGACGTACGGGAGCGTCTTCCCGGCGACGATGTCGACCGGCGAGAGCGGCGTGACGAGCAGGGGCTCCCCGCGCCGGTTCGTCCGCTCGTCGAGGACCGAGGAGCCGTACGCCTGAATGAGGAAGTTCATGGGGACGAGGAAGACGAACGCGAGGAGCAGCGAGACGAACGGGAAGGGTGGCGAGATCGACCCCGGCGATCCGACCGTGTCGGCGCCGAACGCCCCGCCGCCGACCGAGGGGACCGCGAAGCCGTCGGTGTCGCTCGCGGTGTCGCCGCCGCTCGCGGTGCCGCCGTCGCCGGCGGTGTCGCCGCCGACCGACCCGCCGCCGGTCTCGGCGTCGCCGCTGCCACCGCTTTCCCCGCCAGAGTCGCCGCCGTCGCCGCTCCCGCCGGTGCTCCCGTCGCTCCCGCCCTCCCCGCTCCCGCCCTCCCCGCTCCCCTCGTTCCCGCCGCCGCTTCCGCCCAGCGTCGACCCCTCGTCGAGCCCGCTCGTCCGACCGACGTACTGGAGGGTGACGGTGATCGGGAACGCGGCCGTCCGGTTCTCCTCGGCCGCCATCAGCCGCTCGTTGTGCGCCTCGACCGCCTCGCGGAACTCGGCGGCCGCCGCCTCGCCCTTCCGCGTGTCGCTGGCGCGAACGGCGACGGTCTCGACCGACCCGCCTCGTTCGCCGCCGAACACGACGAGGTCGGCCGTGTCGCCGAGGGCCGCCCCCTCTGCGGGGACGCGTGTCAGCGCCGGGGCGTCCTCGACCGCCTCCGCGTAGGGCGAGTCGCGGTCGACGCCCACGCGGTACACGTCGCGGTCGACGTCGAGTCCGACGACGCCGGCCGCGAGCCCCCCGCCGAGAACGACGCCGGCGACGAGCAGGAGCGCGAGCGCCGCGAGCAGGGTTCGGCGGTCGACGCCGCCGCTCGCCCGCGCCGTCTCCCAGCGAGCGACCCGGAGGATCCGCCGAAGTCGGTCGATCACTCGGCGCCCTCCGGCGGCTCCGTCGGTCGCGCCCCGTCGCGCTCGCTCCCCGTCGGCGCGGCCTCGTCACCCGCTTCGCCGTCCGAACTCCCGGCGGCCCCGCCGCCACCGGTGTACCGTCCCGGCATCGGCCGGCCGACGATATCGAGGAACACGTCCTCCAAACTCGGCTCTCGGGTGCGGATGTCGACGACCTCGCCGCCCGCGGCCGCCGCGGCCTCGCGGACCGCCTCGACGGCGTCCATCGTCGGCACGGTCGTGCGGAACCGGTCGCCGACCTCCTCGGTCGCGGCGTCGAGGTCGTCGCCGTCGCCGAAGACCCCGACCAGCGCGTCGATCCGCGCGGGCGACACGTCGGTGAACACGCGGTACGTCGTCTCCCCGTGTCGCTCGCGGATCCCGTCGACGCTCCCGCGGGCGACGATCCGTCCCTCGTTCATCACCGCGACCCGATCGCAGACGGACTCGACGTGGTAGAGGTTGTGCGCCGAGAACACGACGGTCTTTCCGGTCTCGCGCAGCTCGCGGGTGAACTCCAGCACGGAGTTCGTCGTCACCGGGTCGAGCCCCGAGGCCGGCTCGTCGTACACGAGCACGTCGGGGTCGTTGACGAGCGACCGGGCGATGGCGACCTTGCGTTTCATCCCCTTCGACATGTCGCCGAGCCGGCGCTCGCGGTGGTCCAGTTCCAGCCGGTCGAGCGCGGCCTCGATCCGCTCGTTCGCGGCCTCGCGCGGCACGTCGTACAGGTCGGCGAAGAAGCGCAGGTACGACAGTGGCGTCATCTCCTCGTACAGCGGCGACTCCTCGGGGAGGAACCCCAACCGGCGGCGCATCTCCGGGTCGTCGGAGGCGAAGCCGGCGACCTCCACCTCGCCGTCGGTGGGGTCGACGAGCCCGGCGAGCACCTTTAGCGTCGTCGTCTTCCCGGCGCCGTTCGGGCCGACGATGCCGAACACCTCGCCCTCGGCCACGGAGAAGGTGCTGTCGACGACGGCGGCGAACTCCCCGTACGTCTTCCGCAGCCCCTCCACTTCGATCATGCGCTCGTGTCCGCCGTCGTGCGGGTTAAACTCACGCCCGCGGCTATCACCCGCGAGAACGCGGCGGGCGGTGTCGACGTAGGGGGAGGGAGGAGGTGACCCGTCGGGCCGGTGGGTCAACGGCGGTCGCGGGACGACTGATTCCCCCGCCGGTAGCCTTACAGCGTCGCTTCGACAACACGTCTCGTATGAGTGACCGACGGGGGGTCACGGATGGACGCGACGACGCGCCCGATGGGTCCGGCGGCGGCGCCGCGTCCGATCATCCGGGCGAGCGGGCGGAGGACGCGGCGTCCGGACGCCGGAACGGCGACGCCGCGATCGATCCCGCGGTCGCCGCGACGACCCGAGAGGAGCTGCGCACCACGTTCGACTATCAGGTCGAGCGGCTCCGCGAGATCGACAACAAAGCCATCGAGATCCTGAAGGCGAACCTCCTGCTCATCGGGATCGTCGTCACCGGCGGCTCGATCGTCGTCCAGACGACCGTGGACCTGGCCGTCTTCTTGAACCCCTTCACCGTGGTCGGGGGGCTCCTCCTCCTCGCGTCGACCGGGCTGGCCGCGGTCACCTACACCGCGTCGGACCTCCGCGGCGGGCTGGACCTCAAGGCCGTCGACGCGGTGATCACCGCCGAACGCGGGGAGGGAGAGGGGCCGCGGGACGCGGGCGCCAGCGCCCCCGGGTTCGAGGAGCGGCTCCTCCGGAGCTACGCCGAGTGGATCGACTACAACGCGCGCGTCACCGCAGTCAACGACCTGTTAGCGACGGTGACGGTGTTGCTGATATTCGTCGCCTTCGTCTACGTGATCGCCGGCGTCGTCGTGGGGGCGGCGGGCCTCCCAGCGGTCGGGTCGTGGGTCTCCTTCGTCGCTCTCACGGCCGTTTCGGTCGCCTTCACGTGGGTCGCCGCGCACATGGACCACCTCGGTCCCGAAACCACGCACCCGTCGGCGTCGTTCGCCGGGATCCCGATCTCGAAGGGCGGGGACAGGCGGCAGGCGTGGTCGTCGCTCCGGGCCATGCTCGGGCGGGCCCCCACGGAGGAAGAAGCGCCCGGAATCGCGACGATCGAGACGGAAGCCGAGGCGGAAGGGGGCAGCGACTCCGAGCCCCCGGAGACGGAAGGAGAGGGTCCCTCCCGGTAAGTCGGAGACGACGGCCTACCGGCGGCTCACGAGCGCGGTCGAGCCGACTCACCCGCGGATACGGCTCCCCGATCGGTATGTTGCGCGAAAGACGCAAGAAAACAGCGGTCGGGCGAGCTACTCCTCTTCTTCCTCTTCCTCGACGGGGGCGCGTCCTCGTTCCCAGACGCCTTTCGCCGATGTGTCGTTCGGGGCCGTGTGCGAGACGTCTTTCATGGTGTCGCGATCGTTTGCCATCTTGGCATGGGGTAGCGAGGATCTCCGTATTAACCCTTCGTGGAAAGAGATAATGATACCTAGTACCATTTAAGGAATTAATATGTGTCGGTTTAAGCACGACGGGACCGTTGAACGTATCGTGAATTATCGGTCTCGTCTCGGCAGCGAATCGAACGGACGTTTCGATCTCCGGGAGTGCGACGGGGGGTCCGCGTCGACGGTGGTCCGGGAGGGAACGACTCTCGCGGTGGGCCGCGACATCGCGGTCTCACCGGCGGTCGCCGCCGAGACCCTCCGCGACACGCGCCGGTGGCCTGACTGGGGACCGGCGATCGACGCCGTGGAGAGCGACGACCGGTACGTGACTCGCGGGACGACCGGACGCGTTCGCGTCGGGGGCGCGTGGCTCCCGTTCCGGGTGACCGCGTGCAACGGCCGACGCTGGGACTGGCGCGTCGCCGGGATCCCGGCGACCGGGCACCGCGTCGACAGCTACGCCGGTGACGCGGACCGCAGCCGCGTCGTCGTCGAGGTGCCGGCGGTCGCGGCCTGGTACGTCCCCGTCTGCCGGCGCGCGCTCGACCGGTTCGCGGCGCTGGTCGAGTCGTGACCGGGACCGCTCAGCTCTCGTACCCCTCCTCGAACGGGTCGATCACGCTGCTGCCGGGCTCCGCCTCGTCGCGGGTGAACCCCGGCCCCGCCGTCGCCAGTTCGAAGACGAGCCCGTCGGGGTCGCTGAAGTAGATGCTCTTGAAGTAGGTCCGGTCTTTCACCTCGGAGACGCGCACGTCCTGCTCGCGGAGGTGCGCCTGCCACTCGCGGAGCGTCTCCTCGTCTTCGACGCCGAACGCGAAGTGGTGGCTCGCTCCCGGACCGGGCGCCCCCTGCGAGTTCGGATACTCGAAGTAGGTGACGTTCGTCCCCGGCTCGCCCTTCGGCGTCGGCGAGAAGTAGTAGTGGGGAGTCCCCGGATCGTCGTAGTTCTGCGTCCGCTTGACCGTGTGCCAGCCGAGCGCGTCCTCGTAGAACGCGACGGTCTCGTCCATGTCGGTGCAGATGTTCGTCACGTGGTGCAGTCCGGTCGTCGGCGGAGCGTCGGTCATGTCC
The DNA here is from genome assembly GCF_052439115.2 of Halorubrum sp. FL23. Taxonomy (NCBI): domain Archaea; kingdom Methanobacteriati; phylum Methanobacteriota; class Halobacteria; order Halobacteriales; family Haloferacaceae; genus Halorubrum; species Halorubrum sp. FL23. The sequence goes on from NZ_JBQVRO020000006.1 coordinate 85,166, forward strand.
GTGTGATCGGTTCTCGTGAAGAAAGTTAGTGGTACGGGTGACCGAGAGCGAGTCGGACTCCGTCAGCGCCGCCGGATCAGAACAGCCCGAGGCCCACCGCGTACGGCCACGCGCTGCCGCCGACCGCCAGCAGCGCGAGCGCCGCGCCCGCGCCGTAGACGTTCTTGAGGAACCCCGTCATCTCGCTCTGCTTCTCCTCCGGGTCGTCGATCGACCAGAAGTCGTGCATCGTCACGGCGGAGACCAGCAGGAACGCCGCGAGCGCGCCGGCCGCGAGGACGGGGAACGCGCCCGCCGCGACCGCGGCCCCGCCGAGCACCAAGACGACCCCGGAGGCGACCACCGAGAAGCGCGGCGCCGGGAGCCCCTTGAACTCGGCGTAGCCGGCCATGGTGTCGACGTCCATGAAGTGGTTCAACCCCATGAACGCGAGCGTGGCGCCGAACAGGATCCGACCGAGCAGGAACAGTTCACCCGCGAGCGGGGCGTCGAACTGGAGCGGTATCGTCGTGAATGCAGCTAACATCGTGTAACTACGTATACGGACGTAACCTATTTATCGCTTCCCGGACAAGAGTGTAAGCAGGTAACCTCGATGTCATCGCAGGAACTCGCCGGCTCCGAACCGGCGGAGACGACCGACGCAGAGCCCGACACGGACGCGTCTTCCGCCCCGGACACGCCGTGTCCCGTCATCGACTCGCTCGAACAGATCGGCTCGCGCTGGCGGCTCGTCGTGCTCCACGAGCTGTTGAACGGCGAGTTGCGGTTCAACGAGCTCAAGCGCGAGACCGACGCCAACGCCCGGACGCTCTCGCGCGTGCTCGACGACCTCCAGGAGACCGGCTTCGTCGACCGCCGGTTGGAGGAGGATTCGCCGGTGGCGACGTACTACAGCCTCACGCCGAAGGGCGAGTCGCTGGCGCCGGTGTTCGAGGAGATCGACGAGTGGGCCCACGAGTGGCTCGCCGAGTGCAGCGGGTGACGCGCTCCCCGGCGAAACGTACTCCCCCCTCCGACCCGTACAGACCGGCGTGTACGCCGGACTGAAGAACACCCCGTGTTGCCTGTGCGGCCGCGACGACACCCACACCCGGATCGCGGTGCCGCCCCGGGCGATCCGGCTGCTGAAGAACGGCGGGCCGATCTCGTGGCGGGACGTTGTGGGGACGGTGACGCTCCGCTTCTGCGCCGACGACTGGGACCTCGTGAGCGACCTGGCGATCGAGATGGACACCCACCCGCTTTCGCGGTGCAACGCGGCGCACGTCTCGCTCGACCTCCGCGAGGACCACGAGGCGCTGCTGTCGGCGACGAAGGAGGAGACGGACCAGACCGAACTGGAGGCGCGGCTCGAACGCGAGGCGGAGTCGACGCTCGACGCCGTCGACGACCCCTACACGGAGGCGCGCGACGTGGTCGAGGCGATCGTGGTGCTGCGCGCGCTGGAGGAGCTCGACGTGCGAGACCCGCCGGGCGACCCGGTCGCGCCCTGACTCCCCCCGCCCTACCACCGGACCTCGAACCCGTCGAGCCCCTCCGGCGCCTCGTACTCGGCGTCGACCGCGTCGACGTCGGCGGCCTTGCTCCCCGTCTCGCACCACGCCACCATCTCGTCGACGGCCGCCGCTGGTCCCTCGAAGACGGCCTCGACGCGCCCGTCGTCGAGGTTGCGCACCCACCCGTCGACCCCCTTCTCGTGGGCGGTGTCGCGCGTCGTCGCGCGGTAGTAGACCCCCTGTACGCGCCCCGAGACGTACACGTGTGCTCGCGTTCGGTCGGTCATCGGTGATGGCTGCGTCCGCCGTCCTGTTAAGCGTCGCGGGGACGGGGACCCCGTCTCGTCCGGCGGCTGGAACCTGGCGACTCGCAACCGACGACTTCTAACGGAACGCGGTCGACACCACGGGTATGGACCTGTTCGGAACCGCGGGGATCCGCGGCAGCGCCGAGACCCGAGTGACGCCCGAGCTCGCGCTGGCCGTCGGTCGCGCGGTCGCGGCGGAAGTACGGGCGGCCGCTGACGGAGACGCACCCTCCGAAGTCGTGCTCGCCCGCGACGGGCGCGTGACCGGGCCGGCGATCGCGGCCGCGATGGAGTCGGGGCTCGCGTCGGGAGGCGTCCGGGTGCTCCGAGCCGGCCGGCTGCCGACGCCGGCGCTCGCGCACGCCTCGCGGGGGCGGTACGGCGTGATGCTCACGGCGTCGCACAACCCGCCGACCGACAACGGGATCAAACTGTTCCGGGACGGCAGCGAGTTCGACCGGGACGCCGAGCGCGCCGTCGAGGACCGCGTCGCGGGCGAGGGCTCCCCGGCGCCGTGGGACGAGTGGACCGAGGCGGAGCGCGTCGACACCCTCGGCGGCTACCTCGACGCGGTCCGCGCGTACGCGGAGCGCTTCGGCGACGACCTCGACGGACTCCGGATCGCGGTCGACTGCGGGAACGGGATGTCCGCGCCCGCGACGCCGACCGTGCTGCGAGAGCTTGGCGCCGAAGTCGTCACGCTCAACGGGAACGTCGACGGCTACTTCCCCGGTCGCGGGAGCAAGCCGACGCCCGAGACCCTCCGCGACCTCCGGGCGTTCATCGCCGACGCCAACGAGGGAGTGGCCGCTCCCGGTCGCCCGACCGCGGACGGCGAGCGCGCCGGCGACGCCGAGGGGTTCGCCTTCGGGATCGGCCACGACGGCGACTCCGACCGCATCGTGATCGTCGACGCCGACGGCGACGTGGTCCACGAGGACACCGTTCTCGCGCTGCTCGCGGAGCGGTACACTCGGGAGAGCGACGCCGCCGACCCGGTGGTCGTGACGACGCCGAACGCCTCGGGTCGGATCGACGAGCGCGTCCGCGAGGCCGGCGGTCGAGTCGACCGCGTTCGCCTCGGCGCGCTCCACGAGGGGATCGCGGCGGTGCGGGCGGACGCCGCCGAGACCGGCGGCGACACGCGCGTCGTCTTCGCCGCCGAGCCGTGGAAACACATCCACGTCGGCTTCGGCGGGTGGATCGACGGCGTCGCCTCGGCGGCCGTGATCGCCCGGCTCGTGGCCGAATCGGGGCTCGACGCGCTCCGCGAGCCGATCGCGGAGCGCCCGTACCGCAAGGTCAGCGTCGACTGCCCGGACGAGGCCAAGCCCGGCGTGATGGAGCGACTGGCGACGGCCCTCCCCGACGCCTTCCCGGACGCGACGGTCGACACCGACCACGGCGTCCGCCTCGAGTTCCCGGACGCCTCGTGGACGCTGGTGCGCCCCTCCGGGACGGAGCCGTACGTGCGTGTGTACGCCGAGAGCGACGAGGTCGACGCGCTGATCGCGGACGCCGTGGCGGTCGTCGAGGACGCGGTGGCCGCTGTCGGCGGCGACGAGTAGTCCCCCCCGCGGGCCGGCGGCGCTCGCGTCCCCCGGAAATGTCTCCCGATCGTTCTTGACACACCACGAATATGGAACGATCCCCGATCGATCGGGGCGTATCGGCGAGGATGTTTCCGCCGGATCGCGCGAACGTGCAACGCAGGGGCGGCGAGAGCGACGAATTTATGCCGTGTACCGACCCCGTTGTAGGTGACATGGCATCCGACTTCGAACGGCGGCGGTTCCTCAAGGCGGCGAGCGCGGCGGGCCTCGTGGGCCTCGCCGGCTGTAGCGGCGGACCGGGGAGCGACGGCTCCGACGGGTCTGACGGCTCCGACGGCTCGACGAACATCGGGATGGTCTACGCGACCGGCGGCCTCGGTGACGGGTCGTTCAACGATCAGGCCCAAGAAGGCGCGATCCAGGCGGAAGAGGACCTCGGCATCGCGTACCGCGAGTCTCAGCCCGACGAGGTGTCGCAGTTCAGCACGTTCCAGCAGCAGTTCGCGGAGTCGACCGACCCGAACTACGACCTGGTGTGCTGTGTCGGCTTCCTCCAGGCGGACTCGCTCTCGGAGACCGCCGAGTCGTACCCCGACCAGGACTTCATGATCGTCGACTCGGTCGTCGAGGGAGACAACGTCGCGAGCTACACGTTCCGCGAGCACGAGGGGTCGTACCTCGCGGGCCTGATGGCGAGCCTGCTCACCACCCGCGACTTCACCGCGGGCGGGGGTTCGACCGCGGGCGACTCCACGAACGTCGGCTTCGTCGGCGGCGTCGAGTCCGACCTGATCCAGAAGTTCCAGGCCGGCTTCGAGGCTGGCGTCTCCGCCGGCAGCGACAACGTCGACGTCAGCGTCAACTACACCGGTAGCTTCAACGACCCCGCCGCGGGCCGCGAGGCGGCGACCGCGATGTACAACAGCGGCGCCGACATCGTCTACCACGCCGCGGGGAACAGCGGCACCGGCGTCTTCCAGGCCGCACAGGAGCAGGACGGGTTCGCGATCGGCGTCGACCGCGACCAGTCGATCACGCGCCCCGACTACGCCGATGTCATCCTCGGGAGCATGGTCAAGCGGGTCGACACCGCCGTCTACAACGCGATCGAAGCGACGGTCGACGGCGAGTTCCCCGGCGGCTCGAACGTCGCGCTCGGCCTCGGCAACGAGGGCGTCGCGCTCGTCTACGGCGACCAGCTCGGCTCCGAGATCCCCGACGACGTCGCCGACGAGGTCGCGGCCGCACGCGAGAGCATCATCGCCGGCGATGTCTCCGTCCCCTCCGAAGTCTAGCGGAGCGCTCGCACGCTCCGGTCGAATTGTCGCCTGTTTGACCGTCTGATCGGGCCGAAACATATCCAAACATATTCAGCCGCCCTGAAACCAGGGAGTAGTAGACCAATGGCCTCAGCCGTCCATCTCGACGGGATCACGAAGCGGTTTCCGGGGGTCGTGGCGAACGATAACGTCGATCTCGAAGTCGAACCCGGCACCGTTCACGCCCTCTTAGGCGAGAACGGGGCCGGCAAAACGACGTTGATGAACGTTCTCTACGGCCTCTACGAACCGACGTCGGGGACGGTTCGGCTAGACGGGGAGCCGCAGACGTTCCGCTCGCCGCGAGACGCTATCGACGCCGGGGTCGGGATGATCCACCAGCACTTCATGCTCGTGGACCCGATGACCGTCACCGAGAACATCACGCTGGGCAACGAGCCGCGGAAGTGGGGCGGACTCGCGGTCGACCGATCGGCGGCGCGCGAGGCCATCGTCGACCTCGCCGACCGATACGGCTTCGACGTCGATCCGGACGCGCGGGTCGAAGACATCTCCGTCGGCGAGCAACAGCGCGTCGAGATCCTCAAGGCGCTGTACCGCGGCGCCGACACGCTGATCCTCGACGAGCCGACGGCCGTGTTGACGCCCCAAGAGGTCGACGAGCTGTTCGACGTGCTCGAGGAGCTGACCGCCCAGGGAAAGACGATCATCTTCATCACCCACAAGCTCGGCGAGGCGATGCGCGCGGCCGACGAGATCTCGGTCCTCCGAGACGGGCGGAAGGTCGGGAGCGTCGACGCGGACGGCACCACCCAAGAGGAGCTCGCGGAGCTGATGGTCGGCCGCGAGGTCCTCTTGGATGTCGACCACGGGACCGCGGAAACGGGCGACGTCGTCGCGTCGGTCTCGGACATCGTCGTCGAGGACGACCGGGGAGTCCCGGCTGTCAACGGCGTCTCCTTCGAGATTCGGGGCGGTGAGGTGTTCGGGATCGCCGGCGTGGACGGCAACGGCCAGTCCGAACTCGTCGAGGCGGTGACCGGCCTCCGGACCCCCGACACCGGCGAGATCCGGTTCCGCGGTGAGGACGTCACGTCCGCCTCGCGGCGGGACCGGATCGACGCCGGGATGGCGTACGTTCCCGAGGACCGCCAGGAGCGCGGGTTGGTGATGGAGTTCGACCTCGTCGAGAACGGGCTGTTGGGGAGCCAACACGACCCGGAGCTCGCCGCAAACGGGCGGATCGACTGGTCGAAGACCCGCGGGCACGCGGACGCCATCATCGACGAGTACGACGTGCGCCCGCCGGACGCCGACGCCGAGGCGCACTCCCTGTCCGGCGGCAACCAGCAGAAGTTCATCGTGGGCCGGGAGTTCGAGCGCGACCCCGAGCTGGTCGTCGCCTCCCATCCGACGCGGGGCGTCGACGTCGGCTCGATCGAGTTCATCCACGAGCGGCTGTTGGAGCTCCGCCAGCAGGGCGTGGCGATCCTCCTCGTCTCCTCGAAGTTAGAGGAGGTACAGGGGCTCTCGGACCGGTTGGCCGTCGTGTACGAGGGCGAGTTCATCGACGTGGTCGACCCGGACGAGACGACGGAGGAAGAGCTCGGCCTGCTGATGGCCGGCGAGCGCCCGGGAGACGGGGGCGAACCGGAGGCGACCGAAAGCGAGGCGACGGAGCGAGACGAGCCGGCGGACCTCACGGACTCCGCGGACGGTGAGCGAGCGTGAGCGCGGCCGACCGCGCGCGGAAGGCGCTCTCTCGGCTCGTCGACGCGTCCGCGACCGAGCGGATCCTGATCAGCACGGCGGCGCTCGTCCTCTCCGTCCTCATCGGGGCGGTGCTGGTGCTGGTGGCCGGACGCATGACGACGTGTACCGCCGGCGAGGCGGTGTACTACTTCGGCACCGGGTTCTGTTACGACCCCGTCGTCGTCTTCGACCGGCTGTTCCTCGGGGCGCTCGGCGACCCGCTCAGCGGGAGCTGGTCGCCCAACGGCCAGTTCGCGGTCACGCTCCGAGAGACGACGCTGCTGATCTTCACCGGCCTCTCGGTCGCGCTGGCGTTCCGCGCCGGGATCTTCAACATCGGGACGCAGGGGCAGATGGTCGTCGGGGCGTTGGCGACCGCGCTCGGCGTCCTCTGGGCGTCGTCGCTGGTGTCGGGCGTCGTCGGCACCGTCGTGCTGATCCCGTTCGGGCTCCTCGTCGGTGGGGTGTTCGGCGGCCTCTACGGCGCGGTGCCGGGGCTGTTGAAGGCGTACGCCGACGCCAACGAGGTGATCACGACGATCATGCTCAACTTCATCGCCACCGGCGTCGCGCTGTACCTGGTCAGCGGCGTGTTCAAGGACCCCGAGAGCGCCGCGAACCAGACCGTTCCGCTCCCCGAGTTCGCGCAGTTCCCGGCCCTGCTGTTCGGCGGCCGGCAGGACTTCTCCCTCGTCGCGCTCGCCTTCGGACTCCTCGCCATCGGCGGGCTGTACTACGTCCTCGAGCACACGGCGTTCGGGTACGACATCCGCACGAGCGGCGTCCAGCCCGAGGCGGCCGAGTACGGCGGCGTCGACGCCAAGCGCACCGTCGTCGCGAGCCTGACGCTCTCGGGTGCGCTCGGCGGCATCGCCGGCGCGATGTACGTGATGATGGTGCTCGGGACGTTCCAGACGGGGATCCCCTCCTACGGCTTCGACGGGATCACCGTCTCGATCCTCGCCGGCAACAACCCGCTCGGCGTCGGCGTCGCCGCGCTGCTGTTCGGCGTGCTCAAGAGCGGGACGACGGTGGTCCAGTTCGCGACCGACGTGCCGCCCCAGCTCGTCGGCGTCCTCCGCGGGCTCATCATCCTGTTCGTGGCGATGCCGGAGTTCTTCCGGCTGCTGGGCCGCGGGCTGCCGGGCGCGGGATCGAAGCCGGAGGCGGTCGCGACCGACGGCGGGACCGTGACGGAGAGCGGGGGTGAGACCGATGAGTGACGCCGACCGAAGCGAGGGCGAGAGCCTCTTAAAGCGATATTCGACCCGCGCGCTGGTCGCTGGCGTGACGATCGCCTTGGTCGTCGCGCTGCTGCTGGCGGGTCTGCTGTTCCCCGACTCGCTCGCCGGGACGCTCTCGGACGCGCTCACCAGCCGGAACACGCTCGCGTCGGCGCTGCGGCTCTCCGTGCCGATCGCCTTCGCCGCCCTCGGCGGGATCTTCGCGGAGAAGTCGGGCGTGATCAACATCGGACTGGAGGGACTCCTGATCATCTCGGCGTTCAGCGCCATCTACGTCGCCGACATCACCGGCGGCGTCTGGATCGGCTTCGCCGGCGGCGTGGTCGCGAGCACGCTGCTCGCGGCGCTGTTCGCCGTCGTCACGATCGGGTTCCGCGCCGACCAGATCATCGCCGGGCTCGCGGTCTGGCTCATCGCGCTCGGGCTCGCGCCGTTCGCCTCGCAGGTGATCTACTCCAGCCCGAACACCCCGACCGTCGCGACGACGGGGTCGATCACGGTGCCGGTGCTCGCCGACCTCCCGTTCTTCGGCGCGCTCTTCTCGGCGTCGCCGTCGGTGTACATGCTGTTCGCCGCGGTGTTCGGCTCGTGGTACGTCTTCGAGCGGACGGCGTTCGGCCGGTGGATCCGCGCCAGCGGCGAGAACCCGAAGGCGCTCGACACCGCCGGCGTGAGCGTCACGCACGTCCGGTACGCGGCGGTGCTGATATCCGGCGTGCTCGCCGGGATGGGCGGGGCGGCGCTGTCGCTCGACCTCGGCCAGTTCACCGGGAACGGCCCGACGATGGTCAACGGGAAGGGGTTCATCGCCATCGTGGCGTACCTGTTCGGGAACTACAACCCGGTCGGGGCGTTCCTCTCGACGATGCTGTTCGCTGGGCTGGACGCGCTGCAGACGGTGCTCCAGCTCCAGGGGATCGGGATCCCGCGTCAGCTCATCCGGATCACCCCGTTCGTGGTCGTGATCCTCGTGCTCGCGCTGGTCGGCCGGACGCGGCTCCCGGAGGCGGCCGGGGAGCACTACGACACCGAGGAGTGACGGCTCCGGCGGCTCGACCGCTCGGGTAGCCGGGTCGCTCTGACGACTCGGTCGCGCGGTCGGACGGCGCGTCCGACCTGACGCGCTTCGTTTCCCAGATCGCTTCCCTGTCGTCCCCGAGGCGACCGAATCGGGAACAAAGAGTTTTGCCACAGGGGCGACCACGCACGAGGTATGAGCATCGACGAGTACGACGTCGTCGTGGCGGGCGCCGGGACCGCCGGCTGTTACGCGGCCGCGACGATCGCGAACGAGGGGCTCGACGTCGTCATCGTCGAGCGGAAGGACGCGGAGGAGGCCGGCCACATCGCCTGCGGCGACGCGCTGAAGGGCGCCGACGCCTTCCCGGAAGCGATCCCGAAAGACCGGCTGGAGCCGGCGTTCACGAACACCGGCGTCGACCACGGCCGCTTCGAGATCCCGCAGGAGGACACCGTCCTCGAGATCCCTGTTCCCGGCGAACTCGCAGTCATCGACCGCTGGGAGTACGGCCGACGGATCATCGACGCCGCCGCGGACGCCGGGGTCGAGTTCCACTACGACACCGTGATCAACGACGTGATCCAGACCGACGGCGGTCGGGTCACGGGGCTGCGGGCCAAGCGCAACGGCGACGCGGTCACCTACGAGGCGGACCTCGTCATCGACGGCGCCGGGTCGCTGTCGCTGCTGCAGGACAAGGCGGACTTCGAGGAGACGACGTTCGACACCAACGTCCGGTACTCGCAGTTCTGCTCGGCGTACCGCGAGATCGTCGAGGTCCCGGAGCCGGTCGAGTGGGACGACGCCCTCGTGTTCAAGGCGACCGACCGCGCCGCGGGCTACCTCTGGTACTTCCCGCGGACGAGCACCGAGATCAACGCCGGGCTCGGCTTCCAGATGAACGAGGAGCCGATGCAGCTCGTCGAGGCGCTGAAACGCGACCTCCGCAACCGCCCCGAGTTCGAGGGGGCCGAGGTCACGGACAAGCTCGGCGCCGCGCTCCCGACCCGTCGCCCCTACGACTCGGCGGTCGCACCGGGGTACATGGCGGTCGGCGACGCCGCGGGCCACGTCAACCCGACCACCGGCGGCGGCATCGCCGGGGCGGCGTACGCGGGCAAGTACGCCGGCGAGCAGGCGGTGAAGGCGGTCTCCGACGGCGACGTGAGCGAGGAGAACCTCTGGCGGTACAACACCCGCGTGATGGACCACTTCGGCGGCCGGTACGCCGGCCTCGACGTATACAACGTGCTCTCGACCGCGGTCGACGTGGACGACCTGATGGGGCTGCTGGCGGCGCTCCCGGGCGAGAAGCTCGCCGAGGCGCTGTATGAGGGGTCGACCTCGATGTCCTTCGGCCTGAAGCTGAAGGCGGCGGTCAAGAGCTTCGGCTACTGGGGGACGATCCGGAACTTCTACCAGACGAAGACGCTCGCGGACGAGCTGCTCGACCACTACGGCTCGTACCCCACCAGCCCCGCCGCGATGGCGAACTGGACCCGCGAGCGCGACGCGATCATGGACCGGATCTACGAGACGACCGGCGCGGACGCGAAGTACTGAGCCGGGGGTTCCTCGCCGCCGCTTCGTTGCCAACGACGCACTGTTCGCCGAGCCTTTGCCGAGCGGTTCGCCCTCCCCTCCCCGCTCAGGGACGCGTCTCCGCGACTCGCCGAATCGCCCCGGAAAGCACGTCGATCCCGACCGCGATGTCGGATTCCACCACGTCGAACGCGCTCGTGTGGTGGCCGCCGGGGTGGTCGGTGCCGACGCCGACGTAACAGGCGAGCCCGCCGCGCTGCTGGACCGACTGCATCAGGTAGGTCGCGTCCTCGGAGCCGCCCAGGTCGTCGCGATCGACGATCCGCGTGACCCCGTCGACGCCGCCGGCGACCTCGCCGACGATCCCGGCGAGCGCGTCGTCGCTCGTCGCGCTCGGGGCCTCCCCCTTCGTCGCGACCTCGACCTCGCAGTCGTGCATCCCCGCCGCCGACTCCAGGATCCGGTCGGCGTGCTCGGACATGTAGTCGGCCAGCTCCGTCGTCGCGCCGCGGAGCTCGCCCTCGATGTACGACTCCTCCGGGATGACGTTCGTCGCCGTGCCCCCGCCGACCAGCCCCGCGTTCACCCGGGTCGGCCCGTCGGCGTGGCGGGGGATCGCGTAGAGGTTCTGGACCGCCGCCGCCATCGCCTGCACCGCGTTCCGTCCCTGTTCGGGGCGCGCGCCAGCGTGCGACGGCTCGCCGGTGAACTCCGCGAGGAAGTGCCTGACCGCGAGGAACCCGTCGACGCCGCAGACGACCTCGCCCGAGGGGTGATCGAGGCCGACGTGGACCGCGTAGAGGTAGTCCACGTCGTCGAGGTGGCCCGACTCCGCCATCGGCTTGGCGCCCGCGACCTGCTCTTCGCCCGGCTGGAAGAACACCTTGAGGGTGCCAGAGAAGTCCGAGTCGAGCACCGCGTCGAGGGTTCCGAGCCCCATCGTCGCGTGCGCGTCGTGACCACACGCGTGCATGTACCCCTCCCGCTCCGAGCGGAACCCCTCGGCGGCGGGGACGTGGTCGTCGTCCGCGGACTCGCGAACGGGGAGTGCGTCGATGTCGACGCGGAGCCCGACCACGGGACCCGGACCCCGCTCGGCGACCGCGACGCAGCCGGTGTAGCCGCCAGAGAGCCGGTCGACGATCTCCGGATCCGCGCCCGCGTCGCGGGCCCGCCGTTCCCACTCCGCGAGCTCCTCGTCGTCGGGGACGTTCATGCGGTCCTCGGTCGCCAGCGCGTCCGGGCCGACGTACAGCTCCGTGAGGTCGCGCTCGCGGAGCTCCTCGGCGATCCGGGCGGTGGTGTAGAACTCGCGCCACGCGGGCTCGGGGTGGCGGTGCAGGTCGCGGCGGAACGCGCGGTACGCGTCGTCGTCGAGAGCGCTCATACCGGCGGGAGGCCGCGGCCGGGCTTAAACGATCGCGTGGCGGTGGGGTTCGCGGCGAAGGTGATCCAGCCGGAGATCGCGGCGCGTGCGACCGGCGACGACGACTGAGCCGCGCCTCGTCTCGCGGTCGCTTACAAAATCAGTCTCGCCGGTGACCGAGCGGCTTCTTCTGGTCGACCTCGACCTCGACGTGGATCGAGTCGGGGAAGTCGCGGGCGACGACCTCGCGGGCGATGTCGTCGGAGCCGTGGATCTCCATCGAGCGCTTGTACACGTCGTAGCTCCACGGCGGGAACTCGTCGCCGGCGCGGAGCTGCTTATACAGCGGCACGCGCACGGTCTCGGCGGGCGTGGCGTGCGGGCCCTTACACTCGGCGCCCTTGCGTTCGAGCGTCGACTTGAGGTCCTGGACGGTTTCGGCGAGCACGTCGTGGTCGCCGGAGGTGAAGGAGAGTTTCGTGACGAAGGTCATGGCTGGGGGTCGTCCGGGTATGGTCGCCCGAGGAGTAAAAACGCATCTACCGCGAACGGAGCGCTCCATCCGCCGCCGACACCGACGTAAAAAACCGCGGTGAAGGGCAACCAACACCGGACAAATCGGCCGAAGAAGGCCGCAGCAGCCGATGCGTTCACGACTCCGACACCCTCTTTAGGGGTGATTGCTTACCTGACGATAATGACGGTCGAAGCGACCAGTGCTGGAGCCATCCTCTTCCGCGACACCCGCGGCGAACGGGAGTACTTACTCCTGAAGAGCCGTCCGGGGGACTGGGAGTTCCCCAAGGGCGGGGTCGAGGGGGACGAGGAGCTCCAGCAGACGGCGATACGGGAAGTCGGCGAGGAGGCCGGGATCGAGGATTTCCGGCTGATCGACGGCTTCCGCAAGGAGTACGACTACGTGTTCGAGGCGAACGGCGACACCATCCACAAGACGGTTCACCTGTTCATCGCGCGCTCGTTCGAGGCGAGCGCCGAGATCTCGAACGAACACCGCGACCTGCAGTGGCGCGACTACGATCAGGCGCTCAACACGATCACCCAGACCGGGCCCCGAGAGATCCTCGAAGACGCCCACGACTACCTCGACGAGCGGAAAGACGAGGAGACGGGCGAGTACGTCTAACCGTCGGGGTTCCCGTGGCGCTTCGTTTTTCAATCCGGCGTCGACTCCCGCGACCGTGACTCCGGACGCCGAGTTCGGCTACGAGCTCCTGGTCTGTCGGTACGCCGAGCTGGCGTGGCACCCGAGCGAGGGCCCCCGCCCCGCGATCGTTTCCCGCCAACTCGGCACCGCGGAGCGCCGCTGGGACACGGTCGTGATCGAGGTCGACCCGGCGGCGTTCGCGGCGCGGCGCGCCTTCGGCGAGCGCACGATCGACTCCGACCTCCTCCACGTCGTGCGCAACGCCCCCGCCGAGTGGGCGTGGTACCGCGACGCCCTCCCGCACCCGGGCTACCCGTGGCGCTACGTCCGACAGGCGGTCCACCGGGCCGCGGGGCGGGACCTGATCGAGAAGCGCCGCCGGAACAACCGGATCCAGCTTCGCCGAAAGCGACCGTACCCGGAGTGGGTCCAGCGAATCGTCGCGATCGAGAACAAGCCGGACCTGGACCGCTCCGCGGCCGACCGCCTCGCCGACCAGCTCGCCCACGACGTGGAGACCGGCCTCGCCGACGAGGCGTGGCTCGCCACCGAGACGACCGGCGACCGCGTCGAGCCGGCGCTGCTCCGCGAGATGCCGGTCGAGGCCGGCATCCTCGCGACCGACTTCGCCGATGGCGTCGACGCCGACGCGGCCGAGGTGGCGTGGCACCCGAGCGATCTGGCGCCCGCGGAACGCGAACGCCGCGCCCCCGACGCCGAGACCCTCCGGCTGGAGATCGCCGAGCGAGCCTACGGGAAGGGGTGGCGCTCGTTCCACGACACGATGCGACCGGACTGCCGCCACTTCGAGCTCCGCGGCGAGGGGCGAGCGCTCGTGCCGCGCTGCGCGGCGAAGGCGAAATCGCCGACGGCGCGCGAGTGTTCGGGCTCCTGCCCGAAGTTCTCGCCCGAGCCGCCCCAGTGGCGGACGAAGGGGTGGCCGATCGAGGGCGGTCCGGGGAAGGGGCTCGAACTGGTCCTCGACCGGCGACGGGATCGAGCGCGCGATCGGATCGTCGACGGCGAGAGCGAGTGAGTCGGCGACCCCGTCCGGATCGCTCCTCCCCTACGCCAGCGCGCCCGCCAGCTTTTCGACCGGGTGCGGCGGCTCCGGCGCGTCGCCGTCGCGCTCCTTCAGTTGGCTCCGGCAGGAGGCGCCCGGCGCGACCACCTCGTCGCCGTCGCTCTCGTCGACCTGATCGAAGAGGATGCGCCCGATGGACTTGCTCATCGAGTAGTGCTCGGCCTCGTAGCCGAACGAGCCCGCCATCCCGCAACACGAGGAGTCGAGCGGATCGACGCCGTAGCCGGCGCGCCGGAGCACCCCCACCGCGTGGTGGTCCTTCTTCGTCGCCTTCTGGTGGCAGTGGCCGTGATAAGTGAGCGACTCGGTCGGCGCGTCGAGGTCGATCCCCTCGTCGAGCCGGTGGGCGTCGACGTACTCCATGATCCCGTACGTGTTCCCGGAGACGGCCGCCACGTCGTCGTCGGGCACGTCGCTGGCGTCGCCGTCGAGCAGGTCGTGGTAGTCGCTCTGGAGCATCACGGCGTCAGTCGGCTCCACGACGACGATCTCCCACCCGTCGCGTACGTCGGGCGCGAGCGCCTCCACGACGTCTTCCGCCGCCGCCCGCGACTTGTCGAGCATCCCCTTCGAGTGCGGCGGCCGCCCGCTGCCGTCGACGTCGGGTATCCGGACGTGGCAGTTCGCGGCCTCCAACACGCGCACCGCGGCCTTCCCCGCGCCGGGGTTCGTGTAGGTGGTGTACACGTCGGGGAACAACAGCACGTCGCGGTCGGCCTCGGCGCGGGGGACGCCGGCGCCGCCGCGGGCTTCGAACCAGTCAGTCAGGCTCTCCGAGCGGAACGTGGGGAGGTCCCGCTCCTTCGAGATACCGAGGACCTTCTCCATGACGAGGCCGCCGCCGGGGAGCTTTCCGGGGAGGTTCGAGAGGGGCGCGAGCTTCGAGCCGAGCGGCGCCAGCTTCTCGAAGTTCCCGAGCAGTCGCGTCCGCAGGTCGATCCCGTGTTCCTCGTGGTGGGCGTGTTCGACCTCGGCTTTGAGCTTCGCCATGTCGACGCCGCTGGGGCAGTCCTTCGTACAGCCCTTACAGCCGACGCAGAGGTCCATCACCTCGGTGACGAACTCGTCGTCGGTCGGGTCGTCGGGGAGCTCGCCGTTCATGGCGCCCCGGAGCATGTTCGCCCGGCCGCGCGTCGCCTGGATCTCCTCCTCGGAGGCGCGGTAGGTCGGACACATCACGCCGCCCGTCGTCTCTTGCGGGCCGCGACAGCCGCCGCAGCCGTGGCAGAGCTCGACCATCCCCTGCATTCCGTTGTCGATCGCCCACTCCATCGCGGGGTCGAAGCCGGCGTCGTGCTCGTACTCCGCGTCGAACCGGAGGTTCTCGCGCATGTCGAACTCGCCGCAGACGTTGCCCGGATTGAGCAGCCAGTCGGGGTCGAACGCGGTCTTCAGCTCGCGGAACGCATCCCACAGGTCGTCGCCGTACAGCTTCCGGTTCCACTGGGTCCGGGCGCGGCCGTCGCCGTGCTCGCCCGACACCGACCCGCCGAGCCGGACCACGGCGTCGGTGACGCGGTCGGCGATGTCGACCATCGCGTCCACGTCGTCGACGTCCTTCGTGTTGATCAGCGGTCGGATGTGGAGGACGCCCGGTCCCGCGTGGGCGTAGAAGGTCGCGAACGTGTCGTTGTCGTCGAGGATCTCCTGGAACTCGCGGGTGTACTCGGGGAGGTGCTCCGGCGGGATCGCGCAGTCCTCGATGAACGAGATGTGTTTCTCGTCCGTGGTCCGCGACAGGAGGATCGGGAGCCCGGACTTGCGCATCTTCCAGAACCGGTCGCGTTGCTCGGGGTCGTGCGCCTCCATCGCGTCGACCGCGCGGCGCGGCTGGCTCGTTATCTCGGCGGCGCCCTCCCCCGGATCGACCTCGGTCTCGGGGACGATCGCGTCGGCCGCGCCGTCGTCGCCCACCCGGTCCGCGATCAGGTCAGCGACCTTCTGTTTCCCCTCGGCGTCGCTCTCGGCGTAGAACTCGACGAGGAGGACGGACTCGGTCCCCTCGGGCAACATCCCCACGACCTCCTCGAACTCCGGCGTGTCGGCGGCGAGGCCCAACAGCACGTCGTCCATCACCTCGACGGCGGCGGGGTCGTGGTCGAGGATCGGCGACACGTCCTCCATCGCGTCGAGGAGGTCGTCGTAGGTGAGCAGCGCCACCGCCTTCGTCTCCGGAATCTCGACGAGCGAGACGGTCGCCTCCGTCACCGTCGCGAGGGTCCCCTCGCTGCCGGCCATGAGCCGCCCGAGGTTGACGACGCCCGCCTCGCCGTGCTCGCCGCGGTACTCGGCAAGCAGGCGGTCGAGGTTGTAGCCGGAGACGTTCCGCTTCATCTCAGGGAAGCGCTCGTCGATCGCGGCTTCCTCCTCGTCGAGTATCCGGATGACCTCGGCGTGGATTCGCGGCAGGAGCGCGTCGGCGTCGGCGTCCGCCGACGCGCGCAGCTCCTCGACGGCGACGTCACCGAACGTCGTCACCGTCCCGTCCGCGAGCACGACCTCGACCTCCTCGACGTAGTGGTCGGTCTTCCCGTACTTCAGCGAGTGCGACCCGGTGGAGTTGTTGCCGATCGCCCCGCCGATCGCGGACTTGTCGCGCCACGCCGGGTCGGGCGCGAACTTCAGCCCGTGCGGCTCGACCGCGGCGTTGAGGTCGCCGACGTACGCCCCCGCCTGCGCCCGGGCGGTCCCCGCTTCCGCGTCGGTCGACAACACCTCGTCCATCGAGTCGGTGAGGTCGAGGACCACCGCCTCGTTGACGGTCTGGCCGGCGAGCGACGTGCCGCCGCCGCGGGGTAACACGGGGATCTCCTCTCGGTAGCAGTACTCCTGGACCGCCGCCACGTCCGCCGTCGACTCCGGCATCACGACCCCGATCGGCGTGACCTCGTACGCCGAGGCGTCGGTCGCGTACAGCCGCTTCGAGTAGTCGTCGAACCGCACGTCGCCGTCGACGCGGTCGTCCAGCGCCTCGACGAGGTCCGGGCGCTCTACCGCCCCTCCTGTGTAGTCGAAGTCTCCCCCGTCCCGCGGATCCGGGCCCGGCGTGTTGGTCGCCATGAGGAACCCTCACGGTCGAACCGTGAAAAAGCTCCCCCAGTCGGCGAATCCTGAGCGCTCCTGCGAGCCGGTGAAACCGACGCAAAACCCAAATACTCGCCGCCTGACCACCCCGTATGTCACTCGCCGACCGATCGGCGTTCAAGCGCCGGCTCGACGCCCTCGGTGTGACGGTCACCGAAGGCCCCGAGAGCGCGTGCTCGGAACTGGTTGACGAGGCCGCCGGAGAGCCGGCCGTCGGCGTCGCGCTCAGCGACGCCCCGTCAGCGGGCGCCGCGCTCCCCGACCGGATCGAGACCGAACCGACGACCGCCGACCTCCGCGCGGCCCACACCGGGGTCACCGCGGCGGAACTCGGCGTCGCCGCCTACGGCAGCGTCGCGATCGAGGCCGACCGGGACGGCACCGAGCCGGTGAGCCTCTTCGTCGACCGCCACGTCGTGGTCCTCCGTGAGGCCGACCTCGTCCCCGACATGGCCGACGCGTTCGAGTGGCTCGGCCCCCGAGCGCGCGACGAGTCGGTCGACGTGGTGTTCGCCACCGGCCCCAGCGCCACCGCCGACATGGGCGGGCTGGTCCACGGGGCGCACGGGCCGAAAGCGGTGCACGTGGTGTTGCTTCGGGCGGACGACGAGGATGCCGCCGAATCGGAGGTGACCGCCGATGAGTAGCGACGCCGCGAAGGCCGACCGCATCCGCGAGCTGATGGCGACCGAGGGCGACGCGGTCGCCGCGAACACCCGCGGGTTCAACGAGGGGCGCTACGAGTCGACGGGGCGGCTGGAGGACTACGAGGAGCTGAAAGACGAGGCCCGGGCGATCAAGGAAGACGCGATCGGTCGGCTGCCGGAGCTCGTCGACGAGGTGCGCGAGTCGGTGGAGGCCAACGGCGGGACCGTCTACGTCGCCGACGACGCCGCCGACGCGAACCGATACATCACGGAGCTGACCGCCGAGGAGCGCGACGCCGACCGCCTCGTCAAGTCCAAGTCGATGACCTCGGAGGAGATCGAGGTGAACGAGGCGCTCGCGGACGCGGGCGTCGACGTGCTGGAGACCGACCTCGGCGAGTGGGTGCTCCAGCTGGCCGACGAGGCGCCCTCGCACATCGTCGCGCCGGCGATCCACAAATCCCGCGAGGGCATCTCGGAGCTGTTCGCGGAGCAGTTCGACCTCGACGACCCGCCGGAGACCGCCGAGGAGCTCACGATGTTCGCCCGCGAGCGCCTCGGCGAGCTGATCGAGGACGCCGACGTAGGGATGACCGGCGCGAACTTCATCGCGGCCGACTCCGGCACGATGCTCCTTGTCACCAGCGAGGGGAACGCCCGGAAGACGGTGACGGCGACCGACACGCACGTCGCGGTGGCCGGCGTCGAGAAGCTCGTCCCGACCGTCGAGGAGTTCTCCCCGTTCGTCGAGCTGATCGGGCGCTCCGGCACGGGACAGGACGTGACCTCCTACATCTCGACGCTCACCCCGCCCGTGGACTCGCCGGTGCCCGACTTCGAGGCGGACGAGACCCCGCTGGCGGACGACTCGGGCGCCGACCGCGACTTCCACCTCGTGCTCATCGACAACGGTCGCATGGCGATGCGCGACGACGAGGAGCTGCGAGAGACGCTGTACTGCATCCGGTGCTCCGCCTGCTCGAACGCCTGCGGTAACTTCCAGAGCGTCGGCGGCCACGCCTTCGGCGGCGAGACGTACTCCGGCGGGATCGCCACCGGCTGGGAGGCGGGCATCGAGGGGCTCGACGTCGCCGCCGAGTTCAACGACCTCTGTACCGGCTGTTCGCGCTGCGTTCCGGCGTGTCCGGTCGGGATCGACATCCCGTGGATCAACACGGTGGTCCGCGACCGGATCAACCGCGGCGAGGTCGACTCCCGCCAGACCGACTGGCTGTTCGAGGAGCTGGTCCCCGACGAGGAGCCCGCCGGCCTCGATCTCGGAACCCGGATCGTCGGCAACTACGAGACGGTCGCGAAGCTCGGGAGCCTCACCGCGCCGGTCGCGAACCGGCTGGCCGACGCCGGACCGCTGCGCGCGCTCGCCGAGCGCGTGACCGGCATCGATCGCCGACGCGACCTCCCCGAGTTCGCGAGCGAGTCGCTCGTCGACTGGTTCGAGCGCCGGGGCGGCGCCGCGGTCCCGAGCGGCGAGGCGGCGCGAACCGTCGTGCTCTACCCGGACACCGCGACCAACTACGTCGACGTCGAGCGCGGGAAGGCGGCGGTGCGCGCGCTCGAGGCGCTCGACGTTCACGTTCGCGTTCCGGACCTTCCGGGGAGCGGTCGCCCGCCGCTCTCGCAGGGGATGATCTCGACCGCGACGGCGGCGGCCGAGGACGCGTACGCCGGGCTCGTCACCCACGTCGACGCCGGTCGCGACGTGGTCGTGATCGAGCCGAGCGACCTCGCGATGTTCCGGAGCGAGTACGAGAAGCTCCTCCCGGAGCGCTCGTTCGAGCGCCTCGCCGACGCCAGCTACGATATCATGGAGTACCTCTTCGGCCTGCTGGAGAACGGCGGGGACCCGGGGGCGCTCCGGGCGCCGGCGGCGGGGACCGGGCCGGTGGCCTCGGGGAACCGGATCGCCTACCACCCGCACTGTCAGGCGCGGACGATCGGCGTCGGCGAGCACGCGACCGCCGTGATGGAGCGGCTCGGCTACGACGTGCGCGTCTCCGAGACGGAGTGTTGCGGGATGGCCGGCTCGTTCGGCTACAAGGAGGACTACTACGAGCTGAGCATGGACGTGGGCGAACCCCTCCGCGAGCAGTTCGGCGACACCGACCGGACCGTCGTCGCCGCCGGCACCTCCTGTGGCGAACAACTCGACGCGCTGTTGGGATCGTCGCCGATGCATCCCGTGGAGCTGGTCGCACCGCGCGAGTGATCCCGGCCACGAGCAACCCCGGCCACGAGCGACCCGGCGCTCGCCGCGTCTGACGGGCGTCGTTCGACAACGAACGCTTAATAGGCGCGCTCGCGACCGTATCGCATATGAACGCTGCTCCGGAGGAGATCACGTCTCTCGTCGGTCGCGAGGTGTACTCGAACAACGGCGTCTTCGTCGGTGAGATCGAGGACGTGCGCCTCGATCTGGACGCGCAGGCGGTGACCGGGCTCGCGCTCGCGGAGCTCAACCACGAGCTGTTCGCCGGTCGCGTCGGCGGAAACACGGGCGTCATCGTTCCGTACCGCTGGGTCAGAGCCGTCGGCGACGTGGTGTTGATCAACGATATCATCGAGCGTCTCGACACCGGGAGCGACGAGCCCGAGGCGGAAGCCGAAGTGGAAGTGTAGGCGCCCCGGACGGCGGCTCGCCGACGCCCCGCAGTTCAGAAGGGGAGCGCGTCTCGCAGGCTCGTCAGGAATCCGCCGCCCTCTCGTCGCTTTCGGTCGAACACCGGGTACAGCGCGTCGAGGAGTTCCGTCTCGTTTTCGAACCGCTCCTGCGGCACCTGATCGAGCGCCTCGTCGAGCGCGATCGTCCGCCCCTTGGCGTCGTAGGGGACCTCGCGGTCGTCGAGCCCGTCGCGTACCTCTCGGGCCGTCGCCGGGAACGACACGTCCGCCTCCTCGATCCGCTCGCCGAGCACGGCGATGCCGAACTCGATCGCGTCCGGCTCCGAGGATCCGCCGCCGCCGGGTGGGCGTGCTGCCATTGCGGCGTGATACTCGCTCGGGGCTTTTTAACCCAATGCTCGGAGCGGGCGGTCTGCGCTCGTCGTCCGCCTGCCGAGGCCCGTTACTCCGGGAGCGACTCCTCCGGCGGCGCGGCGTCGAGAACCGCGAGTTCGATCCCGTCGCCGGCGCGGTCGAACGCGGCGACCCCGTCGTCGTCGTAGGGCGGAATGGCCACGAGCACCACCGCCGCGAGGTCGTCCGTCTTCGACACGCCGAGGAACCCGTCTGGGTGCGACACGAACCGCGCCCCGCCCCGACCCGCGGGCGTTCCGATGTCGACGCCGAACACCGCGTTCACCGATCCGCCGACGCCCGCCGGCGTGAAGTGGGTCAACACCGGCGTCTCCGGGTCCAGTCCCGTCTCCTCGTCGAACTCGCCGGCGCGGGTGGCCGAGAGCCGCAGGCTCGTCGCCTCGGGGTCG
Source organism: Halorubrum sp. FL23 (assembly GCF_052439115.2). NCBI lineage: Archaea > Methanobacteriati > Methanobacteriota > Halobacteria > Halobacteriales > Haloferacaceae > Halorubrum > Halorubrum sp. FL23. Next base: position 106,154 of record NZ_JBQVRO020000006.1, read on the forward strand.
CTCTCGGCGGCGTGCTCGAGCAGCACCGTCAGCAGGTCGCGCGTGACGTGGATCACGAGCAGACAGAGACCGACACGGTCAGATCCCGAGCGCCGAGCGCAGGGTCTTCGCGTACAGCCCGGGCGCCTTGCGGCGCGATCCGGAGAGCGCGTCCTCGACGGCGAGCGCGCCCCGCTCCTCCACGCCGACGCCGTGACCCACGCGCACCCGCTCCGGGTTCAGCCCGGAGAGCGCCTCGGTCGGGGGGGTCAGTCGCAACATCGGGTGGACGCCGAGCCGCTCGCGGTCGCCCCGGAAGTACGTGGCGGAACCGAGCGACTCGGGGACGATCAGCGTCTCGCCGTCGAAGAACCCGACCTCCTGCCACGGCGGGACCGTCGAATCGCGGATCCGGAACGCCTCGAACCCCGACTTCGCCACCTCCGAGTCGAACCGTTCGACCGGCGCGTCGAGTTCGTCCGCGACGCCGGTCATCCACTCGGCGACGTAGACGGGCGCGTCGTGACGGGTCGCGATCGCGGCGCTGTCGCGCTTGTGGCGGTCGAGGCCGATCACGACGCCCGCGACCGTGCCGAGCTCCGCCAACAGCTCGTCGAGGCCGGGCGCGTCGACCGGATCGAACACCCACACGTCGTCCGTCTCGTCCCCCTCGTTCGGGACCGCTATCGCGTGGCTCGCCCGCTCCATCTCCTCGCCCGGGTACGCGATCCAGCCGACGCCGCGGCCGAAGCGATCGATCTCGTGGAGCTCCGCCTCGCCGTCACCTTTCATTCCCATACCGCGCATTCGGTCCGGACCCTTTTCAACCCGTCTCCGCTGGAACCGGCGTCGCGACCGGCCGGCGGCGGTCGGGTCGACGCTGCCGACGCCCGATCGCTATCCCGAAAACTCGGACTCGCTCACCCGCACGATCACCGTCTCGTCGACGTCGCGGAGGTCGTACCCGGGCGTCTCCCCCTGCGTCCGGCGGACGTAGAGGGGTTCGACCGGTCGGCCGTCGACGAGCCCGAACACCTTCAGGCGCTGGTCCGTCTCCTCCGGGGGGACCGCGCCGTCGCGCACCTCGCGGGCGAGGTCGCGAGAGAGCCACTCGTCGGGGGAGACGGAGGGTTCACGCACCAGCGCCTCGTCGACGAAGCGCACGAGGTACCAGTTGAGATCGTTCAACAGCGCGACTGCGGCGCCGAGGCTCACCGTGTCGACGGCGACGCTGTTCTCGAAGGGCTCCTCGATCTCGTAGGTCGCGAGCGCGTCCCGGGCGGTCTCGCGAGACAGCAGCTCGTAGGTGAGGTTCACGTCGGAGTCGCCGAGGAGACACACCCGCGTCACACGCTATCGGAGTCAGTCGCTCCACAAATCGGTTGCGGTCGGCGTCCCGCGCCCCTCGCCCGCCGGATCAGAACGTCGACACGTCGCCGTCGATGACGCTCCGCGTCACGTCCGTGACGTTCGCCAGCTCCTCGTCGACGATCGCGACGACCTCGTCTTCGATGTCGGCGATGTCGAGCCCCTCCTCGGTGACGAGCTGCGCGTCGGCGACGTGGGGCTCGTCGATCGGGCGTCCGATCTGCGACAGCAGGCGGACCTGTAGGTCGCGGATCCCGTCGACCTCGTCGGTGACGGACTCCGCGATCCGCGTCGACAGGAGGTTGTAGATCTTCCCGATGTGGTTGACGGGGTTCTTGCCGGAGGTCGCCTCCATCGACATGGGGCGGTTCGGAGTGATGAGCCCGTTCGCGCGGTTGCCGCGCCCCACGGAGCCGTCGTCGCCCTGCTCGGCGGAGGTGCCGGTGACGGTGAGGTAGACGGAGCCCTCGTCGTAGTCGTCGGCGGTGTTGACGTCGACGTGGACCTCACGGTCGGTGCGCGCCTCGGCCAGTTCGGTGACGAACTCGCGCACGTCGGCGACGGCGTCGTCGTAGTCGTCGAGGTCGTCGACGTACCGGTCGACCATCGCGGCCGCGACGGTGATGTCGATGCGGTCGCCCTCGCGCTTGCCCATGATCTTCACGTCCGGCCCGAGCTCGGGGTGGTCGGAGTGGTAGGTCGTGTTGAGCTCGTGCTCGGCCTCGTGGACGATCGCCTCCGTCTCGGTCAGCGGGGCGTGTCCGACGCCGAAGGAGGTGTCGTTGGCCATCGGCACCTGCTGGGTGTCCTCGCCGAACACGTCCTGCAGGTCGCCCGACCCCTCGCCGAGCTTCACGTCGACGATCACGTCGGTGCCGTACTCGAGCTCCGGGATCGCCTCGGAGAGGTAGTCGCGGGCGGCGGCGAGCGCGGTCGAGTCGACCGGGAGCTGCTCGCCCTCGTACTCCTTCGTCGCGCGCCCGACGATGAGCACGTAGAGCGGCTCGACGACCTCGCCGCCGCCGTAGGCGGGCGCGGCGCGACCGGCGACCAGCTGCGTCTCGTCGGTGTTGTAGTGGAGTACCTTCCCGACGCGGTCCAAGTAGAGCTGCGAGAGCGCGCGCGACACCGACTCCGCGATACCGTCGCAGATCGAGTCCGGGTGTCCGATACCCTTCCGCTCGACGATCTCGACCTCCTGGTCCTCGACCGCTCGGCGGTCGAGACGGCTGACCTGTATGTTCCGGTCCATTACGCGTCGGTACTTCGCCGGCGGCAGTATAACTTGCGGAAACCTCCCGACGCCGGCTAATGTTCTCGGGTTATCGTTCGGCAAAAGTGGCCGTTATCTTGCGCCTACTTCGCCGCCTCGTAGGCGTCCGCCATCACGTCGAGGGCGTCGTGGAGCTCGCTCTCGTCGGTCGCGTACGAGATCCGAGCGTGGCCGCGCCCGCCCTCGCCGAACGCCTCGCCGGGGACCACCACGACCCCGCGGTCGAGGCACTCGTCGACGAACCCCTCCGGAACCCGCGGCATCGCGTAGAACGCGCCCTGGGGCGTCGGGCAGTCGATCCCGATCTCGTCGAAGCCGTCGAGGAGGAGGTCGCGGCGGCGCTCGAAGGAGGCGGTCATCTCGTCGACGACCCCGCGGTCGCCCCGCAGGGCGGCCTCGGCCGCGTACTGCGCGGGCGCCGACGCGCAGGCCTGCGCGTACTGGTGGACCCGCAGCATGCGGTCGACGCGCTCCGCGGAGCCGTACACCCACCCGAGCCGCCACCCCGTCATCGAGAACAGCTTCGAGGCGGAGTTGACCACGACGACGCTGTCGGTCTCGGCGAACTCCATCGGCGAGTGGTGTGTCCCGTCGAAGACGGTGTACTCGTACACCTCGTCGGAGATGCAGAGCACGTCGTGCTCGTCGGCGATCCGCGCGAACTCGCGCACGTCGTCCGCCGAGGAGACCGCGCCGGTGGGGTTGCCCGGCGAGTTCACCACGAACGCCGCGGTGTCGTCGGTGATCGCCGCCTCGATCGCGGCGGGGTCGACGGTGAGGTCGTCGCGCAGCGGGACCGGCACCGGCTCCGCGCCCGTCAGCTTCGTCAGCGCGTCGTAGGAGACGAACCCCGGGTCCGGGATCAACACCTCGTCGCCGGCGTCGACGTGCGCCTCCAGGGCGACGTGGAGCGCCTCGCTGCCGCCAGCGGTGGCGATGACGTTGCCCGGATCGAGGTCGACCCCCTGATCCGACCGGTGTTTCTCGGCGATCGCCTCGCGGAGCGACCGGGTGCCCTTGTTCCCGGTGTAGGCGTCGGCCTTCCCGCTCTCGATGGCGTCGACCGCCGCCCGTCGCGCGTGGTCCGGCGTCGGGAAGTCGGGCTGGCCGAGCCCGAGGTTGATCGCGTCGTCGCCGGCCGCCTCGAACACCTCGCGGATCCCGCTGATGGAGATCCGCTCGACCCTGTCGGAGAAGTTCGGCATACCCGTTCGGGGGCGCCGCCGGGAGTTAGTTCTTGTCACGTCGCGGCCGATCCCACACCGGCCGCCGCTCGTCGCCTCCGGGTAGGTCGCGGACCCGGCCGTCCTCGTCGACCGGGAGCGCGAACCGCCCCCGGAGCACGCTGAGCACCTCCTCGGGCGTCGCGCGGAGCAGCGCGTCGTCGATCGCCCGGAGCCGGAGCCGCGGTCGCCCGGCCCCCGCGGGCACCTTGATCGCCTCGATCAGGCCGCGCTGCACGAGGACCCGCCGGTCTCCGGTGAGGTCCTGTCCCGCGGCGATCCCGACGCCCTCGCCCTCGCCGCTTCCGTCGTCCGGCTCCGTCCCGGTACCGATCCACCGCCGCAGATCCCACAGCAGGTGGTCGTGGCGCGCCGCCAGCGCCGTGAGGAGCGTCCGGTCGGTGAGCTCGCCGGTTCGACCGACCGCGCCGTACGGCAGCGCGTCGAGCACCGCCGCCACGTCGTCCGCGAACCGGTCGTCGAGCGTCTCTCGGGCGCCCGCGAGCAGGCGGCTCCGGCCGGGCATCTCGACGCTCGCCGGCGCCGCGGCCGCGAACCGTTCGCGCATCGATCGGGCGGCCGGAGCGACCCGCGCCGGCGCCGCCTCGGTCACGAGCGTCCGATCCCCCTCCGGCCCCGCGACCGCGTCGACGCGCTCGGCCGACGCGAACAGGATCCGTCCGGCGTCGCTCTCGGCCGCTCTCGCCCGGGGTTCGGCCTCCGTCCGCAGTTCGATAGCCCCCCCATCGATCGCTTCGGCGACCGCGGTGCCGAGGACGAGCGCCCGACCGAGCGCGTCGGCGACGCCGGGTCGGCAGGCGACCCGCCACGGCGCGTCGGCCTCGGTCCGTTCCCTCGCGTCGAGTATCGGCGGGAGCAACGCCAGTGGAACGCCGACGGCGACGAGGTCGGACCGCCCGGCGAGCGCCGATTCGATCGCCTCGGCGAGCCCGTCGTCGGCCTCGTTGAGCGCGACGGCGACCTCGGAGGGGTCGTCGCTGTCGAGAGACGACGCGCCGTCGTCGCCCGTCGATCGAGCCATACGCTCCGTGGCGTCGGAATCGGAAAGAACGTTGCGCCGGTCCGCTACGGCGCCCGGCCGAACACCAGGTAGCCGGTGTGGCCGACGCCCGCGGTGGAGGGGCGGGAGCCGCGGTCGGAGAAGTCCATCTCGCGCTGGATCGTTTCGAGGGTCTCGATGCCCTCGAAGCCGGCCTCACGGGCGGCGAGCGCGGCCTCGCGGGTCCCCTCGACGAACGGTGAGTAGACGGCGAGATACCCGCCGGAGACCAGCAGGTCGTCAGCGCGCTCGACGATCGCCGGGGCGTCGCCCGTGTCGAGCGTCAACACGTCGAAGGGCTCCTCGTCGGCGAGCGCGTCGAGTTCCTCGGTGAGATCGCCGGTGCGGACCTCCACGCGGTCGGCCACGCCGGCGGTCGCCATGTTCCCGCGGGCGACCTCGGCGAAGTCGGCGTCGATCTCGTAGGTGGTCACGTCGGCGCCGGCGCGACCGAGGTAGGCGGCGAGGATCCCCGACCCCGTGCCGGCGTCGAGCACGCGGTCGCCGCCCGAGGCGCCGGTGTGGCCCATCACGAGCCCCACGTCGCGGGGCATCATCGGCGCGCCGGTGCGTTCGAGGTGGTTGAACAGGTCCGGGCCGCGGAGCTCCCGGACCTCGAAGACGGTGCCGAGGTGGGTCTCGACGGTGTCGCCGTCCTCGACGTCTTCGGGGACCTCGAGCACGCCGAGGTCGGTGCCGAACTCCTCGCCCGGCTCCAGCAGGTACTCCCGGTCGTCGTGAACCAGCAGGTACGCGGCGTCCGTCACGCCGGATCAGTCACTCCAGCTCCGCGATCGCGGCCGCGAGGTCGCCGTCGGCGTCCTCGAGGGCCTCGCGGGCCGTCGACTGCGGGACGCCCGCGCGCTCGGCGACGAGCGCCACGTCCTCGTCGGGGATACCGGCGTCGTCGCTGTCGCCGTCCTCGATCGCCGCCGCGCCCGACTCGTCCTCGACCGCCGAGGCGCTTCCGCCGGCGTCGGCGACCGCGTCGGGCGAGCCGACGATCTGGTACGTCTCCTGCCCTTGGGCGTCCATCTTGGTCACCTGGGCGCCGTCGAAGACGAGATCGTCGCCGTCGGCCGTCTCGATGACGACCCGCTCGGCGTCGAGCTCCTCGACGTCGATCCCCATCTGTTTCATCATCTGTTTCATCTTCCGCGGGTTCATACCGCCGCCTCCAAACATACGCCGGATTTCGGCGGGAGGACACAAAAAGGGTGGCGACACGGGCCGACGGCCTCGTTCGGGTCGTTCGGCGTCGCTCTCACCGGGGTTCGAGGCTGCCGCTCCCGGCGAACGCGACCGCGAGAGCGGGGTTCATACGTCCCCGAGCCCGAGATCAAGTATGTATCTCGCCGACCACACGTGGCCGGAGCTCAGCGAGGCGTTGTCGGACGGGTCGGTCGCGCTCGTCCCGCTCGGCTCCACCGAACAGCACGGTCCGCACCTGCCGCTGGCGACCGACCACCTGATCGCCGAGGCGCTCGCGACCGCGGCCGCAGAGGAGACGGACGCCGTCCGCACTCCCACGATCACGGTCGGGGTCAGCCCGCACCACCGGCAGTTCCCGGGGACGATGTGGGTCGATCCGCCGGAGTTCCGCGACTACGTCGAGTCGTTCACCCGGAACCTCGCGTACCACGGGATCGACCGCGTCGTGTTCGTGAACGCCCACGGCGGCAACGTCCAGCACCTCCGAGAGGTCGGCCGCCGACTCCACGAGGACGAGGCGGCATACGCGATCGAGTGGATGTGGGACGAGTCGATCCCGGAGCTCGTCGACGACCTGTTCGAGCACAACGGGCCGCACGCGGGCCCGAAGGAGACCGCGATGATCACGCACATCGCCCCGGAGCTCGTCGACACGGACCGGCTGGCGGACGCCCGCGACGACGGGCTCGTCCACCTCAGCGAGTCGGACGCGATGGTCCACGGCGCCCGGACGTTCTACGACGCGATCGAGAACTCCGCGAACGGGGCGTTCGGCGATCCGACCGACGTGACCCCGGAGAAGGCCGAGCGGCTGTTCGAGGCCGCGAGCGACCAGCTCGTTCAGCTGGTCGAGTGGCTCGACGCCCGCGACCGATCCGAGCTACTGCCGGCAGATCGCGTGGCATAGCTCCTTCTGAGGCCGTTTCACCCCCCGTCGCGTCCACGAAGGATCGGCTCGAGCGCCTCGTCGAGCCCCCCGCGGCGCCCGTCGAGGATCCCGAACCGTTCGTCGCGGCGGCGTTCCAACCACCGCAGCAGCCGCGCCGCCCAGTCGAGCTTCCGCGCCTTCATCGGGCCCACGTCCGGGTCGTCGAACTTCCACCCCGGGAAGACGAGCCGCCCGGCGCTGACGTGGTCCGCGAGGAAGGCGGCGCGGTCGCCGTCCGTGAACCCGCCGAGGTTTCGGACCGGACCGACGGGGACCGCCTGCGTCGTCGCCAGCGTCGCCGCGTCCGCGAATCGGGGGAGCCACTCGCGGACCGCGGGGATGTTGTCGCCGTGGGCGTGGGCCGCGACCGGGACTCCCTCTCGGGTCAGCTCCGCCGCGGTGTCGGGGTTCTTGTCGAGGTCGGTCACCATGCAGTCGACGGCGACGCCGCGCTCACGGAGCACGTCGACCGCGGTGGAGGCGGCGACGACCGCGTCGGCCTCGCGGGCGATCCCGACCTCGTCCGCCAGAGTCGGAGCGGCGCCCGCGATCGCCACGGTGTCGCCCCGCCAGTCGCCGAGTCGGTCGAGCGGGAACGGCGTCGCGATCTCGGCCGCGGCGTCGCGGGCGCGCTCGTCGGCCGCCCGATCGAAGCCGAAGTCCGCGAGGATCGCCTCGTACACCGGCTCGAAGGTCTCGAAGTTCATCGGTTCTCGCTCACCCCCAGCACGCCGACGCCGCGCCTCGGCCGCGGCGCCGGACGGCGCCGTCGCTGGCGGAGTCGAATATGGTATGGGCCGGAGTGGCACAGAGTACCCCTACCCGCGTGCCCCTCCGGCGTCCACTGAACGGGTTGTCTACACGACGGCATAAACTTTCTCTTACTTCGAGGTGTCGTCGATCGATTCGAGCGCGGCGTCGAGCGCCGACGAGACGCCCGAAACGGCCGATCGGACCGCTGACACACCGGTCGGCGTCCCGACGAGGAGCCCGGCGCCGCCCTCGGCGCCGATGCGGTCGGGCGACCCACCGTCCGTGGCGGAAGACGGCGTCGCGGCCTCGTGGGGGGCTGAGCCGGCGATAGCGAACGCCGCACCGGTGTCGGAGTCGGCGGTCGCCGCCCGGAGCGCGCCGACGGCCTCGTCGGTGAGCCCGCGGAGCTCGTAGGTACGGACGACGGCGTCGCCGGCGACGCCGCGGTCGGCGCCGAGCCGGTCGAGGTGGCGCTCGGCCTCTCGGACCGTCGTCACGTCGAGCTCCTCGAGGGTGACGGCGCCGGAGTCGGCGGTCGGGCGGACCCGGTCGCGGGCGAACTCCGCCCCGACCAGCGCCGCGTCGCGCGTCTCGGCCACGTCGTGGGTGCGGATCACGTGGGCGCCCCGCTCGACCGCCATCGAGGTGGCCGCCAGCGACACCGGCAGCGCCTCCTCGGTGCTCCGGCCCGCGATCGTCTTGAGGAAGCTCTTGCGGTTGATCGAGACGAGCAGCGGGCGACCGTACCCGCGGAACTCGCGTAGCCGGTGGAACGTCTCGCGGTCGTCGGCGTGGGTCTTCTCGACGGACCAGCCGCCGAAAGCGGGGTCGAGGATCGTCTTGTCGGTGAAGCCGTTCATCGAGAGGGCCTCGTAGATGTCGTCCGCGTAGCTCCAGCTACGCTCTGGACTGGCGGCGCTTCGCGCCGCCCAGTCGACGTCCTCTATCGCGCCCGGCCGCTCCAGATCCGGCGGCGAGGCCATCTTCGAGACCGCCGCGTCGTGCTCGCGGCAGACGCGGGGCATCTCGGGGTCCGCGAAGCCGCAGATGTCGTTGACCATGTCGAACCCCCGCGCGAGCGCCTCGTCGGCGACCTCGTGGTAGCGGGTCTCGATCGACCAGACGGCGTCGCCCGAGGTCGACGCCAGCGTCTCGACCGCGGTGTCGAGCCGATCGAGCTCCTGCTCGGCGGAGAGCACGTCGAGGTCCTTGTTGGCCGACTCGAGTCCCACGTCGACGATGTCGGCGCCCTCGCCGATCAGCTCCTCGTCGACGTACTCCGCGGCCTCGCCGGGGTCGTCGTACACGCTCGGGTCGTACGGCGACTCCGAAGAGACGTTGAGTACGCCCATGATCCGGGGCGGGTGATCGTCGCCGATCCCGAGGCCCGCGGCGTCCACGTTTCGCATACGATCACCACGGGCGCGAGCGATATAAACGGGGCGAGTACCCGACGCGCTCGCCGGGGGTTCGGACCGGCGTCCCGACCGGGTCCGCCGGGGCTCACGGCGTGAACGCCAGCGAGTCCCCCACGTCGACGCCGCGCCGGTCGGTCCACTCGTAGGGGACTTCGAGCACGTACTGCCCCGAGCCGGAGTATCTCTGCTCGTTCCCGTCCTCGTTCGGTCCCGGCTCCGGCGCGTTGTGGATCTCGACGATCTCTCTGTCGCCGGCGACGTACACGATGTCAATCCCGAAGTCCATCTCGCGCATCACGTACGTTAGGGAGTCTCGAGGCGTGTCGTAGACGAACAGCATCCCGGCGTTTTCCGGGAGCGACGCCGCGTCGCTCAGTCCGAGATACCGCTTCTCGCCGGTGTCCGCGATCGCGGCGCGGACCGCTCCCAGCTCGTCGCCCTCGGCGGTCCGGGCGGTGACCGTGGTCACGTCGTAGTCGGCGTACGTCCCGGACGGCCAGTCGGTGGGGAGGGTGTCGGACTCGTCTCCGGCTCCTCCACTTCCGTCACCGTCGTCGCCCCCGCCGCCCGCCGTGGGGGCGCTTCCGACACAGCCCGCGAGCCCGCCGATCGACGCGGCACCCATCGCCGAGAGAACTCCCCGTCGTCGCATTGTCCGCGATACGCGCCGCGTCGGTATATGCCTCGCGAACGGGGCGTTCGTCCCCGGAAGGACGCGTTTTTATCTGCGCCTCGCGTACCCCCGCCCATGGCGAAAGTGAGCGTCGGCCTCCGCGGGTGGCGGTTCGACGAGGAGGAGATATTCACCGACGACGAGGAGCTGAAGCCCCTCGACGAGATCCCCGAAGAGCCCCGAGAGCGTCTCGTCCGGCTCGTCAGCCTCGTCGAGGAGCCCTGCGACGTCTGTTACCTCGAACACGGCGAGGACGAGGTCCACCGCTGTAATCAGGCCGAGATCGTCTACGGCGAGCCGAAGGGGGAGGTGCTGCTCTGCCCCGAACACGAGCCGGAGCTGATCTACTGGTTCCGCGAGGAGGGCGGCAGCGAGCACGCCGGCTCGCGCGAGTTCGGCGACCGGTTCCACGAGTGGGTCGCCGCGGGCAACGGCGCCCCCGAGGGGTACGGCTCCGTCGAGCACGTCGACGAGGACCCGGACGGGCTTCCGGACCTGCCGGACCAGCAGGACATCCAGGAGCGCGTCGAACAGGACTTCGACGGCGACCGGATCGACATTCTCGAACTCGCCGGCAAGGACGGCGACGAGGAGGAGAAGCTGAGCGAGGACGACTTCGAGGACGTCGACCTCTCGACCGACTACCCGTCGAACCGATGAGCGGCGCAGACGAGACCGACGCCGAGCGAGACGAGACCGACGCTGCCGCCGGTTCTGACGCTGATCCACAGGCCGACCGATCACCCCGCCGCAAGCCGGTCGTGGTCGTGGTCGAGCCCGAGACGCCGGGCAACGTCGGCACCATCGCCAGAGCGATGAAGAACTTCGGCCTCACCGACCTCAAGCTGGTCGACCCGCCGGAGCTGGCGGAGGACGGCGAGGCGTACGGCTTCGCCGGCCACGCCCGCGAGGACGTGCTCCCGAACGCCGACGAGGTGACCTTCGACGAGGTCGTCGCGAACTACCACACGGTCGGCACCACCGCGATCACCGGCGAGGACGACCGGAGCCACGAGCGGTATCCCTTCAAGACGCCGGCCGAACTCCGGGAGTCGCTGAAGACGGTCGACGCGCCGACCGCCATCGTCTTCGGGCGAGAGGGACGCGGCCTCAACAACGACGAACTCTCGCGGCTCGACGAGGTGTGTTCCATCCCGGCCGACGACGACTACCCCGTGTTGAACCTCGGGCAGGCCGCCACGGTCCTCCTGTACGAGCTCCGCGAGCTCACCGTCGACGAGACGCAGCTGCCCGACACCGAGGTCACCCGCGCCCCGGAGAGCGACGTGGAGCGCTTCCACGGGTTCTTCGACGAGTTCCTCGACGCGACCGGCCAGCGCGAGCACGTGCGAGAGAAGAACGCGCTGCTGATGCGCCGGCTGCTCGGCCGCGCCCACCCGACCGAGCGCGAGGTCCACTCCCTGCTCGGCACGTTCCGCAAGGCCAACGCGAAGCTGGAACACGCCGACCACCTCGCGGCGAAGTACGACGAACCGGTTTACCCCAAAGAGTGACCGTGGACGGGGACCTCCTCGACGCCGACCTCCGGGCCGGCGTCCGTGACGTGTCGCCGCTGCTGCTCGGGATCGCTCCCTTCGCGCTCGTCGCCGGCATCGCCGCCGTCGACGCCGGGCTCGGGCTCGCCGAGGCGGTCGGGATGTCGGTGATCGTGTTCGCGGGCGCCTCGCAGCTCGCCGCGCTCGACCTGCTCGGGTCCGGCGCCCCGCTCGCGGTCGTGGTCGGCACCGCGGTCGTGATCAACGTCCGGATGGTGATGTACTCGGCGTCCATCGCGCCGCACTTCGCGGACTACGGTCGCCGGCTCCGCGCGGGGCTCGCCTACGTGCTCACCGACCAGGCGTACGCGCTCTCGCTCGCGGAGTTCGAGTCGAACCCGGAGCGTAGCCGCTGGCGCTACTACCTCGGGGCGGCCGCCTCCCTGTGGGTGGTCTGGCAGATCGGGACGGTCGCCGGCGTCGTCGTCGGCGCCAGCGTCCCCGACGCCTGGGGGTTGACCTTCGCGGTTCCGCTTGTGTTCCTCGCGCTCCTCGTCCCAGCGATGAAGGACCGACCGACCACCGCCGCTGGCGTCGCCGGCGGCGCCATCGCGGTCGTCGCCGCCGGGCTCCCGATGAACCTCGGGCTGCTCGCGGGCGCCGTCTCCGGAATCGCCGTCGGGCTGGCGACGGAGGTGTTCGTCGAGTGACGGACGCCCCCGTTCTCGGCGGCTCGCTCGGGGTCTGGCTCGCCATCGTGCTCATCGGACTCGCGACCTACGGGTTCCGCCTCTCGTTCATCCACCTGTTCGGCCGGATCGACGAGGTCCCCCCGCGCATCAAGCGCCCGCTCCGATACGTTCCGCCCGCGGTGCTCGCGGCGCTCGTGCTCCCCAAATTGCTGACGATCCGCCCCTCGGTCGTCGCGACGGTCGCCGACGAGCGGCTGATCGCTGGCGCCGTCGCCGGCGTGATCGCGTGGCGCACGGAGAACGTGATGGCGACCATCGCCGGCGGGATGGTCACGCTGTGGCTGTTCCGGGTCGTGGTGTTCGCCTGACGGCGTCGATAGGTTCGCGTTCTCCCGACATTTCCCGCCGATTCTTCGCTGCGACTCTCCCAACCGACTCACCTACCGACACCGCCCCCCGACTCACGCGATCCGAGTCGCGTACCGACGAGCGAGCAGGAACGCGGCGATCGCACACACCGCGGCGAACGGGACCGCGGTCTCGACGCTGACGAAGCGACGAGCCGGCGGCACCGAGTACGAGACCGCGGCGACGGCGAGGAGGGCGTAGCCGAACGCGGCGGTCCCGAGCAGATGCGGGCGGGCCCGCGAGACGCCCCAGAGGCGGGTCCACGTCGCGATCCCCGACGCGGCGCCAGCGACGAGTCCGACGGGGAGACCGACGATCGCCGAAAACGCGATCCGCGCCGCGAGGAGGTCGGTGAGAAGCGCGGCGACGACGAGAAACGTCGTGAGCGCGACGCCCAGCGCCGCGACGGGACGGGCGTTCATGAACGTACCGTCGTCAGGTCGCTATATAAAACCGCAGCCGGCCTCTCAGGCGACGAACTTCAGCAGGTCGTCGCGGTTGTGCTCGTGGAAGCGCGTTCGAAGGCACTCCTCCAGCGCCTCGATGTCGCCCCGCTTCGCGCAGATCGGAGCGATCCGATCGGACCACTGCTGCCACGGCGGGTAGAGGCCGAGGCGGTCGCAGATCTCGTCGAGCCGCTCGTCGAGGTCGTCGATCTTGTCGGTCTTGTTGACGGCGACGATGGGCTCGACGCCCACGTCCTCGAGGAAGCCGAACATCTCCACGTCGTGCGGGATGTTCCCGCGCTCGGCGTGGCGGTCGATGATGTCGACGGCGGCCTTCCCGTCCATCACGACGACGCCCGCCAGGATCGAGTCGGCGTTCTCCTCCAGGTAGCGGACGATGTTCGTCTTGATCGCCTCGCGGTGCTCCTCCTCGACGCCGGACATGAACCCGAAGCCGGGCAGGTCGGTGAACATGAAGCTCTCGCTGGCCCAGTCGAAGTGGTTCGGCTGGCGGGTGACCCCCGGCTTGCCGCCGGTCGAGAAGTCGTGACCCGTCAGCTGGCGCATCAGCGTGGACTTGCCGACGTTCGATCGCCCCACGAGGACGACCTCGGCGTCGCGGTCCGGCCGGTCTTCGAACATACTCCTACGTGGGTGGTTGAGCGGTTTAAAAGGCGCGTCGCGAGACGGGGTAACGGTCGGTCGGCCGTCGTATCCGATCCCAGTCGGGTACGCGAAACCGTCCCGCCGCCGGTTCAGTACGCGAGGTCGTCGCCGCCGACCGCGCCGCCGACCGACCCCGTCTCGATCCGGTCGTTCACGGTCGCAAACGCGGCGCCGAACATCCGGAACACCGCGACCTGGCCGTAGAACTGGACGAACGGGACGAGCAGGAGGCCGACGACGGTGACGGCCAGCACCGCGGTGGCGATCCACGAGACCACCGCGACGACGATCGGCATGAGCACTGCGACGAGGTACTCGGTGCTGAACACCGCCGGCTTCAGCAGGTCGGGGTCGAACGCGGCGCTCATCTCGCCGCGGGCCGCGTACGCCGACAGCGCGGCGGGAACCGCGTAGTAAATGAGGAACAGCACGGGGATGAACGCCAGCGCGAGCAGCACGCCGACAACGCCGATGAGCGCGCCCGCGTCGCCGCCGATCGCGCCGCTCGTTCCCCCCACGACCGCGACGACGACGCCGTACACGACCACCGGGATGACCGTGTACGCGATCGTGATGATCGTCCCGATCACGCCCTTCATCAGCAGGTCGCCCCAGTCGGTGAACTCCGGCGGCACGTCCTCGCCGCCGATCGTCTCTTCGAGCACCCGGACGAGATAGCCGACGATGATGAACGCCGGGAGGAGCAGCACCGAGAACAGCCCCAGTATCCCTCCGATAGCGATTCGGCCGATCCAATCGCCGCGAACCGGATACGAGAGCCCGTCTTCAAGCATGAGAAAAATCACACACATCTGATATATAAACCCCGGCACTCCGTCGATCGCGAGACGGACGCACGACGAACGCGCGACGAGCGAACGATGAACACGCGACGGAAGCGCGACGAGAGCGCGACGGAGCCGGTGAGCGAGAGATACTTGTCGCCGCGATTTTAACGCCGATCATGGACAAACAGGCCGTTCGCGAGGCCGTCTGGGACGCCTTCGAGGACCGCGGCGAAGCCCGGTTCCCGTTCCCGCCCCACGACCGCATCCCGAACTTCGCGGGCGCCGCCGCCGCGTGCGATCGGCTGACCGACACCGACGCGTGGGCCGCGGCGTCGACGCTGAAGTGCAACCCCGACGCGCCGCAGCTCCCCGTGCGCCGCGCCGCGCTCCGGGCCGGGAAGACCGTCTACGTCGCCCAACCGCGGCTCCGCGACGCCGACCCGTTCCTTCGGCTCGATCCCGAGTCGCTCGTCGACGCCGAGAGCGACGGCGACGCACCGCCCGACGCCCCGACCGTCGACGACGCCACGACCGTCTCCGGCATCTCCACCCACGGGACGCCGGTCCCGCCGGAGGAGGTCCCGCACGTCGACCTCGTGGTCGCCGGTTCGGTGGGCGTCACGACCGACGGCGCCCGGATCGGGAAAGGCGAGGGGTACAGCGACCTCGAGTGGGGCGTGCTCAGCGAGCTGGGCGCCGTCGACAGCGAGGCCCCCCGCGCCTCTGGCGGCGAGGGACAGAGTCCCCCTGGCAACCGAGCTTCGCCCGGTGACAGTCGGTCGGAGCCCGACGACGACGCGACCGTCGTGGCGACCACGGTCCACGAGCTATCGGTCCTCGACGGCCCCGAATCGCCGGTCGCCGACGCCGCGGAGCTTCCCGCGCCCGACGCTCACGACGTACCGCTCGACCTGGTGGTCACTCCCGAGCGGACGGTCCGTACCGACACGCCGCACACGCGTCCGACGGGAATCGACTGGGACGCGCTCGACGACGACAAACTGGACGCGATCCCGGTGTTGGCCGAACGAGCCCCGGAAAGGGAGTGAGGCGCGGCGAAGGCGGACGCTGCGGGAAGGGCCGGAGGCGAGACGGGGGGACAGGAGGGTAGGAAAGCGAGAGCCGCGAAACCGACCGGCCGATCGGACCGCCCGTTCAGTCGGCCCTTGGCGCCGGGGCTGACCGCTCCGTCCGGTGGTCGGCGACGTGACCGCACTCCGGACAAACGATCGTGCGCTCGTCGCCGTCGCTGACGACGAGCCACCCCTCCGAAACGGGGTTTTCGAAGCTGCACTCCGCACAGAACAGGACCGACTTGCCGCGAACCGACCGGGGACCGTTGGCGTCTGCGTTCATGGATAACCTCAGTATCCGGAGGTATAAGGGTCTTTTTCGACCTGATCGTTCGGTATGGTCCGTATTGTCACGGACACATTGTGCACAAAATCGCCTGAAACGGATCGAACGTTTCGGAATGCCGGAGAATGGTGATCGCTGCGCTGCGCAGGACCTCTCGTTCCGGACGTATCTACCGCGCGAGCGGCATGTTGTAGCTCGTCTCTTCCTCCATGACGAGCTCCCACGTCGCCTCACACTCGCAGGACACCTGCTCGAAGACGCTCGGGTCCTGCCGCTTGTCGAAGTCCTTGATCGCGGTTTGGACGCGGTCGTCGCACTCGCCGCAGTTGTGCGCGCCCCGGTCGGAGCCGTGACCGACCGGATCCGAGACGACGATGGCGTCGACGTCGGCGGTCGCTTCGAGGACGTGCGCGACCGACCAGAGCCACGGCGGACGGTACCCCCCCTCGAAGAACAGCTCGTCGACCATCGTGTACCGCTGGACGTTCGTCGGGTTCATCGAGACGGTGTGGCACCCCTCGACCGCGGCACAGCGCCGGATCGAGTCGATCATGTCGGCGGCGGCCTCCGGCTCCGCGAGGAAGGGCGGCTTCATCAGGAGGTACGCCTTGATCCCCACGTCGGCGTCGACTGTCTCGTCGGCCGCGGCCGCCTCGGCACAGGCGTCCTCGAAGTCGGCGAAGTCGAAGTACTTGTTCACGCAGTCGTGGCGGACGCGGTCGGTCGCGGTCTCCAGCCCGACCGCCACGTCGGTCGCGATGCCGCGGTCAGCGAAGTCGCGGACCTTCTCCCGACTCACGAAGTCCGGCAGCGACTCGACGACGATCCGGTCCCGGTCCGCGAACGTCTCGGCGATGGCCCGTCGGGTCTCCGCGGGGACCTCGCGCTCGTCGAGGAACGAGCCGGAGGTGTAGATCTTGATCAGCTCGGCGGGCGCGTCCGCCTCCTCGCGCTCGTGGTCGAGACACACCTCGATCTGGTTCATCAGGGCCTCGTGGCTCACGCTGCCGCCCTCGACCGACTCCGCGACGTAGCCGCACATGGTACAGCCGCCGGCGCGGGCCCACCGACAGCCGCCCGTGTTGAGGATGATAGTCAGGGAGTTCACCACGCCGTCCGGCGTGTTGTCCTCGTCGATCCACACGCGGGTGGGCTGGGTCGGGTCGTACGTCTCCGAGCGCTCGGCGCGGATGTCGCGCATCACGGCGTTGTGCGCGTCCATCCCGCGCCCCTGCTCGTACGCGTCGGGGCTCGGCTTGCTCATTACCGGAGGAAGCGGACGAGCGCGTAAAGCCGTGTCGTCATCGCCGCTCGCCGCCGGCGCTCCGCGGGTAACCGGCGCCCGCGAGGACCGCCGCGCCCCCGATCCCCGCGCCGACGGCGTTGACGGCGGCGTCCCCCCACGCGAACGACCGCCAGGCGATCGGCGCCTGGACGAGTTCGACGCCGAATCCGACGGCGACGGCGACACCGATGCCGACCGCGGCCGCCGCGACCGATTCTCGTCCCGATCCGATCGCTGTTCGGGTCGCCAGCGCGGCGAGGACGACGTACCCGACGAGGTGGAACGGGGTCGTGAACCCGATCCACGCGGGAAGCGCGACCCCCGAACCGCCGCTCCCGGACCCGACTGCCGGGACCGGGACGAGCGACGCGATGACGACGAGCGCTGCGAACGCGGCGGTGGACCGCCACGAGCCGCCGAGCCGCTTTCGACCGTGGCGGTCTCGCTTCCGCCGTGTGGCCGCGTCGTCGGAGTCGTTCACGCTTTCGGCTCGGTCCCGATCGGGTTAATCCCTTCTCGACGCCGTCGCGGCCGACCGCCCCCAGAGCATCGATCCGCCGACCGAACACGCACCGCAGCCGGGAGGAGGACCGGATCTTCCCGACGCGCTGTAACCGATCTTGGTTGCGTGACCGAATTAACAACTAACACGGTACGGCCCTAATATAATGAAAGAGCATTACATGACTAAAATGGGCGGCTACAGAGACCGAGTTGCACAGATCGATCTCGGGGATGGAACGGTCGAGTACCGCGGGATCGACGACGACGACGCCAAGAAGTACATCGGCGCGCGCGGGCTCGGCGTGAAGTACGTCTTCGACAAGGGGCCCGACGTGGACCCGCTGGGGCCGGAGAACCGACTGGCGTTCATGACCGGTCCGCTCACGGGCACCCAAACCGTGATGAGCGGTCGGATCGCCCTGGTGACGAAGTCCCCGCTGACGGGGACGGTCACCGACTCCCACCACGGCGGCTGGTCCGGGGCCCGACTCAAATGGTCCGGGCTCGACGGCCTCCTACTGGACGGCGCGAGCGACGAGCCTGTCTACCTGTTCGTCGAGGACGGCGAGGTCGAGGTACGCGACGCCGCCCACCTCTGGGGACAGGGCGTCCACGACACGATCGACCAGATCGGCGAGGAGGTCGACGGGAAGGTCGGTCGGAACGTCTCCGTGATGGCGATCGGGCAGGGCGGCGAGAACGAGGTGCGCTACGGCTGCGTCATCAACGAGGACGACCGCGCCTCGGGTCGCGGCGGCACCGGCGCCGTGATGGGCTCGAAGAACGTGAAGGCCGTCGTCGTCAAGAGCGGCACCGACATGCCGAAGCCGGCCTCCCCGGAGACGTTCCAAGAGGGGTACCAGCAGGCGATGGAGGTCATCCGCGAGTCCGACGTGACCGCGCCCAACGAGGGCGGGCTCTCGATGTACGGCACCAACGTCCTGATGAACGCGACGGAGGAGATGGACGGCCTCCCGACGAAGAACGCGAAGTACACCTCGACGGAGGCGTACCACGACGCCGAGGGCACCGACATCGAGGCGGAGCGCGTCTCCGGCGAGAACGTCCGCGAGAACATCCTCGTCGACGAGCCCACGTGTCACTCCTGTCCGGTGGCGTGCAAGAAGGAGGTCGACGTCGACGTCACGCACAAGGGCGAGGACATGAACGTCCGCACGGAGTCGTACGAGTACGAGTCCGCGTGGGCGCTCGGGCCGAACTCCGGCCACTCCGACCGCGACGAGATCGCGCTGATGCTCCAGCGCTGTAACGACCTCGGCATCGACACCATCGAGGCCGGCAACATGATGGCGATGGCGATGGAGATGAGCGAAGAGGGGAAACTCGACGACGTCGGCCACCTCGACTGGGGCGACTCCGAGACGATGATCGATCTCCTCGACGAGATCGGCCACCGCTCCTCGGACCTCGGCGACCTCCTCGCGGAGGGGCCCGAGCGCATCGCCGACGCGAAGGACGCCCACGGCAACAAGCTCTCGGTCAAGGGCCAGACGATGGCCGCCTACGACCCGCGCTGTATGAAGGGGATGGGGATCGCGTACGCGACCTCCAACCGCGGCGCCTGCCACCTGCGCGGCTACACGCCGGCCGCCGAGATTCTCGGCATTCCGGAGAAGGTCGATCCGTACGAGTGGGAGGGCAAAGGCGAGCTCACCGCCACCTTCCAGGACCTGCACGCCGTCTCCGACTCCTTCGACATCTGCAAGTTCAGCGCGTTCGCGGAAGGGATCGAGGAGTACGTGCTCCAGTACAACGGCATGACCGGCCGCGACGTCACCGAAGACGAGCTGTTCGAGGCCGGCGAACGGGTGTACAACCTCGAGCGCTACTACAACAACCTCGTCGGCTTCGACGGTGCCGACGACACCCTGCCGAACCGCTTCATCGACGGGCACCCGGACGCCGTCCCCGGCACGGGCGCCAGCGAGGGGCAGCTCTGCGAGCTCGACGAGATGAAGGCGGAGTACTACGAGACCCGCGGCTGGGTCGACGGCGTCGTCCCCGACGAGAAGCTCGAAGCGCTCGGGATCGACATCGGCCCCGGCACCGGCGTCTCCGCCGGCGACTCCGCGGCTCCCGCCGACGACTGACGACGGTCGCGTCGCCGCCGCCGCTCCGTTTCGCGCCCGTTTTTAGTATCTCGCCCCGATAGCGGAGGGTATGCCGCACGACCCGCTCTCGCCCTCCGACGCCCTTCGAACGCCCATCGGCGCGGCGTTGGCCGCCCTCTCCCTCCTCGCGCTCACGTACTCGGCCGTGATCGTCGCAGAACTCCTCCTCGGCGTTCTGATCGGCGTGGGTCTACCGTTCGGACTCTACCTCAGCTACCGGACGCTCGCCGTCTTCGACTCGATCGCCGACGCCGCCCAACGGGTGGCCGACACCCGCGAGCGCGAAGCCGACGGCGCGTCCCGGGTCGGCTCCGCGACCGAGCGCGAACCCGACTCCGACCGCGACTCCGCCCCGTCGCCGCCGTCGGACCGGGTCAGGGAGCGCGAGCGATAGGGCGCGACCGCCCGGCGCTTCGGACTCCGATTCGCTTCCCGCTCAGAACTCGAAGCCGACGGCGTCGCGGTGGGGCCGAATCGGACTCATCGGGTACGGCGGCGACGCCTCGGGGTCGTTGAACGGTCGAGGGGCCACGTCGTTCGGTCCGTCCGGGTAGAAGAGCGCCGCGAGCGTCTGGATCGCGGTCCGACCGCTGGCGAGTTCGAACTGGCCGCCGCCGTACAGGTCGATCCCCTTCGACCGACAGTGCGCGATCGTCTCGAACAGCGACTCGAGCGTCCCGAACCGGGAGGGCTTGATGTTGCACCACCCCGGCTCGACGGGGAGCGATTCGAGGCTCTCGACCCCGTCGATCGGGTAGTCGAAGGAGAGTCGGTCGGCCTGCGGCTCAACGAGCGGGCGCGTCTCGGGCGTGAACCCGGGGTCCTCCACGACCGCGGCCGGGAACGCGGCGAACACGTCGCGGTACAGCTCGGGGTCGGGCTCGACGTCGACGTCCGTGTCCTCGTACCACCCTTTCAGATCGAGGATCCGGACCGCGTCGGTTTCTCTGAGCGTGACGAACGCCTCCTCCGGCCAGTCGGGCGTCGGGTCGAGCTTGAACTCCAGGTCGTCGTCGAGCGCGAGGAGCTCTTCGACCCGGTCGGTCGTCGGCGGCTCCCCGAGGCGCGTCGAGACGACGAACCGGACCGGCTCGGGCTCGATCCCGAGCCGCTCGCCGAGCGACACTCCACGCTGTCGGAGCGCGAGATCGAGCGCGGCGCTCTCGACCGCCCATCGCCTGTAGTTGCGGAAGTACGCTCGTTCGGGGGGTTTGTGCGCGAACAGGTCGATCTCGTCGAGGCGCGCCGACAGCTCGTCGATGGTCCACTCCCCCTCGATGTCGATGGGGTCGGTCCCGACCAGCGCGGCGTGGTCCTCGGTCTCGTACGTCACGTCCTCGCCGCGTCCGACGACGCCGTCGCCGGCGAGGCGGAACTCGGTGGTCGTTCGCTCGAACCCGCTCGTGGTCTCGCCGGTGTACCGGCGGCGCTCAACCGACTCGATGGTCACGGTGAGGTCCGCGATCCGCTCGTACGCGCTCATGCCCGACCCGACGGTCCGGGAGGACTTAAACGGGGGACGCCGCTGGCGGCGTCAGGCCGTCTCTCCGGATCGGCGCCGGAGCGTGGCGACCCGCGTCGCGAGCGCCCAGAACAGGGGGATCACGGTGAGCGCGACCGCGCCGGCCGCCGCGACCTGCAACACGGTCGTCGTGAACCACGGCTCGGCGTCGGCGTATGGGATCGAGGTGTGGGTCACTTCGCCGATCACCGGGACGAAGTAGTCCATCAACAGGTCGACCGTGTACCACGCGGTCGCGACGCCGACCGCCTTCAGCGGGAAGTCGGTGATCCGGTGGAGCACGAACGCCTGCACGACCATCCCGAGGTGGCTCACGAAGAGGAACGCGTACATCGCGGGGCCGGAGTTCGCGAGGAACGCCGGCCAGAAGACGACGAGGACGTACGGGGTCCAGAGCCCGAGCTTGATGTTCCCGAAGAAGGCGAGCGTCGCGAGCGTGTCGCTCGAGCGGCCGACCCCCCACGCCGCGAGCGCGAGCGCGATCAGCAGCGTCGCGCCCGGACTGTCGGGGATGAACGGCCACATCTCGACCGGAAGCTCGCGGAACTGGAACCGGTAGTACCAGAAGCCGAACGCGGTGCCGAGCAGGTTGATGGCGACGATCACCCAGATCAGCCGGAAGGCGATGTCCTCCAGCGGCTTCGGGAGCGGGGCGAGCCACCGCGGCAGCGACTCGCGGTCCGGGGGATCGCGGCCGAGCGCGCCGACGATATCCATACGGTCGGCTCGGACCGGGCGGTCAAAGCCGTGGCGGTCGCGGAGCGGACGGCCGCGAAGCGACGGCGGCCGCGGGGCGGTCGGTCGCGGAGCGGGCAACTCCGGACGAAAAGGGCTATGCGTCCCCGGCGGGAAGGCGACGGTATGCGCCCGCGAACGCTGCTCGCGCTGCTCCTCGTCGTCCCCCTCGTGGACGCGCTGTTCCTGATCGTCGTCGCGACGCGGCTGGGGTGGGCGGTCACGGTCGCGCTCGTCGTGTTGACGGCCGTCCTCGGGATGCTCCTCCTCCGCGCCGAGGGGCGCGCGACGCTCGCACGGGTTCAGCGCAAGCTGGCCCGCGGCGAGCCACCGACCGACGAACTGCTCGACGGTGGCCTCCTGATCGCCGCCGGCGCGTTCCTGCTCACGCCGGGACTCGTCACCGACGCGGTCGGCTTCCTGCTCGCGCTCCCGCTCTCGCGGGTTCCGATCCGGATGGCCCTCAAAAAATACGTGGTCATCCCGTACCTCGACAGCGAGACCAACGGCTTCACCACCGGCAACGTCTACATCGGGGGGTTCCCCGGCGGCGACGGTGACGGTGACGGCGCCGGTGCCGGGTTCACGATGGGCGGCGGCGCGTTCGGGGGGAACTTCGACGCCGACGATTTCGACGGCGACGGCTTCGACGAGGGTCAGTTCGACGGCACCGACGACTTCAACGGCCAGCGGTCCGCCGGTGACGGCGCCGGCAGCGACTCCGACGGCGACCGCTTCGACGACCCGGACCACGCGGACGACGTCGTCGACGTGGACTTCACAGTCGAAGACGAGGAGACCGATCGAACCGACTGAGACGCCGCCGTTCGCGGGCTGTCCCCGCCGCGTGAGCCGTTTCTCCCGTGATCGAAAACCGGCTGACTGCGGTCGATTCGCGAAAGGAAACCCTTAAAATCCTACCAGCGCAACGATTGAATGCGCTCACCTGGGCCAATAGCTCAGTCAGGTTGAGCGCTCGGCTGATAACCGGGAGGTCCACGGTTCAAATCCGTGTTGGCCCACCTACAACGTCCACGGTCTTTGGCCGTGGCGTGTTAGGGGCCGGGAACTCCCCAGCCACCTAATTCGGTTGTTCTACTCCACTAGAGACTCCGCTAGCGTGTCTCGCTCGTGTAGGAATCACGTCGGTAGTCTCGGTCGCCTTCCGTCGGCGGTACCGATGTGACCTCGGAGCGGGGGTACTCAGATCTCACCGTCGCCGGAGCAACTGCGCCCAGTGTGACGCACACGTCCCGAGCGACGTCCGGTGTACTCTGGGAGACTTCGGATGGCTGTCCGCGGCTTGTGTGATAGCCGGCAGTCACCGATGCTTGTCGATCCACCCTGTCGTCGGGCTCCGTCTCTTTGAGTGCCCGTCGGGAGTGAGAGGAAGCCGAACGTTTCGGAGTTTCTGACGGCTGATTCCGCGATGACTCAGCAGTTTAACACCAGTCGTTGGTTGGATACAGCGAGAAAATGAAAAAGCGACCGCGACGGAAACGCTAACTTAGTTAGCTGAAGTCGACGGTCTGCTGGAAGATCGTGTTCCCACTCGGATCGTGGATGATGCGAACAGTTTCCTCCTGATTAATTGTTGCATTTCCTATAGATACGCCCCTACTTTCTCCAGTCCGCCAACGTCCCTGACTGAACTGGCCTTCTCTGGTCCCATTGACAGAGACCGTGAGATCGCTCGCTTCAATCGATTCTCCACCGGTCTTTGTGAAGTTGATGTTATCGGTGTCTACGCTGTCCACGGTGAACGACGCCTGCGGTGCAGTATCGTTCAGCGAGTCGCCGAGTCCGAGCACGAACGTCCCGATGACGGCGGCCAGGATCACGGTAATTGCGACCATGAGGATAACCCCGATAACGGGACTCACACCACGGTCGTCCTTGCTGAATAGCTTGCTTGATTTCATGTTTGAACCCAGCTGGGGCCGAGGCGCGATCCCGAATCTCTGTGGGGACGCGTCCGTCGGGTCACTGGCTAGTTTAGCTTAAGTCACTCTGATATTTATAAACGTTGACCCAAATCTCATAGGTGAAAACCCACCAGCCATATTCATTGGCGATCCGGTTACATCGGCGTAATATCTCTGCGGCCTAACTCTCGTCCGGACCTGTGAGGGGCCGAGTGTCTCCTGACTCTTCGTTCGTGTCGAGAACTCGAACCGTAGCGGTCGCTCGGAGGTGAAGGTGCTTGCGCTCACCGGCGAACGCGGGGGCCCTACGATGTCGATCGGCGACGGGATCGTCGCTCGTTGTATTCGCCTTGCTGGTGGGGCGACTCAGGCCCGAACGTCGATATCCGCGAGTTCCCGCGCGAGGTGCTCGGCGATCGACACGTCCGCCTCCTCGACGAAGCGCGCGACCTCCTCGCCGCCGGCGGTCTCGACGACGACCGTCGGGATCAGCCGGATGTCGTACTCGTCGACGCCCTCGCCCTCCTTGCCGTTCGGCCCCTTCGTCACCGGGAAGTCCTCGATCCGGTCGTCGGGGACGCCGGCCGCGTCGAGCGCCGCGCCGAAGTCCGGGAGCTGTCGTTGGCAGTCGCCACACCAGTCGCCGCCCCACACCTTGAACCGGTAGTCGTCGGCCGCGAGCGCGTCCAGTACGGCGGGGTCGATCTCGTCGGCGTCGCCGGCGTCGGGAGCGAGCGTTTCGAGGGTCATACGCCGTGGTACGCCGGCGACGCATGTAAACGCCGCGTCGGTGGCAACGGGTCGGCCCGCCCTCGCCGGACACGACTCGCCGGACACGACTCGCCGGAGTCCGCTGGGCATTTGGGTGCCGCCCCCGTGGGTCGCCCATGGACGATGACGTGTTGGACGGGCTCGGATCGCCGCTCGTGCGAGTCGACTCGCCGTCGGAGACGACCGTGGCGGCGAAGGTCGAGTCGCGCAATCCGGGCGGCTCCGCGAAGGACCGCCCGGCGCTGTACATGGTCGAGGCCGCCGAGGAGGCCGGCGAGCTGACGCCCGGCGACGGGATCGTCGAACCCACCTCCGGCAACACGGGGATCGGGCTGGCGATGGTCGGCGCGGTGAAGGGGTACGACGTGACGCTCGTGATGCCGGACGGGAAGTCGATCGAGCGACGGCGGCTCATGCGCGCGTACGGCGCCGACGTGGATCTCGTCGACGGCGACATCTCCGACGCCAAGGACCGCGCCGACGCGCTCGAACGCGACGAGGGGATGGTCCAGCTCCGGCAGTTCGACAACCCCGCGAACCCGCTGGCCCACTACGAGACCACCGGCCCGGAGATTCTCGATCAGGTGGCCGACCGCACCGTCGACGCCCTCGTCGCGGGCGTCGGCACCGGCGGCACGCTCACCGGGATCGGGCGGCGGCTCCGCGAGGCGTTTCCCGACGTGCGGATCGACGCGGTCGAGCCGAGCGACAACGCCGTCATCTCCGGCGGCGAGCCCGGTGTCGACGAGTTCCAGGGGATGGGTCCGGGGTTCGTCTCGCCGAACCTCGACACCGACCTGATCGACCACGTGCACACGGTCGACATCGAGAGCGCCGAGACCGAGTGTCGCCGGCTCGCCCGCGAGGAGGGGCTGCTCGTCGGCCAGTCCTCCGGCGCCTCCAACCTCGCGGCCAAAAACGTCGCCGCCGAACTCCGGGAGTCGGGCGCGTTCGCCGGTGATGAGCCGCTCGTCGTCACCGTCTTCTGGGACAGCGGCGAGCGCTATCTCACCGCCGGTACCTTCGACGAATAGGCGCCACTCCACCGTCTTAGCCCCCCGTCAGTGACCGATCGCGAGGTGGCTCTGTAGAGTTGTACAACATTTATCTGTTGACAGGTGTCACTCCGGATGTGGATTCCGTCGCGTCGCCCTCCGCCCCGACGGGTGGGATCGAACGCCTGTCGGCTTGCACTCCCCCTGCCGCAGCGCTCCGCGCTCGCGGTCCGTCGCCGCCGTTTCACCATCAGTATCAATGTCACCGCGCCCTCCTGCCGACGATACGGACGAACCGTCATCAGACGAGGACCAATCCGATCGGCCGCCGACCGATCTGACGCAGCGGACTCCGGCTCGGTCGTGGGTTCTGCTCGGTGTCGTCGGACTCGTCATCATCGCGATCGGGTGGTTCTTTCGACCGTGGCTTCACGGCCTCGTCTACACCCTGTACACCACGCCGCTGTTGCTGCTCGGCGTCGCTGCTGGCGCCCTCGCCGCGTGGGCCACCGCACGTTCGGGCGATCGGATTGCGACTGTCGTCAACGCAGTCGCCAGCGACGAGCAGACGATTACGCCGCTCCGTGTCGGGATGGTCACCTTCGTGCTCGTGGCGTTCGCGCTGCTGCCCGTCGCAAACGCGGTGGCCGGCGTGACCCTGAGCGACCAGACGATGGGAGAAACGGCCACCGTTGAGCGACTCGACAACGTCGATGCGGACAACCCGCGGATCGTCACGCGGGCGGTCGCGGATCGGTACGCCTCGAACACGCTCAACCGACCACAGTACCGGGTCGGCGAGACCGACATCAGCGTGGTAAACGGCACGCCCTACTGGGCGGCCCCGCTCGCCCCGGATGGACTGTTCAACATGATCACGAAGGGGCAGCCCGGGACCGTTCTCGTCGACATGACGACACAGGGAGCGAACGTGCGGTCCGTCGACGGCGAACTCGAAACCGGCGTCGGAACCATCTTCTACCGGAACTACCGGTGGGAGCTCCTCAAATCGCAGTCGTACCTCGTCGACTACGGCGACCCTAAGATGGTCGTTCACGACGGCACCCAGTACATCGTCGTCCCCTACTCCGAGCCGCAGTTCCACCTGACGCCGCTTCCGCACTCCACGCCGAGGTGGGGCGGCGTCGCCGTCATCGATCCGAGCGGCTCGATCGATACCCTCTCACCGAGCGAGGCCGCGGACACCCCCGTTCTCGACGACCAGCAGCTGTTCCCGGAAGACCTCGCGCTCCGAGCGGTCGGAGCGACGAAGTACCGCAACGGGATCGTCAACACCTACACGAGCCACGAGGACGAGATCGAGATCGCACCGCTGCCCGGCGACGAGAACGACCAGCCGTTCTTCGTCCTCTCCGAGTCGGGCCCGCAGTACGTCGTCGCCGTCGAGCCCTACGGCGATGCGCAGGGTCTCCAGGAGCTGTGGACGATCGACGGGCAAACGGGCGACTTCGAGCGGTACGTGCCGAGTGACTCGCTGTTCGGTCCGCAGCGAGCGGCGGACCTCGTGCGGCAGTCGGCGCCCCAGACGGACTGGGACCGGTTCGACCCGGCCGAACCGATCCTCACGGTCATCGACGACCGAGAGTACTGGCAGGTGCGCGTCGTCCCCGAAGACAACAGCGGGATCGCGTACGTCGCGTTCGTCGACGCCCGGTCCGGCGATGTCGACTCGTTCGCCGAAACCGACGCGATCACCGCGTTCCTCAGCGGCGAGACGCCCGCCGAGACCCAAACCGAAGCGGGACCGAACGGAACGGATGCGAAGGTCCCCGCGGTCGTCGTCCGACGCGTCGCTGCAAACGGAACCGTGATCGAGACCATGGAGGTGTACGACGACGAATCGGTCGAGGTCCGGACGCCGACGAACGCGTCAGCGTCTGGTACCGGGAACGCCACCACCCGAGCGGTCGCGGGTTAGGCCGCGGCGCGTGGCTCGCCGATTGACGGCGGGTACGCCGTCTCCGAGCACTCAACGGCCCTCGACGACACTTCTGATCCGGACGTTGATTACTCTCCGTCCCCCAGTTCGGTCGTGAGAACCCATCCCGAATCGTTCTCCGGTGCGCCCGGCCCCGGAGCCGACGCCGACGCGAGCGACCGCCGGTTCGACGGGCCGTGGCTGCGGTTCCTCGCGGTCGCCGCCGCCGGCTGGACGCTCCTCTACGCGATCGACTGGGCGTTGCTCTCGGCAGGCACCCCGACGGGCGCCGCCGTCGCGTTCGCCCACGGCTACCTCCTCGCGCCGCTCGCGACCGCCGCGATCCTCCTCGACGCCCTGTCGCTCGACGAGCGCGGCGTCGCCGACCTCGGGCTCTTCAAATGGCTGTACGCGCTGGTCGCGCTGCTCGCGCCGCCGGTCGCGATCGTCTACTACGCGCACCGCGAGTGGCTGAAGCCGGGGGACCCGTCCCTGCTCGGAGGGCCGTGATGGCGGAGGACGTGGCCGTCGGCACGGTCCGCGACCTCGTCACCGCCTCCGAGAGCGGTGCGCCTCCCGAACTCCGGGACGCGGTCGAGGTCCGTCCCCACGGGATCGCGGGAGACCGCTACCACCGCGGTGGGGGCACCTTCCAGCTCGACGCCTGCGCGGTCACGCTCGTCGCCGCCGAGGCGCTCGATGCGGTGCGCGAGGAGACCGGCATCGACGTCTCCGACGGGCGCCACCGACGCAACGTCGTCGTTGCGGGGTTCGGCGCCGGAATGGACGACCTGCTGGACGCGACCGTCGCGGTCGGCGAGGCGCTCCTCCGCCCGACCCGCCGGCGCCCGCCCTGTGCCCACGTCGAGGAGCTAGCGGGTGCGGACGGGCTCGCCGCGGCGCTCAAACGGCGCGGCGGGCTCTGCTGTGACGTGCTCGAACCCGGTCGCGTCGCGGTCGGCGACCGGGTCGAACTGCGGGAGGCCGACCCCCGGACCGCGGGCGCAGCGATCGCGGAGCGACTGCAGTCGCGCTCGGCGGACGGGACCCGCTCCGCCGATTCGGACGAGTCGACCCGTTCCGACCCGCACGGGGAGTAGGCGCCGGCGTCACCGGCCGGAACCGAAAGCATTGAGCCCGGACCGGCCGGACGAAACGACAGTGACGGTCGGATGAGCTGGCAGTACCGGCACACGGTGCTGTCGCTGTGTATGCTCGCCTTCCTCGTGACGTACTTCGCCCGGCTGGCTATCAGCCCCGTCGTCCCGCTGATCGTCGACGACTTCGCGGTGTCGAACACCGCCATCGGAGTCGCGCTCTCGGGGATGTGGCTGGCGTACGGCGCGGCCCAGTTCCCGAGCGGCGTGCTCGCGGACCGACACGGCGAGCGACTCGTGATCCTGGTCGCCGTCGGCGGCACCGCGGCGATGAGCGTCGTGCTCGCGCTCGCGCCCGTCTTCCCCGCGTTCGTGCTGGCGGCGGTGCTGTTGGGGCTCGTCGCCGGACTCCACTACGCGGTGGCGACGACGCTGCTCTCCCGGACCTTCGACGACCTCGGGACCGCGATCGGGCTCCACTCGGTCGGCGGCCCCCTCGCCGGGCTCGTGGCCCCCGTCGCCGCCGCGTGGGTCGGGGTCCGGTTCGGGTGGCGCCCCGCGGTCGCGCTGGCCGCGCTGGTCGGCGTGCCGGTGTTCCTGCTGTTCGCGTGGCGCGTGCGCCCGACGGAGCCGCGGCGCCCGGACCAGCCGATGCGGGAGCGGTTCGCGCTCGCGCCGCTCGTCGAACTCCTCTCGCGCCCCAGCGTCCTCCTCCCGCTGTTCGTCGCGATGACCGGGACGTACGTGGTCCAGGGTGTGATGTCGTTCCTCCCGACGTTCCTCGTCGAGTTCCGCGGCTACTCGCCGTCGCTCGCCGCCGGGGTGTTTTCGGCGTTCTTCGTCGTCCGCGCCGTCGCGCAGGTCGGGCTCGGACGGCTGTCGGACCGGGCGGGCCGCGACGTCGCTATCGGCTCGGCGATGCTGGCGGGCGCGGTTGGGACCGCCGCCTTCGTCTTCGGTCCGGGACTCGCCGGCGTCGCGGTCGCGGTGCTGTTGGCCGGCTCCGGCGCCAGCTTCTTCTCGGCGATCGATCCGCGGTTCATGGACGCGCTGAGCGACGCGGAGCGCGGCGCCGGCTTCGGGCTCGTCCGGACGGTTTACACCGTGATCGGCTCCGCGGGCTCGTTCGGGGTCGGGCTCGCCGCCGACCTGTTCGGCTGGGGCGTCTCCTTCGGGATCTTGGCGGTGTTGTTCGGGATCACGTTCGCCGCGCTCGTCGCGAACTGGGCGCTCGGGACGGGATACTGACCCGGTACGCGCCGGTCTGAGCGCCGGTACGCGACCGGCCTGAATGTCTACGCCCCCGGCCGAACACCCGTGCGGCGGCGTCGCACGCGACCCGAAACTACGAGTCGATCCGGGACGAATCCCGGCTGTGCACGACTACCACGTCCATTCGAACTACTCGGACGGCGCGTTTCTCCGCCGGATGGTGGACGCCGCCGCCGAGGCGGGAGTCGACGGGGTTGGGATCGCCGACCACTGCAACGTCTCGCCCGACCCGAGCGCGGAGCGGTTCAAGCGCGCGCTCGGCTTCAACCTCGACCTGACGTACGAGCGGCGGCGCGAGGCGATCGAGGCGCTCCGCGGGGACCCCGCCGTCGAGGTCGACGTGTTCGACGCCGTGGAGATGGACTACGACCCGGACCACGAGGCGGCGATCGCCGACTTCCTCGGCGAGGCCGGGTTCGACTACGCGATCGGGAGCGTCCACGACCTCGACGGCGCGAACGTCCACACGCGCTCGCACTTCGCCGACAAGCCGGCGGGGGAACGGCGGGCGCTCGTCGACCGATACTTCGAGAAGCTGGTCGCGCTGGTCGACGCCGAGCTGTTCGCGATCGCCGCGCACCCGGACCTGATCGAGCGCAATCCCCACCTCCGCGGGTTCGCGACCGAAGACCACTACGCGGCGGTCGTCGAGGCGTTCCGCGACTCGCGGACCGTTCCGGAGATCAACGCCGGCCGCCTGCTCGACGACTACGGTGAGTTCCACCCGGCGCCCGCCTTCCTCGACCGGCTCGCCGACGCCGGCCTCCGGGTGAGCGTCGGAACCGACAGCCACGACCCGGATGTCATCGCGCCCCGGATCGACGAGATCGAAGCGGAACTCGATCGCCGCGGGCTCGACCCCGTGCGGGTGGACGAGGTAGCCGCGGACTGAGCGACGCCTGGGGTTACGCGTCGGTGGTCTCGCCCGGGTGTGCTCGATGGGTGACCGGCCCGCCTGCGCCCGCCCGATCAGTGAACCGTCCGGTCGTCGTCGGTGTCGATCTCCTCGATCGGGTCGGCGTTGCCGAAGTCGGGCGTCGGGCCGTCACCCGGATCCGCCCACTCGACCGCGTTCCGGAGCACCTGCCGCACGTCGTCGTCGTGGTAGATCGGGTACGTCTCGTGTCCGGGGCGGAAGTAGAACACCCGCCCGTTCCCGCGACGGTAACAGCAGCCGGAACGGAACACCTCGCCCCCGGCGAACCAGGAGTTGAACACGAGCGTGTCCGGCGCTGGAACGTCGAACCGCTCGCCGTACATCTCCGTCTCGCCGAGTTCGATGTACTCGCCGATCCCGTCGGCGATCGGGTGACTCGGCTCGACCGCCCACAGTCGCTCGGTCTCGGCGGCCTCCCGCCACTTGAGCGAGCAGCTGGTGCCCATCAGCCGCCTGAAGACCTTCGAGTAGTGTGCTGAGTGGAGCACCAACAGGCCCATGCCGTCGAGGACCCGCTCGTGGACGCGATCGACGACCGCGTCGCGCACCTCGTCGTGGGCCGCGTGCCCCCACCACGTGAGCACGTCCGTGTCGTCCAGCACGTCCTGGGTGAGCCCGTGGTCCGGCCCCGCGTCGAGTGTCGCGGTGCGGACCTCGTGACCGGCCCCGCGGAGCGCGTCCGCGATGACCGCGTGGATCCCGTCGGGGTACACGTCGGCGACCGCGTCGCTCTCGCGTTCGTGCCGATACTCGTTCCAGACCGTGACGCGTGCCATGCGTTCGCTCCCCGCCGAACCGACTTGTAGGCTCGTATCGGCGCCGAACGACCGGAACACCCGCGGCGGGCCGGTGATCGAGAACGCGGGCCCTCAGAGGCGACCCCTCGGGGGCCGGTGGTGTCGGCTTCGTCGGCTCCCTTCGTCGTCCGCGTCGCTCGCCCCGGCTGTCACGTCACTCTCGCCTCGTCACCCCCGCCCGGTCACTCCTCCGGCCACTTGATCGAACACCCTCGCGAGGGGCGGTCGGGGATGTCGACGGCCTCGCCGGCGAGCACGGCGTCGACGGCGTCGCGGACGTAGTACTCGGTCGGCTCGTCGTCCGGGTTCAGCGCGTCGTCGAGGCGGCCGTGATACCGAAGCCGGAACGCGTCCCCGTCGCGGCCGAACAGGAACGGGTCGGGGGTACACACCGCGCCGTACGCGTCCGCGACCTCGCCCGTCTCGTCGCGGAGGTACGCGTCGTACGCGATCGTCCCGTCGGCGACGCGGTCGCGCATCGCCTCGAAGGAGTCGTCGGGGTACTCGTCGGCGTCGTTCGGATTGATTCCAACGACCGCCAGATCCTCGTACTCGGTCGCCAGATCGTTGAGGAGGTCGAACTTCGCCTGCGCGTACGGGCAGTGGTTACACGTGAACACCACGAGCAGGGCGTCCGCGTCGAACGAGTCGAGCGTGTACGTCTCGCCGTCGGTGCCGGGTAGCTCGAACGGCGGCGCGGCGTCGCCGCGATCGAGGTCCGAGTCGGATTCCGTTGCGACCATACGCGCCCCTTCGGGTGCCGGCCGCAAAACCGTTCCGCGGAACCGTTCCGCGAGGCCGACTCCCTGAGGTGTTCAGCGGCTTGCCCCGCCCCACCGTGCGGCGGCTCCCGCCGCGATGTGGGCGACGACGACAGCGCTCAGCACGCATCCCGCGACGACGGCGCACACCGCGATCGCGAGAGACCACTCTCGGAGCACCCGGCCCGTCGACCGGATCGCGGCGAGGGTCACGACCGCGAGGAGCGCGCCGAGGGTGACGCCCGGGATGAGCACCGGGGACGAGGGTCCCTGCGGCGCAGAGCCGGTTCGGTCGCGTCCCGCTCCTCGTCGGGAGCGGGAGCGTTCCCGAGCGTCCGGTCCCCGCCGTCGCTCCGGCGCGTATCGCCCCCGGTCTGCCGGATCGTCTCGCGGTCGCATGGGGCGGGTGGCCGCGGCATCGGTCCTAAATCGTCACCTCGTCGCGTTCGGACCACCCCGCGCCCGCCCGAAACCGGCCTGAGTCGTCGTCACGATCGCGGCACCCGACGCCCGGCCGCCGACGGTTCGCGATCACCGGTGACTCGTGGGTTTTAGGGTGGGGAACTCGTACCACGGGTATGTCCACCCGGGAGCCGTCATACCGAACGCTCCGGCTGCTGTGCGCGAACGCGGTCGGCATGGCCGGGTTTCTGCTCGCGTTCGCCGTCGCCGGGGAGTTCGCCGTCGCGCTCGTCGCGGCGCTTCTCATGGCGGCGATCGGGTACGCCGCGTCCAGCGCCGTCGTCGCGTACGCGTCGGCGTGACGGACGAGGCGCGAAATGTAAAATGGAAATAATTACTATATCACCTATTCGATGCGTAAACGGATGACGACACGGGACGGTCACAGGACGGACGCGCTCGCGGCGGACCTACAGTCAGATCCGGTGCGGGTGCTGCTCGTCGCCGATCGCCCGGAGGTGGGGGACCGTGCGGCGACGGCCATCGAAACTCACGCCGACCGGTTCGCGGTGACGACAGCCGCCGACGCGGCCGAGGGCCTCAGTGTCATCGACTCGGGCGAAGTCGACTGCGTCGTCAGCGGCTACGACCTGCCTGGAATGGACGGCGTGGAGTTCCTCAGAACCGTCCGGGACCGAGTCGGCGACCTCCCGTTTCTGCTGTTCACGGCCCACGGATCGGAGGCCGTCGCGAGCGAGGCGATCGCCGCGGGCGTCGACGAGTACCTGCCGGTGGGCGGTGGCACCGACGGCTCCGCCGACCCTGCCCCTCTCGACACCAGCGATCTCGAGCACGCCGACGGTCCTTACGCGACGCTCGCCTCCCGCATCGCCCGCGCCGTCTCTCGATCGCACACCGAGCGCCGGGTGACCGAGCACCTCGATCGGATGACGGACGCGTTCTGCGGCATCGACGAGTCGTGGCGGCTCACGTATCTCAACGAGCGGGCGGCGGAACTGGTCGAGCGCGACGCCGAGGACCTGCTCGGGGACCGGATCTGGGACCGCTTCCGGGCGCTCCGCGGGACCGAGGTCGAATCGCAGTTCCGCGACGCGATGGCGTCCGGCGAGCCGACCACCTTCGAGTTTCACTTCCCCGGGCCGGACCTCGATCTCGCGATCGACGCGTACCCCTCCGACACCGGCCTGTCGGTGTACTTCCGCGACGTGACCGAGGAACGCGAGCGCGAGCGCGAGCTCCAGGAGCTCTCCGAGCGGTTCCGACTCGCGGTGGAGGGCGCCGACGTCGGGGTCTGGGACTGGGACATCAGGAGCGGCGAGGTGCGGTTCGACGAGCGGTGGGCCGGCATGTTGGGATACGACCGGTCCGAGATCGCCTTCGAGCTCTCGGAGTGGGAAGAGCGTGTCCACCCCGACGACCTCGAGGAGACGTGGGCGGCGCTCGAGGAGCACTTCTCCGAGGAGACGGCGTATTATCAGTGCGACCATCGGATGGAAGCGAAATCTGGCGACTGGAAGTGGATCCGCGACCGCGGGCGCGTCGTCGAGCGCACCGACGACGGGGAGCCGGTTCGCGCCGTCGGGATCCACATCGACGTGACCGAGGAGAAGGAGCGAGAGCGCGACTTGGAGCGCTACCGGCGGATCGTCGACGAGCTCCCCAACTCCGTGGCCCTGTACGACGCCGACCGGCGATTCGCGGTCGTCAACGACCGACTGACGAGGGTGTACGAGACAACTCGCGAGGAGCTCATCGGTCGGCCGAGTCCCCTGTTACAGCAGCTCCGCGAGGACCGAGACGACGACCCGTTCGCGGAGCTGGTCGCGGGAGAGCGCGAGGCGCTGTCCGGAACGGTCGAACTCGACATTCCCGAGCGCTCCGACGCGATCATCGACTTCTCGCTGCGCCGGCTTGCCATCAACGGTGAGTTCGACGGCGTGATCAGCATCACCCGCGACGTGACCGTGGAGCGCCGTCGCCAGCGAGAGCTCGAACGAACCTCCGCGCGGCTGGAGGCCCTCTACGAGGACTCGCCGGACATGATCGACATCCACGACGAGGCGGGCGAGATCGTCGACGCGAACCCGGTGATGGCGGCCGAACTGGGCTACGACCGCGAGGAGATCGTGGGAATGGACGTCTGGGATATCGACGCGGAGCTGGACCAGTCGGAGGGTGTCGACCTCTGGCAGTCCATCGAGATGGGCGAGACGCGCCGGACAGAGACGACGTTCCGACGGGCCGACGACACCACGTTCCCGGTCGAGGTCCAAGTTCGCCGCGTCGACGTTCAGGGCGAGGATCGCTTCCTCGCCACCAGCCGCGACATCTCGGAGCGGAAGGCGTACGAACGCCGGATCGAACGCGAAAACGAGCGGCTCGACGAGTTCGCGAGCATCGTCTCGCACGACCTCCGAAACCCGCTCAACGTGCTCTCCGGATACCTCCGGCTCGCCCGCGAGACCGGCGACGAGTCGTACTTCGACCGCTGTGAGACCGCGCTCGACGAGATGGAGCGGCTGATCGAGGACGTGCTCACGCTCGCCCGGCAGGGCGACACCGTCGGCTCGGTCGATCCGGTCTCCCTCGCCGAACTGGCGACCCGACACGCGAACGACGTGCTCGGATCCATCGACGGCTCCGAGAGCGGCGGGGACGGATCTGCGGGGGCGATCGAGGTCGTCGTCGAGACCGAGGGGGAGGTGCTCGCGGACCCCGGGCGGACCAAGCGACTGCTCCAGAACCTCTTCCGAAACGTGGCCGAACACGGCGGGGACCGCGTCGTCGTCGGCGACCTTCCGGACGGGTTCTACATCGAAGACGACGGCCCCGGGGTCCCCGAAGACCGGCGCGAGGAGGTGTTCGAGAGCGGCCACACCACCTCCGAGTCGGGGACCGGATTCGGACTCGCCATCGTCGAGCGCATCGCGGAGGCCCACGGCTGGGACGTGACGCTGACCGAGGGTGACGACGGGGGCGCTCGCTTCGAGTTCACGGGCGTCGACCGACACTGAGGACGCTCCGCGGGCGGTTCTGCGGCTCTCGAGTCGGCGTCGTCGATGCAAAAAATTGTCGAACTGCTGAACCGTTCGCGCCGCCGGCTCAGAACGCGCCGGTGTAGACGCTGATGTCGGCGTGGAGCTCGTCGCGCAGCGCGGTGTGGACGTGACAGATGCCCTCGGCGCGCTCGGCGATGTCGGCCGCGGTCTCCTCGTCGAGGTCGGCCTCGACGTGGACGTCGAAGGCGATGGACTCCAGGTCGTCGTCGTCGTCGAGCGCCGCGCTCGCGTCGATCTGGACCTTGCCGAGCTCCTCCTCGCCGCGCTGGCTCCCGCCGACTCGGAACGCGGGGAGGTAACAGGAGGCGTACGTCGCGACGAGCGCGGCGTTCGGGTTCGGTCCCGTCTCGTCGGTCGCGTCGATCTGCATGTCGAACTCGCCGACCTGACTCGTGCAGGCGTACCCTTCCTCGGAAACGGTGGATGTCTCGATGTCTGCCATGGTCGTCTTCCGGTTCGGTCTCGCGAGGATAAAGGTTACCGGCATCGGCACGCCGGGCGCGCTCTGCCCGGCGCGCTCGGTCGGCCGCTCGGTCAGTCGTCGCCGCGCACGTCCGCCGCCGGTCCCGTCGCGCCGCGGAGGTCAGCCTCGATCGCCTCGAGCGTTCGGCCCCTCGTCTCGGGGACGGTCCGGTAGGTGAAGAGCAGGGCGACGACGCTGCACGCGCCGAACAGCCAGAACGTCGCCGGGGTACCGATTCCGTCGAGCAGCACGGGGAACGACAGCGCCACGGCGAGGTTCGCGAGCCAGTTGGCGACGGTCACGAGCCCCATCGCGCTCCCCCGGACCGCGAGCGGGTAGATCTCGGAGATGAGGAGCCAGAACACCGGCCCGAGTCCGATCGCGAAGAACGCGACGAACGACACGAGCGTGAGCGTCGCGAGCCAACCGACCCCGCCGGTGGGGTCGGCGAACTGGAAGACGAGGCCCGCGACGGCCAGCGACCCGATCATCCCTCCGGTCCCGACGAGCAGGAGGGGGCGCCGCCCGACGCGGTCGACGAGGAGGATGGCGACGACCGTCATCGCGACGTTGACGGTGCCGATGAACACCGACGCGAGGATGGACTGCGAGCTTCCGAACGCGGTCGATTCGAGGATCGTCGGCGCGTAGTACATCACTGCGTTGATCCCGGTGATCTGCTGGAAGATCGCGAGCCCGAGTCCGACGACCAGGGCCGGGCGTATCCACGGGCTGAGGAGGTCGCGGACGCCGTTCCCGGACTGCGCCTCGACGGTCGACTCGATCTCGGAGAGCTCCGACTCGATATCGCCGTCCCGCGTACGGCGAAGCACGGCACGGGCCTCGTCGGTTCGCCCTTCCTCGTAGAGCCACCGGGGGCTCTCGGGCATCCGGAGCATCCCGACGGCGAGCACGACGGCGGGGATCATCCCAGCGCCGAGCATGATCCGCCAGGACCCGGAGCCGGAGAAGGCGTAGTTGACGAAGTATGACGAGAGAATCCCCACGGTGACCATCAGCTGGTTCAGCGACGTGAGTCCGCCGCGGACGGACGGGGGTGCGATCTCGGAGATGTACAGGGGGCCGACGATCGACGCGAAGCCGATGGCGACCCCGTCGATCATCCGCCCCGCGACGAGCACTTCGACCGTCGGCGCGACCGCCATCAGGAACGAACCGACGAAGAACACCCCGGCCGAGAGGAGGATGAACCGCTTGCGACCGATGCGGTCGGACAGCTGTCCGCCGACGGCCGCGCCGGCGGCCGCCCCGACCATCGCGCCGCTGACGACGATTCCCTCCACCAATGGCGTCAGCTCGAAGGCGGTGTCGATGAAGAGGATGGCTCCGGAGATGATCCCCGTGTCGAACCCGAACAGAAGACCGTTGAGCGCTGCGAGCGCGGAGACGACGTACACGAACCGTCCGCCCTCCCCGCGGATCACAGCCCGCATATCTGCGGTTGACATGGCGTACCAATCCGACGGTAACCGTCTTTTATTTAGAAGGCTTCTGATTTATTATTAATTTAAAAATGTTTGATTGTTATATGCCAGTCGAGGTGAAAATGAATCTACTACGCGCTGAATAATATTTATTCGAACTCGAATAGTATTCTACACTCGCGAGTCCGCGGCGACGCAACCGCGGATCGAAGGCCCGAGTGCCGCGGCTCGCCGGGTAGGTCGTTCGGTTATAAAAACGACCGCTGTCGCGTGCCGGGGCGACTACTCCAGTACGTACGTCTCGTCACCGTCGAGGACGACGGGCTCCGCCGCGGCGCCGGCCGCCTTCACCTCGTTGACGAACTCCCGCGTCTCGATCTCGATCGGCGGGAACGTGTCGTAATGCATCGGGAACACCACGTCGGCGCCCACCCAGTCGGCGGCGATGCCGGCCCCCGCGGGCCCCATCGTGAAGTGGTCGCCGGTCGGGAGCGCGGCGGCGTCGGGTTCGAGGTACGGCGCGATCACGTCGACCATCTCGGACATCAGCGACGTGTCGCCGGCGTGGTAGAACGTCGTGCAGTCGGGGTCCGACTCCTGCGTCGGCTTCTTGTCGCCGATCACGAAGCCGGCGGGCATTCCCGCGGAGTAGTCGGGGTCGTTCTCGATCCCGTTCGAGTGGTCGGCGCGGACCATCGTCACCCACGCGTCGCCGCACTCGACGGTGCCGCCGATGTTCATCCCGCCGGCGGGAACCGTGTGCTCGTGGCCGAACTCCTCCTGGACGTAGGCGGTCAGTTCCGGCGTGGCGACCACCGTCGCCTCCGGAAACGCCGCGGCGTCGGCGATGTGGTCGCTGTGGCCGTGAGTCAAGAGGAGGTAGTCGGGGTCGAGCTCCCCGGGGTCGACGTCGGTCATCGGGTTGTCGAAGAACGGATCGATCAGGAGCTCCGTGTCATCGACGACGACGTGCCACGTCGAGTGGCCGTGCCAGCTGAGTTCCATGGTACGCGTAGCACGTCTCGGCGAGTCATAATAAAAGCCGACGCCGCGGTCACCCCGCCCGCTGGGAGAGGAGTTAACCCCCCGCCGTTCGAATCGGTCGCCGATGCCCTCCACGCGGAACGATCCCCCGCCAGGGACCGACCGATGTCGCGAGTGCGATCGGGCGGTCGCCCCCGACGCGAACTTCTGCCCGGGCTGTGGCGCCGACCTGCGTGCCGCGGATTCCCGAGGCGACGCCCCGTCGGCGTACTGCGCGGCGTGCGGCGCCCCCGTCGCGGCGGACGACGAGTTCTGCGCGAACTGCGGCGCGCCGTGCGGGGACGCCGAAGTCCTGACCGGCGAGGCGGCGGCGAGCGGCGACGACACGGACTCGGAGGCCCGGCAAGCCTTCCGCGCCCGGGTCCGCGACCACCTCGACGCCGGCTGGGAGCTCACCGAGGACCACGGCGACCGAGTCGTGCTCGTCGACCGGGACATCGGCTCGATCCCGGTCCACATCCTCCTGCTCGTGACGACCGGCGGCGTCGGGAACCTGCTGTACGGCTGGTACCACTACGCCGAGCTGGCGGAGACGCGCCGGCTCAGCGTCTCCGACGGTCCGATCCCCGACGGGGAACTGCCGACGCGCGGCGACGACGACCCGCTCGTCACGCTCTCCGGATACCTCTTGGGCGGCATTCTCCTGCTGATCGGGCTGGGTATCGCCGCCGTCGGGGCCGAAGCGGGAGCGACCGCCGGAGCGCTGTTCGGGCTCGGCTTCGCCGCGATCGGGCTGGCGCTGACGCCGCCCGCGGAGCGGCGGCTGGAGCGCCGCCACGGCCTCTCCCGGTTCGGGCGGGTCCGCACCGTCGACCACCGGATCACCCCCGCGACGGAGCGGACGGCGGCGCCCTGCGTCGTCTGCGGCGAGGCGTTCGAGCGCGGGGTCGTCCGCCGGCGCCGCGACGAGACGGTCGTGGCGGGCGTCCCGATTCGGACCCACTCCATCAGCCACAACCACTACTGCGCCGACTGCGCCCTCGCGGAACTGTTCGGCGACGGGAGCGACGCCGCGACGCTGGAAGGGGTCGTCGCCGACTCGGAGTCGTCCGGCGAGAGAGAGTCGGAATCGCCCGACGAGACGGGGTCGAAATCGCCCGGCGAGACGGGGTCGAAATCGCCCGGCGAGACCGGATCTGAGTCGCTGGATCGCGCCGAGTAACCCGCCCCGTTTGCCTCACCGGGAACGCTTTTGCGGCGGCCGCTCTATCGTCGGCGCATGCATCACGTTCGATTCCGCGACCCGGCCGGTTCGATCCGCGAGGGAACCTACGATTCCGAGACCGACACCGTCGCTTTCGCGGGCGAGGAGTACGCGCTGGACGATCCCGCGATCGACGTGCTTCCGCCCACTGAGCCGACGAAGATCGTCTGTATCGGCCGCAACTACGCCGACCACGCCGACGAACTGGGCAACGAGGTTCCGGACCGCCCGCTCCTCTTCTTGAAGCCGCCGAACGCGCTGGCGAGCCACGGCGACGAGATCACGGTGCCCGCGGGGAAAGACCGGATCGACTGGGAGGCCGAGATCGCGGTCGTGATCGGCGAGCAGTGCAAGGACGTCGACGCCGCCGACGCGATGGACGTCGTGGCCGGCTTCACCTGCATGAACGACGTGTCGAACCGCGACGACCAGAATCAGGAGCAGAACTGGGTGCGCGGCAAGGCGTTCGACGGCGCCGCGCCGCTCGGCCCGGTGCTGGCGACCCCCGACGAGGTCCCGGACGACGCGAGCGTCGAACTCCGCGTCAACGGCGAGACGAAGCAGTCGAGCGACCGCGCGCACCTCATGTTCGACGTGCCGACGCTGATCGAGGAGATCACGACCTACCTCACCCTGG
Source organism: Halorubrum sp. FL23 (assembly GCF_052439115.2). Lineage (NCBI taxonomy): Archaea > Methanobacteriati > Methanobacteriota > Halobacteria > Halobacteriales > Haloferacaceae > Halorubrum > Halorubrum sp. FL23. The sequence goes on from NZ_JBQVRO020000006.1 coordinate 146,843, forward strand.
AGGCGGGCGACGTGATCTCGACCGGCACGCCCGAGGGCGTCGGCGCCCTGTCGGACGGCGACACCGTCGCGGTCGAGGTCGAGGGCGTCGGGACGCTCGAACACGACGTGCGCGTTCCCTGAGCCCGCGAGGGACGGGCCTGCCGCCGTTGTGCGTCTTCTCCCCCTGTTTGTGCGCTTCCCTCTCGCTCTCCTCCGTCCCGTCTCCGCTCGTTCCGGTCGAGCGTCTGCGCTCCCTGTCGCCCGATCGCACACCGTGTTTCCGGTGAACGATCGGTTCGGCCACTCTTAAGAGCGCCGCGCCCGGATCGACGCCCATGCAACCACGGGATCTCTCCGATCACTCGCCGTACGTGCCCGGCCGGGGCGTCGAGGAGGTCGCCCGCGACCGCGGGATCGACCCCGACGACCTCATCAAGCTCTCCTCGAACGAGAACCCCCTCGGCCCGAGCCCGGCGGCCGTCGAGGCGATCCGCGAGCACGCCGACCGCGTCCACCAGTATCCGAAGTCATCGCACACCGACCTCACCGCGAAGCTGGCCGAGAAGTGGGACGTGTCGACCGAGCAGGTGTGGGTCTCGCCCGGCGCCGACGGCTCGATCGACTACCTCTCGCGGGCCGCGTTGGAGCCCGGCGACGAGGTGCTCGTCCCGGAACCCGGCTTCGCCTACTACGCGATGTCCGCCCGCTATCACCACTGCGAGGTCTCGGAGTACGCCCTCTCCCCCGACGACGGGTTCGCCCAAGACGCCGAGACGGTGCTGACCGCCTACGGCGGCGAGCGGATCGTCTACCTCACCTCGCCGCACAACCCCTCGGGCTCGACGATGCCGCTCGACGAGGTGCGGGCGATCGCTGACGCGACCGCCGAGGAGACGCTCGTCGTCGTCGACGAGGCGTACGGGGAGTTCGCCGAGGTCGACAGCGCGATCCCGCTCGTCGACGAACGCGACGACGTGGCGGTGCTCCGGACCTTCTCGAAGGCGTACGGACTCGCCGGGCTCCGAATCGGCTACAGCGTCGTCCCCGAGGCATGGGGGGAGGCGTACGCCCGGGTGAACACCCCGTTCGCGGCGAGCGAACTCGCCTGCCGGGCCGCGCTCGCCGCCCTCGACGACGAGGGGCACGTCGCGGAGTCGGTCGAGACCGCGCGCTGGGCCCGCGAGTACATCGCCGACGAGCTGGACGCCCCGACCGTCGAGTCGGCGGGGAACTTCGTGCTCGCCGAGGTGGGCGACGCGGAGCGCGTCGCCGACGCGGCACAGGAGCGCGGCGTGATCATCCGCGACTGCACCTCCTTCGGGCTCCCGGACCACGTCCGGATCTCGACCGGCACGCGCGAGGGGACCCGCGAGGCCGTCGACCGGCTCAACGAGACGCTCGCCGACCTCGGGCTGGGTGTCCGGGCGTGAGCGAGGAGCCAGCCGACGCCGGAGACGGCCGGCCGACCCGCGTCGCGGTCACCGGCACTCCCGGCACCGGCAAGTCGACGGCGACCGACCTGCTCGCCGACGAGTACGAGGTCGTCCACCTCAACGAGCGCATCAAGGGCGACGAGTCGCTCTGGACCGAGCGCGACGCCGACCGCGACACGCTCGTCGCCGACCTCGACGCGGTCCGGGACCACCTCGGCGACTGGACGGGCGTCCTCGACTCCCATCTCGCCCACCGGTTCGATGTCGATCGCGTGGTCGTCCTGCGCTGTCACCCCGAGACGATCGAGGCGCGGCTCCGCGAGCGCGGCGAGTCCGCCGCGACCGCCGAGGAAAACGCGGAGAGCGAGGCGCTCGACGTGATCCTCTCGGAGGCGGTCGCCGAACACGGGACGGAGAGCGTCTACGAGATCGACACGACCGGCCGCGACCCCGAAGCGGTGGCCGACGCGATCCGCGCGGCGATCGAGGGTGAGCGCGAGCCGAGCGCGGGAACCGTCGACTTCATGGATTATATATGAGCCCGCCGCGACGGTCGGATCGATAGATGACACTCGACCAGTACCGCTCCGTCGCGGACCGCCTGCTCGGCCCGTGGGTGCGCGCCGCGGCGCGGCTCGGGCTCTCCCCGGACCAGGTGAGCGTCATCGCGTTCGGCGTCGCGATCGCCGCGGCCGGCGCGTTCGCGGTCGGTGAGCCCGTCTTTTACCTCGCCGGAGCGGTCTGCGTCCTCCTCAACGGCTGGCTCGATCTCGTCGACGGCGCGCTCGCGCGCCACCTGGAGATCTCCTCCGACGGCGGCGACCTCCTCGATCACGTGCTCGACCGCTACGCCGACATCGCGGTGATCGCCGGGTTCACCGTCGGAGTGGACGCGTACGCGCTCGGCTTCGCGGCGGTGACCGGCGTGCTGATGACCTCGTACATGGGCACGCAGATCCAGGCGGTCGGCATCGGCCGCGAGTACGGCGGGCTGCTCGGGCGCGCCGACCGGCTCGCGCTGATGGGGATCGTCGGCGTCGTCGCCGCGGTCTACTCGGCGCCGATCGTCGCCGGCCTCACCGTCGTCGGCCTCCTGCTCGCGCTGTTCGCGGCCGTCGGTCACCTCACCGCGGTCCAGCGGTTCCTCGGCGCGTGGAGCGACTTATAACGCTTCGCGCCGGCGTCGCCCCGCTCCGAGAGCGAGCGCAGAGGAGAGACTCCGCCCGCACACGCCGGCCACCGGCGAGGGAACGCTTAAAAGCGTCCGGGCGGAACGGGTGCGTATGCCCACCTTCGAGCTGAACCTGTCCGACGACGTATACGCGGAGTTTCAGCAGCTCGCCGAACAGGAGTTCGTGTCCGAGGAGCAGGCCGCCGAGGACCTGATCGCGTCCGGCATCGAGGCGTACAACGTGAGCGTCGTTGACGACGAGCCCCGCGACGAGATGCTCGACGGCGCCGAGAACAACATGTTCGACACGGCGGAGGACCCGGGAAGCCTCGAAGACGACCGACTGTAGTCGAGATCTCCTCGCGAACTGAAGCCTGTTGCGCGGACGACCACCACGCTAGTAGCCGAGCCGCAGCACCCGGTTCGCGAGCAGCGTTACCAGCCCGACTCCCATCACGCCGGCGAGCAGCCCGAACGCGACCGGCCACCCGGCGGCGTCGGAGACGGCCCCGACGACGACGCTCCCCGACGCGCCGACGACCATGTAGGCGGTCCGGACGAGCCCGAAGCCGGCGCCGCGCTCCGCGTCCGAGAGGAGGTCCATGAACCGCGACTGCAGCGGCGCGCCCCACGACATCGCGAGCCCCACGAACCCGACGCCGGCGACGGTGACGGGGACGCCGAACCCGAACTCCGCCGCCGCGACGAGCAGGCCGTAGCCGACGACGCCCGCGGCCATCGTCGCCATCACGGTCGCGTCGCGGCCGATCCGGTCGGACACCGACCCCGTCACCGGCTGCGTCGCGCCGTGGACGAGGAAGTACAGCGAGAACAGCAGCGCAGACAGCCCCGTCGACAGTCCCGTCCCGAACTCGAGGAACGACGGGAGGAAGGAGGCGGTCGCCTGCCACGTGAACGCGCCCATCGTCGCCAGCGCGGTCGTGTAGAGGATCCCGGGCCGGGAGAGCAGCTCCGCGAGGGGTCCGAGCGCGAACCGCTCGCGCACGGGCTGGTCGGGTCTGAGCGGCTCGGTGGGGCGCACCCGCCACGCGAACAGCGCGAACACGGGGACCGCGGCGGCGACGCCGAGCGCGATCCCGGCGCGCCAGCCGTACCGCGATCCGACGACCGCGGCCAGCGGCGGGGCGGCGAGCCCCGCGATCGGCCCCCCGGCGACGTGGACGCCGATGGCCCGGCCGATGTCGTCGAACTGCCGCGTGAGGAAGGTGGTCGCCACCGAGTAGTGGAGGCCGGCGCCCGCGCCCAGCACCACGGCGAAGGCGATGAACGCGACGATCGACGGCGAGAGGGCGATGAGCAGGGAGGCGACCGCGGTGGCGCCGACGGCGGTCAGGATGACGGCGCGCTCGCCGTACCGGTCGCCGAGCACGCCGGAGGGGAACTGCGAGAGCGCGTATGCCAGCCACATTCCGGACAGCCCGAGGCCGACGGTCGCGTTCGTGACCCCGAACGCGACGCGTATCTGCGGGATCAGCGGGCTGATCACCAGCCGCGCGACCATCGTCGCGGTGAACGCGAGCGTGCAGAGGGCGAGCGCGGTGTGTTTGTACCGCCAGTTCACGGTCGCCGTTCACGACCCGGGTCAAAGCGGGTTCCGGTCGCGGCCAGCCGAACCGGGTGTGGTGTGTGCGTACTCATCGCGGCGTCCGGTGACGCCCCTCAGACCTCGAACTCGATCGGGTACTCCGTGAAGTTCTCGTAGCCGTCCTCGGTGACGACGACGATGTCCTCGATCCGGACGCCGCCCACGTCCGGGTCGTAGAGCCCGGGCTCGACGGTGATCACGTGGCCGGGCTCCAGCTCTTCCCCGCCGCTCGCGAGCCGCGGCGCCTCGTGGACGTCGAGCCCGACCCCGTGGCCGGTGGAGTGGATGAACCCCGTCTCGGTCTCGGGGTCGGTCCGAAACGTCGGCTCGCCGGCGTCCTCGTACACCTCACACGCCGCCGCGTGCACGTCTCCGCCGGTCGCGCCCGGCTCGACCGCGTCGAGCGCGGCGTCGAGCGCCCGCTCGGTGAGGTCGTACCACTCGCGGAGCGTCTCGCCCGGCTCGCCGACGCAGAACGTTCGGGTCATGTCGGCGTTGTACTTGGTCGCCTTCGACCGCGGGAAGATGTCCACGATGATCGCCTCGTGCGCTCGGAGCGGCCCCGACCCGCGGTCGTGGGGGTCCGCGGCCTGCGCGCCGCCGGCGACGATCGTCTGGTCGAGCGCGCACCCGTGCCGTAGCAGCGTCACCTCGATCTCCTCGGTCACCCGCTCGCTGGTGAGCGGCTCGCCCTCGTGGAGAAGCACCCCGGCCTCCGCGTCGTCACCCGCGCCGGCCACGTCGGCGCCGGCGATCAGGGCCTCGGCCGCCCGCATCGCCGCCTCGTTGGCGCGCTGGGCCTCGCGGATCGCGTCGACCTCCTCGTCGGTCTTGACCGCCCGGACCTCCCGAAGTCGGTCGTCGGCGTCGACGGCGACCTCGATCCCGCGCTCGCGGAGGGCGTCCGCGGTGCCGACCGGGCCGCGCGGCGGCATCGAGACGGACTCCACCCCCTTGTCGCGGACGAACCGGGCGTACATGTCGTTGCGGGCCTCGCGACCGCCGTACTCGTAGTCGTAGTCGGCGTGGCGCTCGACCGTGTCGGCGGCCACCTCCTTGCGAGCGCGACCGTACTCCAGTCCGTCGACGAGAACGTGGATCTCTCCGTCGGCGTACAGCGTGAGGAAGGGGTCGGGACCGGTGAACCCGGAGAGGTACAGCTGGTTGGCGTCGTCCTGTGAGGCGTCGATCAGGTAGCCGTCCGTCTCGAGGTCGGCGAGCCGGTCGGCGAGCCGCGCGCGGTTCATACGTCACCTGCTCGGGCGACCCCCAAATCCGTTGTCCTCGCGGCACTCCCCTCGGCGGTCGCGGCGGCGATCAAGACGGTGGTCGAGGCGGGATTCGAGCCGGCGCTCGCTCCGAGAAATAGTTAAATAGGGGCTGTCGCCGATCGCCGATCGGATCCGGTCGTCGTTAAGGTTGGCCGAAAAAAGGTCAATAATTGCCGAACAGCGCCTTCTGAACTCCTCTTTCGGTGCTTCTCCGATCTACAATGAGGCCGAGGATTTAAATATTTCCGGCACTTACTTGACGATGAGGAAAACCAACCGAGACGCGTCTCTCGGTCCCCTCGTTCCCTCCAGTTAATCTCACCAATGAGCGAAAACGTTCGAACGTATACGGCGGAGCACGCCGACGAGACCGAGACCGAGACCGAGTCGGCCGACGAGGAGCTGCGCTGCCCGGAGTGCGGCGGCCAGCTCGCGACCGACACGGAGCACGGCGAGACCGTCTGTGTCGACTGCGGCCTCGTCGTCGAGGAAGACGAGATCGACCGCGGGCCGGAGTGGCGCGCGTTCGACTCCAAGGAGAAGGACAACAAGTCGCGCGTGGGCGCCCCGACGACGAACATGATGCACGACAAGGGGCTCTCGACGAACATCGGCTGGCAGGACAAGGACGCCTACGGCAAGTCCCTGTCCAGCCGCCAGCGCGAGAAGATGCAGCGGCTCCGCACCTGGAACGAGCGGTTCCGCACCCGTGACTCGAAGGAGCGCAACCTGAAGCAGGCGCTCGGCGAGATCGACCGCATGGCCTCGGCGCTCGGCCTCCCGGACAACGTCCGCGAGACCGCCTCGGTCATCTACCGCCGCGCGCTCGACGAGGACCTCCTCCCCGGCCGCTCCATCGAGGGCGTCTCGACCGCGTCGCTGTACGCCGCGGCCCGACAGGCCGGAACGCCGCGAAGTCTCGACGAGATTTCGGCGGTCTCGCGCGTCGAGAAGGACGAGATCGCCCGCACGTACCGCTACGTCGTCCGCGAGCTCAAACTGGAGATCCAGCCCGCTGACCCCGAGAGCTACGTCCCCCGGTTCGCCTCCGACCTGGGGCTCTCCGACGAGGCGGAGCGCCGGGCGCGCTCCCTGCTCAACACGGCGAAGTCGCAGGGGATCCACTCGGGCAAATCGCCCGTGGGGCTCGCGGCCGCCGCCGTCTACGCCGCCTCCCTGCTCGTCAACGAGAAGGTGACGCAGAGCGAGGTCAGCGACATCGCGAACATCAGCGAGGTCACCATCCGGAACCGCTACCACGAGCTGTTGGAGGCCGAGGACGGCGTCGCGCTGGAGTAAGCCGGAGGGAGCGACCGGTCGACCGAAGGATTGGTCGGCCGAAGAACTGGCCGGTCGAACGACGCCCCCGGCGTCCGCCGCTTTTCCGAACGCCCAAACCGCCGCGGGCCGAGCCACCGGTATGGAGACCACTCGCCATTTCACGGCGACGACGTACGTCGTCAACGACGGCGCGACCGCCCTCCACGCGCACGAGCGGCTCGGGATCCGCCTCCCGCCGGGCGGGCACGTCGACCGCGACGAGCTCCCGCACGAGGCCGCGCTCCGGGAGGTCCGCGAGGAGACGGGGCTTGAGGCGGAGCTCGTCGCGACCGAGTCGTCGATCGAGGGGCCGAACACGCGCGGGCTCCCCGAGCCCGCCCACCTCATGCTCCACGACATCAACGTCCACGAGGACGGTTCCGTCGGCCACCAGCACGTCGACCACCTCTACTACGCCCGAGTCGACTCGCGCGCGATCGCGCCGAACGGCGGCGACGAGGTCGATCCCGAGAACTGGCGCTGGTACACTCCGACGGAGTTGGCCGAGAGCGACCTCCAACGCGACGTGATCGAACTCGGCCGCGAGGCGATCGCCGCGGTCGACGGAGCGTAGCCGAGCGCCGGAGTCGCCTCGGGTTACCCCCGGACCGCCCGGCGGGCACCGTCAGACGGCCGTCTCACGCTCCGGAAGGTATTTGGGTCGTTGCAGGCGACGTAAACGCAAGAATGGACGCAGAGCGCAGAGCGGAGATAACCGGGTGGGACGCCCGGGAGTTCTCGGACGGCTTCGAGGGTCTCAGGCGTCTCGTCGACCGGGGGTTCTCCGGCGCGGTGACGAACGGCGCGGGGTGGCTGTTCGTGTTCGAGGGCCGCGTCGTCGGCACCGCCGACGCCGACCTCGACGCGTTCGCGGACGCCTCGGGAACGATTTATAAAGCACCCGACGAGGCTCTCCCGGTCCTGTTCGCCATGCAGGAGCGGGGTGGAGAGCCGCGAGCGCAGTACTACACGAACGACACGCCGCTCTCGGAGGCCGACCGAAAGCTCTCGCAGGGCGGATTCACCGGCTACGTCGAACTGTCGGAGAACGTGCTCTCGGGCGACTACTACGTCACCTACACCGCGGGCGAGTCGATGGCCGCGGCGTACGTCGGCAACTCGCGCCGGCTCGAAACCGGCGAGGACGCCTTCGAGCTGGCCGACGACGAGGTCGGGATCTACACCGTCTACGAGGTCGACCTCGACGTACAGGAGATCCCCGAACCCAGTACCTCCGGTGGCGCGGGCGCCGTGGCCGCGGAGCCGACCGCCGACGCGGAGACAGCCGCCGATGAGGACAACGGCGACGACCACGCCGAACGCGGGGCCGATGGGGATCGCACCGGCGAGGGCCGCCCCGACGAGGACCGCATCAGCGGGGATCGAACCGACGAGGGCCGCACCAGCGAGGATCGAACCGACGAGGGCCGAACCGCCGGCGACGCGACACCCGGCAGTGAGGCCGATGAGGAGCCCTCCGACGAACGGACCGTTGACGAGCGGACTGCCGGCGGGACGGCTTCCGACGAGAGAGCCGCCGGTGGGCCGACCGCCGACGGCGAGACGACCGCTGACGGCGAGACGACCGCTGGCCGCGAGGCGGAGCCGACATCCCGCGGATCCACGAAGCGATCCGACGAAGCGCCGCCGTCGGCACAGAGGCGGGCGAACGAGACGAACGGGACCGGCGGTGGCGCGGACGCGGTCGAGCGGCCGGCGGCCGAGAGCGGAAACGGGGGCTCCTCCGGTACGGAGGCGCCGAGTAGCGGTCCTGCTGCGACCGACGCACCCGATTCTGCGGGATCTCCCCCGACCGACGACGTGTTCTCCGAGGAGGAGCAGTGGCGCGAACAGAAGTCGATCCCCGCGCTCGACCCGTCCGAAGCGAGCGATCCGCCGGGTGGTCGAGGCCGAAGCGGGCCCGACCCGAACGGAAGCGGACGGACCCAGAGCGAGCCTGACGACCGGCGTCGATCCGGGGCAAGCGACCGAAGCAGGGGCGCCGGCGCCGCCGCTGACGACGATCGGTCTCCAGAGCCGCGCTCCACCGATCGGGACCGATCGAATCGCTCGGCCGTCTCGCAGCGCGCTTCGAACGCGGGCGCAGGCGAGCGCGGCTCGCCCGACGAGCGGCTCGAACAGCTCCGCGACGAGCTCGAAGCCGCCGAGAAGAAGCAGGCGTCGCTGGCGGCGGAACGCGACAGACTCGCCACCGACCGCGACGAGATCGCCGCCGAGCGGGACGAGCTCGCGAGCGAGGTCGATCGGCTGGAGTCGGAGCTGTCGACGGTTCGCGAGGAGCGCGACCGGCTGGAGTCGGAGCTGTCGACGGTCCGCGACCGGCTTCCCGAGAGCGACCGGACGCTCTCCCCGGCGGAGGCGCGGAGCGGAACGAACCTCTTCGTCAGGTACGAGTCGAAGGGCGGCGCGACGCTCGAAGACGCCCACGACGGGGCGGTCGACCGCGACGCGCTCCGCGAGAACCTGCGGATCGAACACCACACCAGCTTCGAGACGGACGGGCTCGCTGTCGACGGTCGCCCGTACGAAGCGTTCCTGGAGGACACCATCGAGTACGGCTTCACCCGGTGGCTCGTCGAGGACCTCCCCTTCGAGGTGAGCAGCACCGGCAACCAGAGCGTGCTCCGCGACCTCTACGACGCCATCCCGGAGGTCGACCGCGCGGAGATCGGCGGCTCCGTGTCGATCGCGATCAGAGAGGGCGGGGAGGAGACGCGCGAGCAGCGCTCGTTCGACCTGGTGTTGCGCGACCGGATGGGGAACCCGCTGTTCGTCGCCGACCTCAACGACAGCCGCGACCCGACCGCCGAGGGGACGTTGGAGTCGCTGGTCGAGAACGGCCGCGACATCGCCGGATCGAACGAGCAGTTCGCCGCGGCGTTCGCGGTGACGGAGAGCTTCTTCGAGCCGGGCGCGCTCGAGACCGCGAGCGACGCGGTCGGCGGCGGGCTGTTCAGCCGCTCGAAGCGCGCGAGCTTCGTGAAACTCTCCCGCAAGCGCGGGTACCACCTCTGTCTGGTCGAGGCGCGCGACGGCGGCTTCCACATGACGGTCCCGGACCTGTAGCTGACGGGGCGGATGACACACTCGACCGACGTGCGATCGAAACGCGCCCGAACAAACCTCAAGCGGGCGTCAAACGCGACCTAAACGCTGTTTTGGCTGCCGTCACAACGCGGTTCGTCGCCGCCTTGTGTGCGGTCGAATCGGTTCAGTTCTCGAGCTCTGCGGCGTCGTCGATCCGCATGGAGCCGAGCTTGTCGACAGTCTCGTCGAGCTTCTCGTCGAGCTCGTCGACGAACTCGTGGGTCCGCTCGGTCGTGATCGCTCCCTGGCTGGACGGCTCGATGAGGTTCTCCTCCTCGAGCACGCGCAGCGAGTAGCGGACCTTGTGATGGGGGTATCCCGTCTCGTTCGACATCTTCACGATGCCGATCGGCTCGTTTTCGATGACCATCCGCAGGACTTGGAGGTGGCGTTCCAGCATGTCTACCTCCTTCTCTAGTCGATCTATCATGGCACATGTTAACTCGTCATGCCCCTGTTTAAAAGTTGCTGTCGGAGGGCGCCCGAAATCGCTCGACTCGACGCTTTGACGTGGGAGTAGTTAACGCGTTCGATCGCGCGGCTCGGTCGCCGTCGGCTTCGCTACCGCCCACTATCGGGAGGGTACCTACACGAACGACGATAGCGACACGCACACGCCGCGGATCTAATGCACGTTCGTGATGTGTTCTCGGCGTTGGACCGTAATCGGTTTTACCTCCCGCCCAGAATCACCGGGTCGTATGACACTCACCATCGTCGGCTCTCAGCTGGGAGACGAGGGCAAGGGCGCGCTCGTCGACCGGTGGGGAGGGGACGCGGACGTTGTAGTCCGTTATCAGGGCGGCGACAACGCCGGCCACACCGTCGTCGAAGGCGGCGTCGAGTACAAGCTGTCGCTCGTCCCGAGCGGCGCGGTTCGGGGCACGACCGGTATCCTCGGCAACGGATGCGTCGTCAACCCGAAGACGCTGTTCACCGAGATCGACGACCTTCGAGAGCGCGGGCTCGACCCGGACGTGCGGGTCGCCCGTCGGGCGCACGTGATCCTCCCGTACCACCGCGTGCTGGACGGGATCGAAGAGGAGGTCAAGGCGGACGACGATGCCGGCGACGCGGTCGGCACGACCGGTCGCGGCATCGGTCCGACCTACGAGGATAAGGCCGGTCGCCGGGGGATCCGGATCGCGGACCTGCTCGATCCCGACGTGCTCCGCGAGAAGCTCGAATACGCGGTCCCGCAGAAGCGCGCGCTCGTCGAGGAGGTGTACGGTCTCGACCTCGACGACGACCGGGCCGAGGCGTTCGACGTCGACGCGCTCCACGAGGAGTTCGCCGCGATCGGCGAGCGGCTCGCCGACGAGGGGATGACCGTCAACTGCTCCGACTACCTCCACCGCCGCCACGAGGCGGGCGACGAGATCCTCTTCGAGGGCGCGCAGGGCACCCACATCGACATCGACCACGGCAACTACCCGTTCGTCACCTCCTCGAACCCGACCGCCGGCGCCGCGTCGGTCGGCTCCGGGCTCGGCGTCACCACGGTGGGCGACGGCGAAGTCGTCGGCATCGTGAAGGCGTACCTCTCGCGGGTCGGCGAGGGGCCGCTCCCGACCGAACTCGACGGCGACGCCGACGAAGAGGCGCTCGCCGACGACATCCGCGAGAAGGGTGGCGAGTTCGGGACGGTCACCGGTCGCCCGCGCCGGATCGGCTGGCTCGACCTCCCCATGCTCCGGCACGCCGCGCGCGTCTCCGGCTTCACGGGCGTCGCGGTCAACCACGTCGACGTGCTCGCCGGGTTAGACGAGCTGAAGGTGTGTACGGGGTACGAACTCAACGGGAACGAACTCGACACCGTCCCCACCACGACCGACCGGTGGGAGCGGTGCGAGCCCGTTTACGAGACGCTCGACACGTGGGAGCCGTTCGACTCGGCCGCGGTCGCCGAGAACGGATACGACGCGCTCCCCGAGGCGGCCCGCGAGTACCTTGAGTTCGTCGCCGACGAGATCGACACCCCGATCTACGCGGTCGGCGTCGGTCCCGACCGCGAGGAGACGGTCGAGCTGACGAACCCGTTCGACGAGTAGAACGTTCGCGCGGCTACGGTGCGGACTTCGTGCGGCTATTCCTGCGGATCGATCTCGTTCAGTGCGGCCATATCCTCGTCGGTCAGCGACAGGTCCGCGGCCGCGAGGTTCGATTCGAGATGGTCGACGCTCGACGTGCCCGGGATCGGGAGCGTCACGTCGGAGTGGTCGAGCAGCCACGCGAGGGCGACCTGCCGGGTCGTCGCGTCGCGGCGGTCGGCGACCTCACCGAGCGCGTCGGGGGTCTCGTCGTCGACCGCGTACATCGGCCCCCACGGGATGAACCCCACGTCGTTGCGCTCGCAGGCCCGCAACACGTCCTCGTCGTCGCGGTGGCCGACGTTGTACCGGTTCTGGACGGTGGCGACGTCGACGATCTCGGTGGCGGTCTCTAACTGCTCGACGGTGACGTTCGAGAGCCCGACGTGAGCGATCTGCCCGGCGTCTTTCATCTCCGCGAACGCGTGGACCGACTCCTCGAAGTCGGTGTCCGGGTCGGGGCGGTGGTACTGGTACAGGTCGATCGTGTCGGTCCCGAGTCGGTCGAGGCTACACAGCACCTGATTCTTCAGGAAGTCGGGGTCGCCGTGGGGGAGCCAGTCGCCCTCGCGGTTGCGAAGCAGGCCGGCCTTCGAGGCGACGACGGCGTCGTCCGGGTCACCGAGCGCCTCGCCGATCAGGCGCTCCGAGACGCCCGGCCCGTAGGAGTCGGCGGTGTCAATGAAGTCGACACCGAGTTCGACGGCGCGCTGGAGAACCTTTTCGGCCTCGTCCTCGTCGTCGGGTCGTCCGATGATGTCCTCGCCCGTGATCCGCATCGCGCCGAAGCCGAGGCGGTTGACGGTCAGATCGCCGCCGATGTCGAACGTGCCGCTCCGGCCGGTGGTGTCTGAAGCCATGGTCGAACGTTCGCGTGCCACGCGGAAAGCCGTGGGGATGGCGGAAGGGCGTGCTTCGAAGGTCGCGTTCCGATGTCGTACCGAGTCGCCTGTCTTGCGTGCGTCGCTACTCATAAACCGCCCCCGCGTGATCGTGAGGTATGGACGCCGAGCGCGAGGTACTCGACGTGTTGGCGCGGAACGCCCGCGAGGACATCGACGACATCGCGGCCCAGACGGGCCTTGACGCGGACGCGGTAGCGGACGCGATCGACGAGCTGGAGGCGAACAACGTTGTCCACGGCTATCAGGCCGTCGTCGATTGGGACCGCGTCGACGAGGGGAAGATCCGGGCGATCGTGGAGATCAACGTCGAGCTCGACCGCGAGACCGGCTACGAGCAGGTCGCCGACCGGATCGCGAAGTTCCCCGCGGTCGACGCCCTCCACCTCGTCTCCGGCGACTACGACTTCGCCGTGGAGGTGCTCGGCGAGACGATGCAGGACGTCTCGCGGTTCATCTCCGAGCAGGTCGCGCCCATGCCCGAGGTCACCCAGACGGTGACTCACTACATCATGGAGACCTACAAGGACGGCGGGATCCGGTTCGAAGACGGCGACGACGACGACCGCCTCTCCGTCTCCCCATGAGGCTGTCCGACCGAGCCCGCGACCTCCCCGAGTCGGGGATCCGGAAGTTCTTCGAACTCGCGGAGGCGCGGGACGACGTGATCTCGCTGGGGGTCGGCGAGCCCGACTTCTCGGCGCCGTGGGCCGCCCGGACCGCCGCGATCGATTCGCTCGAACGCGGGAAGACCTCCTACACCTCGAACCGCGGGATGGCCGAGCTCCGCGAGCGAATCGCGGCCCATCACGAGCGGTACGACCAGACGTACGACCCGGCCGAGGAGGTGCTCGTCACGACCGGCGCGAGCGAGGCGGTCGATCTGGCCTTCCGCGCGCTCGTCGACCCGGGCGACACGGTCGCGGTCCACGAGCCGACGTACATCTCCTACGGCCCGGGGATCGAGCTCGCCGGCGGCGAGCAGTTGACGGTCCCGACTCACCCGGAGGACGACTTCGCGCTCACGCGAGCCGCGCTGGAGGAGGCGGGCGCCGCGGAGGCCGACCTGCTCGTCTGCTGTTACCCGAACAACCCGACGGGCGCGACGATGACCGAGGAGGAGTACGCCGAGGTCGCCGCGTTCTGCCGCGACAACGACCTCCGCGTGATCGCCGACGAAATCTACTCCGCGCTCACCTACGGCGCCGACCACGCTTCGATCGCGACCCAGCCGGGGATGCGCGAGCGGACGGTGGTCGTCAACGGGTTCTCGAAGGCGTACGCGATGACCGGTCTTCGACTGGGGTACGCGCTGGGCCCCACGGACGCGATCGACGCGATGAACCGGATCCACCAGTACACGATGCTGTCGGCGCCGACGACGCCGCAGTACGCGGCGATCGAGGCGCTCGATCGCTGCGACGACGAGGTGGCCGAGATGGTCGACGAGTACAACCGCCGGCGTCGGCTGGTCGTCTCTCGGTTCAACGAGATGGGCCTCGACACCTTCGAGCCGGGCGGCGCGTTCTACGCGTTCCCCGACTGCGGCGGCGACGACGAAGTCTTCGCCGAGGAGCTGCTGGAGGCGCAGGGCGTCGCGGTCGTCCCCGGCTCCGTCTTCGGCGAGGGCGGCGAGGGCCATCTCCGGGTGTCGTACGCGACCTCGATGCGCGAACTGAAGGAGGCGACCGACCGGATCGCGACGTTCGTCGAGAACCGCTGAGGCGCCGTTCGCCGACACGTAAACGGACAACTCTTTGCCAATTGTCTTTCGTTCGCTAACGATTATCACGCATTATCCTGATACTTCGTGTATGGAGTTCCAGCTAACGGACGAGCAGAAGCACCTACGAGACGAGGTTCGCCGGTTCGCGGACGAGGAGATCCGACCGGTCGCGACCGAGTACGACGTGAACGAGGAGTACCCACACGAGGTGATGGAGAAGGCGGCCGACATGGGGCTGCTCGCGCCGCACGTGCCGGTCGAGTACGGCGGAGTCGGCTACTCCTCGCTGGAGAACGCGATCCTCACCGAAGAGCTGTTCGCCGCCGATCCCGGGATCGGCCTCTGCGTCTCCAGTGCCGGCTTCGGCGCCGAGGCGCTGATGGAGTTCGGCACCGAGGACCAGAAGGAGCGCGTCCTCCCCGAGGTGACCGCCGGGGACGCGGTGATGGGTTCGGCCATCTCGGAGCCGCAGGCCGGCTCCGACGTGACGTCGGTCGCCACCCGCGCCGAGAAGGACGGCGACGAGTGGGTGATCAACGGCTCGAAGATGTGGATCACGAACGGCACCGTCGCCGACTACTTCGTCGTCGTCTGCGAGACCGACCCGGAGATCGACGACCGCTACTCCGGCTACTCGCAGATCCTCGTCGAGGGCGACCGCGACGGGCTCACTCGCGACAAGATCACCGGAAAGCTCGGGATCCGCGCGAGCGACACCGCCGAGCTGCGGTTCGACGACGTCAGGGTGCCGGAGGAGAACCTGATCGGCCAGCGCGGAATGGGCTTTCTCCAGCTCATGCAGTTCTTCGACGAGACCCGCACCGCGGTCGCCGCGCAAGGGGTCGGGATCGCCCGGGGCGCGGCCGAGCGCGCGCTGGAGTACGCCGAGGAGCGCGAGCAGTTCGACCGCCCGATCAGCGACTTCCAGGCGATCAAACACAAGCTCGCCGAGATGCACACGAACACCGAGGCGGCGCGCTGGCTCACCTACCGCTCGGCGTGGGCGGTCGACAACGAGTCGGGCGACCTGACCGCGCTCGCGTCGATGGCGAAGGAGTTCGCCTCCCGGACCGCCGTCGAGGTCGCCGACGAGGCGGTCCAGATCCACGGCGGCGCCGGCTTCGTCAACGATCACGATGTCGAGCGGCTCTACCGCGACGCGAAGATCACCCAGATCTACGAGGGGACCACGGAGATCCAGAAGAACATCATCGCCCGTGAGCTGCTGGGCGAGGGGGTGTGAACCCCGCTTCACGGGCACGTCTGATCGCCGATACCCCCGATCGGTGGCTAAAAAGTTTCGGCGACGAACAATGAGACATGAGCAACGCTAACGCGGCGGAGCGTCTGAAGCGTCAACGAGACGACCTGCGACTGTTGAATCAGGTGATGCGTCACGACATCAGGAACGACCTGCAGCTCGTGGAGGCGTACGCGGAGCTGCTCGACGACCACGTCGACGAGGAGGGCGAGGAGTACCTCTCGGTGATCAAAGAGAGCGCACGCAACGCCGTCGGGCTGACGACGTCCGCGCGAGACCTCGCGCAGGTGATGCTCCGTGACGAGGCCGAGCCGACGAGCGTCTCGCTCAGTCGGGAGCTCTCCCAGCAGGTCGAGGAGGTACGGTCCGCCTACCCGGGAGCGGTCGTGACGGTCGAGGGGTCGTTCCCGGAGTGCGAGGTCGTCGGCGACGAGATGCTCGGGTCGGTGTTCCGAAACGTCCTCCGGAACGCGATCCAGCACAACGACGAGACCCCCGCGGAAGTGGTGGTGTCCGCCGTCGAACGCGACGGCGAGGTCGCGGTGCGCATCGCCGACAACGGTCCGGGGATCCCCGAAGACCACCGCGAGGAGGTGTTCGGAAAAGGCGAGAAGGGGCTCGACAGCCCGGGTGCGGGGATCGGGCTCTACCTCGTGCGATCGCTCGTCGACCTGTACGGCGGCGACGTGTGGATCGAGGACAACGAGCCGAAGGGCACCGTGTTCGTCATCACGCTCCCGGTGGCCGAGTGACGAGGAATCGCATCGCCCCGGCCGCGCCGGGAGCGCTCACTTCTCGTCGTACTCCATCGCGACCGAGTTGATACAGAACCGCTTGCCGGTGGGTTCGGGCCCGTCGTCGAACACGTGCCCGAGGTGCGAGTCGCAGTTCGCACACCGGACCTCGGTGCGGCGCATCCCGTGGCTGGTGTCGACCGTCGTCGTCACCGACTCCTCCTCGGCGGCGTAGAAGGCGGGCCAGCCGCAGCCGGACTCGTACTTCGTCTCGGCGTCGAAGAGGACCGTTCCGCAGGCGGCACAGCGGTACTCCCCGTCGTCGGGGTGGTGGTCGACGTACTCCCCGGAGAACTTCGCCTCCGTGCCGCTCTCGCGGAGCACGCGGTACTCCTCCTCGGAGAGCCGTTCGCGCCACTCCGCGTCGGTCAGGGCTTCCGGGTCGGCCTGCTCCCGATCGTCGGTTTCGCTCATGCCCTGCGTACGAGCCCCACGCTCAAGGCGGTTGCGGCGGTCGCGACGGCAGCCCCACGCCCCGCGCCCGCAAACCGTATTCGGATGGCCGCTCATCGGTGACCATGGCACGCGAGGTCACGCACGAGGAGGACGGACCGACGATACTCGACGAGTCCGACACCGGCGACGACGGGAAGATATACGTCTGCCGGTGCGGGCTCTCCGATTCGAAGCCGCTCTGTGACGGCTCGCACAATGCGACCGCGGACGAGGAGGACGGGGTCGTGTACAAGTACGACGGCGACGACCCGGACGGCGAGCGCCGCGCGATCGACGAGATCGTGTACGAGCGGGAGTAGCGTCTCGGATCGGCTCCGGCGAGGCCCTTACAACACGCCCATGTCGTTGAGCCGCTCGGGCAGATAGGTGTCGGTGACGAAGTCGAGCCCGCGGCTCGCGAGCGACTGCTGTTCGGACTTCTTCCCGATGTCGAGCTGGAGCTCGATCTGTTCCTCCCAGTAGTCGGTCTGGAACCGCGGGTCCTCGAGCTCCGATTCGAGGGCGTTCACGTCCGAGTCGGAGAGCGGGTCCGAAGGGAGATCGTACTCGACGATGTCCTCCGGTTGGATCCCGATGAACCGCGCCTCGGGCGTCGCGAGGTACTTCGAGAGGTGGGCGGACTTGATCGAGCCGTACGCGACGGAGCCGTAGATCCGGTAGGACCACGGGTCACCGTCGGTGAACACCACGACCGGGAGGTCGAGCTCGTCGCGGAAGCGCTTCGTCAGCCGGCGCGTGGCGCGGGCGGGCTGTCCGCCGAGGTGAACGACCAGCGCGTCGTGCTCCTCGTCGAACCCGTTCTCGACGAGCCGGTCGCGCATCCCGCCGGTCTCGACGCAGAGGACGAACTCGGCGTCGTTGTCGAGGAACTCGATGGTGTCCGGGTTGTTCGGGATCTGGTAGCCGCCCTGCCCCACGTCGAGCTGACAGTGGATCTCGCGTTCACCGCGGTTGGTCTGCTCGCGGAGGAGCAGCGGTCCCATCACCTTCGCGCCCGACTCCTCCGGGCGCATGTGGAAGTCCTCGCGGGTGACGCCGGTGACGATCTCCAAGTCCTCGACGAGGTCGTTCGACTCGTCCTGTGAGTTGAACTGCGCCTCGTCGTTGTTCCACGACTCGGAGAGGTAGTACAGCTCACGCAGCGTCGACGAGCGGTCGTCGTCGAGCTGGTTCGCGAGGAACTCGATCGTGTAGGCGGCCTTGAGCAGCTTGCGCGCGCCCCGGACCGAGTTGGCGCTGCGCGTCGAGGTGCGGTCGCCGTAGGTCCAGACGCCGCTCTCCTCGTCGTACTCGATGTTGCTCTTCGTCCGCGTCGGGAGCGTCATCTCCGGAATGTCGCCGGCGGCGAACTGGTCGTAGAAGTCCGCGGCCAGGTCGATCAGTTCGTCTCGTGCGTCGCTTTCTGTCGTCATTTACGCGTTCACCGTGAGTTTCTCCGTCTCCACGCCGCCGACGCTGACCTCGAAGTCGGGGTCACCGTCGACCGCGTACGTCAGTTCCCGCTCGTCGCCCGAGGGCACCTCGGGTTTCCACTGCACGAACCACTCGCCGTCCATGTCCACGACCGTCCCCTCCGAGAGGTCGGTCGGCTCCGCGGAGACGATGTCCGTGATCTCCACCTGCTCGTTCACGTCCGAGTGATTCTCGACGACGAGCGACACCGTCTCGCCGTTCACCTCGCGCTCGACGCTGACGTTGTTCATGATCCGCGCGAGCGCGCCGTCGATGTCGGGTCGCGGGCGCCCCGTGACCTCCGAGACCTTGTCGGCCATCTCCGGGAGGATCTTGCCGAGCACGTCCTGTTTCTCCCGGCGCTGCTGCATCGAGCGCCGCTTGTTGAGGTACGACTTCAGCTCGCGGGCCGCCTCGCGCACCGCCAGCTCGATCTCGTCTTCGATCGCGGGGACGTTCGCGAGCGCGTCCTTCGACTCGCTCGTGAACGGGACGTTCGTGGAGGCGACGTGGATGCTGATGACGGCCGGGCCGTTCGGGAGCCCCGACCCGCCGGGCTGGTCGAGCCCGTAGTTGCGCCACCCGATGTTCTTGATCACGTCGGTCGTGGCACAGGCGCCGCGCTGGTAGACGAGCGGGACCCGGTTCGCGAACCGGAGCAGCTCGACCGACCCCTCGGCCGGGATCTCGCCGCCGTAGGCGATGCCGGCCTCGACGATGAAGGGGTCGCCGCCGTGGACCTCGGCGTCGCGGGTCGCCGCCGCGTAGAAGTCGGCGTCGTACTCCTTGCGCAGCCCGGCCTCGACGAGCTCGGCCGTGATCGGCGCGAGGCAGTCGGTCGGCGGCGCGAGGATGTCTGTCGTCCGCATCGCCTCCAGCAGGTCGGCCGCGGCGTCGCGGCTCCCCGCGATCGCCGCCACCTTCGGCGGGTCGTCCGGGACCGTGCGCGCCCGCGACCAGAACGCCTCGACGACGTTCTCGCGGGCGGTCTCGCCGAAGGTCGCGTCGTGCTGCTCGGCGACGAACGAGGCCGCGTCCGCGACGAGGCGGTCGAGGTCGTCCGAGGTGATCCGGAAGGCGTCGCCGTCGAGGTTCCCGAACCGGCGCGCGAGCGCCTCGGCCATCGCCCGGACCGCGGCGTCGTCCTTCCGCGTCGACGTGGCGTCGTCGACGAGGGCGTACGCGTCGGCGACGAGCGGCGACTCGGTCGCGCGGTCGTTCTCGTCGTCGCTCGCCTCGCCGTCCGTCTCCTCGCCGTCTCCGGCTCCGGTGATCGCTCGCCACGCGGCGTTGACGGCGTTCTCGCGGACGGTCTCGCCGAACGTCTTGCCCGTGTCGTCCGCGACCGTGTCCGCGACGTTGTCGACGATCGCCGCGAGTTCGGACCGGGAGAGCCGGTCGTTGCTCGCCACCGTCTCGGCGACGCCCTCGGAGAAGGCGGTCGTCGCCTCCTCCCCCTTGTTCGCGACGGCGTCCGCGACGGCGTCCGCCACGTCGCGCTCGTCGTGGGCCCGCGGGGGCGACCACGCGAGTTCCCGGCCGTAGTACACGTCGCGGAAGTTGTCGATCACGTTGTCCGCGGTCTTCTTGCCGACCCGCGTGAACTCCCCTTGAAGGAACCCGGAGACCGAGTACGACTCGGTCGCCTCGAGCATCTTGATCAGCGCGCCCAGCTCCACGCCGTGGGGGTGCGGGCGGATCTCCTCCGTCTCCGCCGGCAGCTCGTCGGTCGCGCGCTCGAACTTCATCGGCTCGTCGAGCCCGGGCTCGCGCAGCTCGAGCCGCGCGTGCGGGTTGACGACCGCGGTGTGTTTCACGTAGTCGTGGAGCTGCTGGCGGGCGCGCATGTTCGCCTCCATCTCCAGTTCGATCCGCGTGCCGTGGGGGCGGTCCCACGTCGTCCCCTCGTCGGCCTTGATCTCCGGCTCGTTCGTGTCGGTGTCGATAATGAGCTCGAAGTACTGCGCCCGCGACTGCCCCTTCGGGCGCGAGGTGATCTTGGCGGGCTGGCCCGACGTGAGCTGGGAGTACAGCACCGCCGCCGAGATCCCGATCCCCTGCTGGCCGCGCGACTGCTCGCGCGCGTGGAACCGGCTGCCGTACAGGAGCTTCCCGAACACCTTCGGGAGCTGTTCTTTCGTGATGCCCGGCCCGTTGTCCTCGATGACGAGCCGGTAGTAGTCGCCCACCTCCTCGATCTCGATGTAGATGTCGGGGAGGACGCCGGCCTCCTCGGTCGCGTCGAGGGCGTTGTCGACCGCCTCCTTGACGGCGGTGACGAGCCCACGGGCGCCCGAGTCGAACCCGAGCATGTGTTTGTTCTTCTCGAAGAACTCGGCGATGGAGATCTCGCGCTGGCCCTCGGCCAGCTCCTCCGCGATCCCCTCCTCGTCGCCGATCGTCGACTGGAAGGACGTCATTCGGTGTCTGTCCCTATCCCCGATGCAGGTAAAAACGCACCGGCAGCGGGGCGAAAGTGAATTCCCGGTGGAGCGACCGTCTCGAAGTCGATCATGCAACTCGTTGAGACGGCCACCCCGCGATGGGGACCGGGCTCACACTGATTTCATACGTTCAGCAACCAAAAGAATCGGATATTTTCATATGAGTTGAATATAATGCCCCTCGTGTACCGTTAACAAGCAACACTCGCCGGAACCTCGATGACGAGGAGGAACGCACATGGATGACGACCATTCGACCCCGAGAGCGAACAGCGCGACTGATCGACCGCGGCGGCGGTTCCTCGAGACCGCGGCGGTGACGGTTTCGGCTCTCGCCGCCTCCGGGACGGCCGCCGCCGTCCCCGGCCGAGGCAAGGGAGGCGGCGGCGGAGCGGGGGGCGGCGGCTTCCCGCCGAGCGGGATCACGGCGTACGGCGACGAGGTCGACCTCGGAGCGGGGTCGGTGCGGACGTTCACCACCGAAACGCCGTCGGGGGTCCCGAAGTACCACGGCGTCGAGTTCGACCGGTCGGCCCTGGACGGACTCCCGGACGCCGACGAGCTCGCCGGCGCGCCCGACGAGTACCCGGATAAGTACGGTCCGACCGGCGAGGCGCTGACCGTTCACAGGAAGGCGTCGCTGGAGTTCTTCGTCCCCTTCCCCGACGCGTCGAACACCCCGTTCACGTTCCTCGGGCTGAACTGGAACCCGGAGGGACACCCCGGCGGCGCGGGCGCGTGGCTGACGCCGCACTTCGACATTCACTTTCACACGCTGGCGCCGGCGACGATCGACGCGATCGAGGGGCCGGCCCTCCCGCCGTACGACGAGGTCGTCGAACGGGACGAAAAGGGGCGCCCGACCGCGATCGAGACCGCGCTGGACCGATCGCAGATCCCGTCGGGGTACCAGCGCTCGCCGCCGGTCGCGGCAGGGGAACGGTACATCACCGACATGGGGGAGCACGCGGCGCCGGCCGACGCGCCCGAACTCCCGGACGGGCCGGGCGAACCGGGCGATCCGTCGGCGTTCTCGAACACGCTCATCCAGGGGTTCGTGGACGTCGGCGACGGGGACGATCCGCGGCTGGCGTTCGTCGAGCCGATGATCACCCGCGAGTTCTTCCGAAACCACTCCGGCACCGAACGGTACGACGTGCCACAGCCGGAGACGTACCCGTACGACGGCCCCCAGTACCACCCGACCGGCTACAGCGTCCGCGATGTCCCGAGCAGGGACGCGATCGTCGTCGCCGTGCAGGACTTCGACGCGGTCTGATCGCCGCCGCTGTCGCCGGCGCCGAACGTCTCCTCGGGCCCCCCGTTCAGCTCTCCCCGGCGACAGCTTTCTCCCCGTGACGCCCCTCCGTCCGACCATGTCAGGATGGACCACCGAAGCGATGCCGCGACTGGACGGGAACACGGTGGTCGTCACCGGCGCGAACAGCGGGCTCGGCTACGAGGGGACGCGCGCCTTCGCCGCGCAGGGCGCCACCGTGGTGATGGCGTGCCGGAGCGTCGAGCGCGCCGAGGCCGCGGCCGACGAGCTCCGCGCCGAGGCCGGCGGCGAGGTCGACGGCGACCTCGACGTGCGCGAGTGCGACCTCGCTTCGCTCGACTCGGTGGCGGAGTTCGCCGAGGGCCTGCGAGCGGAGTACGACGCGGTCGACGTCCTCTGTAACAACGCCGGCGTGATGGCGATCCCCCGAAGCGAGACCGATGACGGCTTCGAGACGCAGTTCGGCGTCAACCACCTCGGCCATTTCGCGCTCGCCGGACGGCTGTTCCCGCTGTTAACAGACGCCGAGGGTGTCGGCGGCGACGCGCGCGTCGTCACGCAGTCGTCGGGCGCGCACGAGAGCGGCGAGATAGACTTCTCGGACCTCAACTGGGAGGAGTCGTACGGCAAGTGGAAGGCGTACGGTCGGAGCAAGCTCGCGAACCTCCTGTTCGCCTACGAGCTCCAGCGCCGGATCGACGCCGCGACCCGGGAGGGCGACGCCGACCCCGGCGTCCGCAGCGTCGCCTGTCACCCGGGGTACGCCGACACCAACCTCCAGCTGCGCACCGCCGCGGAGAGCGGCAGCCGGCTCATGACGGTCGGGATGCGGCTGGCGAACGCGGTGCTCGGACAGGACGCCGCGACGGGCGCTCTCCCGATGCTGTACGCGGCCACCGCCGTCGACGTCGGCGGTGCCTACGTCGAGCCCGGCGGCCTCATGAACATGCGCGGGGCGCCGACGCTCGGCCGCTCCAACGACGCCTCCTACGACCGCGAGGACGCGCGCCGGCTCTGGGAGTACTCGACCGAGGCGACCGGCGTCGAGTATCCACTGTAACTGGCCGCAGCGAACTAGTGGAGCGTCCCCTCCCGCACGCGGTCGTCGTGCGCGAACAGCGCGTACCCCACGTCGACGGGCCGGGCGTCCGTCTCCCCGGCGATCTCGCGGATCGGCTCGATCATCGCGACGTAGTCCGCGGCGTCGAAGCGCTCCTTCCGCCCGTCGAGGTAGCCGAGTCGCTCCAGCGAGGCCCACACGCGGGTGTCGACGACCGCGTGGCGGTCGCCGTCGAGCGCGGCCAGCACGCACGACGCGGTCGGGGCCTGAAACCCCGACAACCCGGTGAGAAGGCGGATCGCCGAGAAGTCACCGTCGACCGCGCGGGCGTTGCGGGTCACCTCCCGACAGCGAGCCTCGGGGTTCCGTTCGACGTGATACGCGCTCCGCGTGGACGACTCGTAGGCGATCTCGTACAGCTGCTCTCGCGTCAGGAACCCCTGCGATCGGTAGCGCTCGCCGAACGCGGCGAGGCGCTCGGGGAGCACGCCCTGCGTCTCCGCGTACCGGTCGAGGTTCTCGGCGACGAACGCGTCAAGCTCGGGAGCGTCCATATCCGATCTCGCCGCTCGCCGACCAAAATCCCGGCGCCGCCGCTACGGCGTGTCATATACGCGAGACGCGTTTCGAGAGCTGTCCGCGTCGAACCGACGACGGTTACAGTCGGGTGAGGTTCGCCGCGCGGGGGCCCTTCTCGGACTCCTCGATCTCGAATTCTACTTCCTGTCCTTCCTCGAGGTCTGGGCCGCCGACGTCTTCCATGTGGAAGAACACGTCGTCGTCAGCGTCGTCAGTCTCGATGAATCCATAGCCGCCGGTGTCGTTGAAGAAGTCGACCTTGCCTGTCGCCATCGCGTCTGGACCAACTCCAGACTAACTGATAAGTGTTGTGTGCCACCGACACCCGGCGTGCGTCCCGGCTCAGTGCCCGCCTCAGATCACTGCTGTGCTCTCGCCATCTCCAGAGAGATGAAGAAGCCGAAGTACGCCGGGATCCCGGCGAGCATGAGCATGTACAACACCCACTGCGGCGCGGCCGAAAACAGGAAGTCGTACAGCAGCGACACGACCGTCACCCAGACGACGGCGAACGCGAGATCCTGTACCATCCCGGTGCCGTTCCCCCGAACGTGGGACCGGACTCGGTCGGCGAGGCTCTTGTCCGCATCGGCGTCGTCGATCTGATCGGTGTCGGTCATGGGTGAACGTCCGCGTCGAAATACGTTGGTGTTCCGGAACGGGTCAGTGCCGGCGCGCCCCCGTGTCGGAGCGCGCCCGGCGGTGATTCACTCCTCGTCGAGGTAGTCGACGACGAGGACGGGGACGTGTGTCGAACGCAGCGTGCGTTCGGTGACGCTCCCGAGGAGCGCCCTCCGGACCCCGGCGCGGCCGTGACTCCCCATCACGATCAGGTCGGTGTCGTTGTCCTCGGCGTAGTCGGCGATCACCTTGTGCGGGCGACCGCCCGAGATGTGTTCGACGATCTCGACGCCGCGCTCGGCGCCGCGCTCGGCGACCACGCCGGTCGCCTCGTCCGCCTGCTCTTTCAGCTCTCCCATCTCGTCGAACCGACCCTGTTTGAGCCGGTCGACCTGTTCGGTCCCGAGACTGAAGTTCACGGAGTCGATGTCGACCACGTACAGCGCGTGGACCTCGGCGTCGTACTTCTCCGCGAGGTCGAGCGCGTGGTCGACCGCGGCCTCTGCGACGTCGCTTCCGTCCGTGGGGACAAGAATGCGCTCGTACATTATCGCTCCTCCTCCGCGGTTTCGTCGTCAGCTGCGCGGCCCCCGTCGGTGGCCGCGTCGTCAGCTGCGCGGCCCCCGTCGGTCACAACGTCCTCACCGCCGTCCGCGGCGACGACGTCCTCGGCAGTCTCCTGTTGTCCCATCGGCTCGGGGCTGTGACACTGCCGCACGATCCGCTTCGTTTCGAGGGACGGTTCGTCGGTCGCCAACGAGACGGCGATGGTCACCAGGAACACGATCGGTAGCGTGATGAGCGCCGACCCGATGGCGGGCATCCACTGCGCCAGTCCCGCCGACAGCGGCGCCTCGAGCGACCCGATGTACGTCGGGACGATCTGGTTGATCATCGGGATCGACCAGAGGGTCAGCCCGGTCGTCATGCCGGCGAGCGCTCCCTGCCGGTTGGCGTTCTCCCACCACATGCCGAGGAAGAACATCGGGAACAGCACGGAGCCGGCGAGCGAGAACGCGTATCCGACGAGCGCGGCGATCGAGGACGCGGGGTTGAGCGCGGCCAGGGTGGTCAGCGCGCCCAGCGCGACGATCGAGAGGCGGCCGACGAGGATCTGCTGGCGCTGCGTCGCGTCCTCGTTGATGATGTTCGTGTAGATGTCGTGGCTGATCGCCGAGGAGCCGGCGATGAACAGCCCGGCGACCGTCGCGATCGCCGCGGCGATACCGCCCGCCGCGACGATGCCGACGAACCAGTCCGGCAGCCCCGACAGCTGCGCCGCCAGCACGACGATGACCTCGCTGGCCGCGCCCGTCATTCCGGGATCGCCGTAGGTCGGGCTGACCGTCTGCGAGTAGAGGTCGGTGCCGAACGCCGCGAATGCGGGGGCACTCCAGTACAGGATACAGATGAAGAACAGCCCCCACACCGTCGACCAGCGGGCCGTCCGTTCGCTTTCGACCGTGTAGAACCGAACGAGCACGTGCGGCAGCCCGCAGGTGCCGACGATCAGCGAGAACGTCGTGGCGACCCAGAGGTAGTAGCTCGACGAGGCGAACGGTTCGGAGAACTCGCTGCCGAGCTGGCTGATCAGCGCGCCGTACTCGAGCTGCGGCAGCACCGTGGAGTAGCCGTTGGTGTAGCCGACGACGAACAGCCCGACGACGAACGCGAGGATGAGGATCACGTACTGGACCGCCTGGTTCTTCGTGGCGCCCAGCATCCCGGACAGCGTCAGGTAGCCGACGGTGACGACCATCATCGCGACGACCATCACCTGGTACCCGTCTAAGCCGGGGATGAGGCCCCCGTAATCACCGAAGATGTACAGGCCGACGAGCGCCATCCCCTTCGCCTGCCCGATTGCGTAGACGAAGCCGATGAGGAACGTCGTCACCGCCGCGATGGCGCGCGCGGTGTCGGAGTTGAACCGGTCGCCGACGAAGTCCGGCGCCGTGTACTTCCCGAACCGACGCAGCTGCGCGGCGAGGAAGATAAGCAGGATGAAGTATCCCGTCGTCCAGCCGACGACGTACACCAGCCCGTAGAACCCCGCGAGCGCGATCGATGCCGCCATTCCGAGGTACGAGGCGGCCGACATCCAGTTCGCCCCGATCGCCATCCCGTTCTCGACGTTCCCGATGGATCGACCGGCGACCCACATGTTCTCGGTGTCGGCGACGCGGAAGACGAACCCGATAGTGAGGAACAGCCCCAGCATCGCGATCACGAGGATCGACGGTGCCAGCTTGAACGAGATGTCGAGAGCCTCCGGAAGGAGGTCGCTCTGCAGGAGGAGTGAGCTTCCCATCATTCGTCTGCCCCTCCGTCGGCCGCGGCGACCTCAGCACCGCTCGTGGTCTCCGTGGCGGTGCCGTGTTCGATACCGTACTTCTCGTCGAGCGCGTCCCGCTTACGGGAGTACCAGAACGAGAGAATCAGTGCGCTGGTCGGGGCGCCGAACGCGACGAGGAAGTAGTGGAGCGGGAACTGCAGGATCGGCATCGAGTTCGTCATCGTATCGGGCGCGAGCCGCGTCAGGGTCACCGGTCCCCACACTGCGATGACCCAGATGGCGAATCCCGTCCAGACGATACGGAGGTGATCGCGCATGTACGGCGTACTCGGATTCAGGATGTTCACCTCCGCTCCGAGGTAGTCGGTGTCGTTGTGCTTCTGTGCCGCGCCTGTGGCGACGCCGCCGTCGGTGGCCGCGTCGTTCGCTTCGCGGCCCCCATCGGTCGCCGCGTCGTCGGCTGCGCGGCCACCGTCAGTGACCGCGTCGTCCGAGCTTCGTGAGCTATTGTCTGTCATGTGTTGTGGTGTGTGTTGTCGTGGTGTGTTTATGCGATTTTATCGTGATATTTATTCGCGGTGTCGAGCGCGTCGTCTCTCGTCTAGTGTCTCGAAAACGGTGGTGTGGCGGTCAGTCGTTCTCCGCCTTCCGCTGGATCTCCTCGACGATCTCCGGGTTCCGGAGGGTGCTGGTGTTCCCCAGCTCCTTTCCGTCGGCGATGTTCTCGAGCAGGCGACGCATGATCTTCCCGGAGCGCGTCTTCGGCAGGTCGGGCGTGAACACGACCTGCTCTGGCCGGGCGATCGGGCCGATGGCGTCCTCGACGCCCGCGACGATCGCGTCGCGGAGCTCGTCGTCGCCCTCGTACCCGTCCTCGGTGGTCACGTAGGTGTAGACGGCCTCACCCTTGATGTCGTGGTTGCCGCCGACGACGGCGGCCTCGGCGACCCCTTCGACGCCGACGATCGCCGACTCGATCTCCATGGTCCCGAGCCGGTGGCCCGAGACGTTGAGCACGTCGTCGACGCGTCCGAGGACGGTGATGTAGCCGTCGTCGTCGATCTTCGCCCCGTCCTCGGGGAAGTACACCCAGTCGTCGGGGTCGTCGCTGTCGGTGTCGGAGTACTCCGCCCAGTACTCCTCGATGTAGCGCTCGTCGTTGTTGTACAGCGTCCGGAGCATGCCGGGCCACGGCTTCTGTACCGTGAGGTAGCCGGCCTTTCCGGGATCGACCTCGTCGCCGAGCGTGTCGAGGATCTGTACGTCGAGCCCCGGGATCGGCGGCCCGGCCGCCCCGGGCTTCATGTCCTTCACCCCGGGCAGCGTCGTTACCATCATCCCGCCGGTCTCGGTCTGCCACCAGGTGTCGACGATCGGGCACTCCTTGTTCCCGATGTGCTGGTAGTACCACTTCCACGCGCGGGGGTTGATCGGCTCGCCGACCGTGCCGAGCAGCCGGAGCGAGGAGAGGTCGTGTCGGTCCGGGAACTCCGCGCCCCACTTCATGAACGCCCGGATCGCGGTGGGCGCCGTGTACAGCTGGGTCGCCTCGTGGTCTTCGACGATCTCCCAGAGTCGGTCGCGCTCGGGGTGATCGGGCGTCCCCTCGTACATCACCGTCGTCGTCCCGAGCGCGAGCGGCCCGTAGACGATGTACGAGTGCCCCGTGATCCAGCCGATGTCGGCCGAACAGAAGTACGTGTCATCCGGCTTGATGTCGAGGACCGACCGCGAGGTCCACGACACCCACGAGAGGTAGCCGCCGGTGGTGTGTTTCACTCCCTTCGGCTTCCCGGTCGTCCCCGAGGTGTACATGAGGAACAGCATGTCCTCGGCGTCGCGCATGACCGGCTCGACCTCGGCGCCCTCGTGGTCCGCGACGAGGTCGTCGTAGTCGAGCTGGTCGTCGCCGAGGTCGTGACCGAAGCCGTCGCCGTTCGGACCGAGCCGGTCGACGACGACCGTGGTCGTGTCGTGCTCGACGCCCGCGAGCCCCTCGTTGGCCTTGTCCAGGTGGTCGAGGGGGTCGCCGCGGCGGTAGTAGCCGTCGCAGGTGACGAGATACTCCGAGTCCGCGGAGTTCATGCGGGTCGCGAGCGCGTCCGCCGAGAACCCGGCGAAGACGACGCTGTGGGGCGCGCCGATGCGGGCGCACGCCAGCATCGCGATCGGCAGCTCCGGAATCATCGGCATGTACATCGTCACCACGTCGTCCTCTTCGACGCCCTGCGCTCGGAGCGCGGCCGCGAACTCGTTCACTTCGCGGTGCAGCTCCTCGTAGGTGTAGGTCCGATCCTCCTCGTCGACGGGCTCGCCGACCCACTCGATCGCGGCCTCGTCGCCGCGGTCCTCGAGGTGTCGGTCGAGGCAGTTAGCCGACGCGTTCAGCTCGCCGCCCGTGAACCACTCATAGAAGGGAGGGTTGCTGTCGTCGAGCACCTGGTCGTACTCCGTCTCCCAGTCGAGCAGATCGGCGGCCGCCTCCCAGCACTGCGGCCAGTTCTCGTCGAACTCGTCGTAGACGCCGGGATCGGACACGTTCGCCTGCTCGACGAACGACTCCGGCGGCTCGAACACCTCCTGCTCTTCCAACCTCGCTTCCAGTTGACCGTCTCCCTCTGTCATGGTACGGGCATACCCAACCGATCTCACCATATAAACGCTGGCGCTAAATACGAAAAATCGTGAAGGATTCAGGGCGTGATTCGGCGCATCTCGGTCGTTTCACTCCTGTGTCGGGTGCCGGGCGCGCCGGGCGTCCTCGAAGAGCTCGTCGAGCAGCCTGCGCTGCGCCTTTCGGAGGTGATTGTGGAACGTCGGCGAGGAGACGCCCATGGCGT
Source organism: Halorubrum sp. FL23 (assembly GCF_052439115.2). NCBI lineage: Archaea > Methanobacteriati > Methanobacteriota > Halobacteria > Halobacteriales > Haloferacaceae > Halorubrum > Halorubrum sp. FL23. Next base: position 176,533 of record NZ_JBQVRO020000006.1, read on the forward strand.
CGGCCACTTCCTCGGCCGTGCTCCCCCGCGGCCAGTCGAAGTATCCGCCGTGGTACGCGGCCGACAGCGCGGCCCACTGCCGGTCCGTGAACCGGTCCGTGACCCCCTCCCGCAGCGAGTCCTCGCTCCGCGGCGACCGCGGGACCGACTCCTTGCTGGCGAGCCGCGCGTCGGCGAACGCGGCCCGGAACCCGTCGGCGACGGGCCGGACGTCGGCCCCCTCCGGGAGGTCCGCGACGACCCGTACCAGTCCGTCCTCGGCGGTCGCGTCGCGGACGGTCGCGCCGTGCTCGGTGAGCGTCCGGACCGCGGAGCCGCCCTCCACGCGGGCGGACACGTCGCAGCCGTCCTCGCGCGTCTCGATCACGCGGAGGTCCGAGACGCCTGACGCGTCGGCGGCCACGTCGGCGAGCGCCTGGGGGTGCGCCCCCTCGACGGAGAGGTAAAAGCGAGAGGCGTCGTCGTCGACCGCCACCGTCGAGGCCAGCTCGATCCGACAGCCGAGCGCCGCGCTCGCTCGGGCGAGGAACGCCCCGTCGTCGCCGGTGTGGAACTCCACCTCGGTCACCGCGTCGGAGTGGAGCAGGTTTCGCCACCGCCCCGCGGTCACGGCCCAGCCGAGACACCGACCGAGTGCCGCGATCTCGCGCCGTTCGACCGGCGAGACGGGTGAGACGGCGGAGGCGGACGATCCCTCGTCGGCGACGACACACAGCGTGCCGTGAGTCACGTCGCGGTAGCGGACGGGAACCGCGACTGCCGGCCGGCCGGCGGTCGCGGTCGCCCCCTCGGTCGCGACCGGTTCCCCCGCCTCGGCCGCGTCTCGGCACAGGCCGTCGCCGCCGACGCCGCGGTCGACCAGCGTCTCCCGGTCGACGCCGGCGACGCCCGCGATCTCGACGCGATCGCGGTCCTCCATCCCGCGGATGACCCACGCCTCGGCCCAGCGGTCGGACGCGACCACGCCGCCGGGGACCGCCGTGAGGGGCGTCGACCGGTCGTCTCCGCTCGCGAGCGCCTCGAACCCCTCGAGGGCGGTCGGCGCTGCGTCCGCGGTGGGCCCGTCCGACGAGTCGGCCCGACGGCCGGCGATCGCCGAGGCGATCGCGTCCCCGTCGAGGGGTCCGAGGTAGCCGTCGAGCGTCGCCATCGTCTCCCAACCGCCGGCCTCGCGGACCGCGTGGGGGTCCACGCCGCGGTCGACGAGGAGCCGCCGCGCGAAGGTCCGCCGGAGGTCGCGGGGTGTCGCGTCGGGATCGACCGCCCCGTCGGTTCGCGCGGCGGCGCGCTCCGCGGTCTCGCTCACGATCATCTGGACCCGCCGGGGGGACACGTCGACGAACGGCTCCGACTCGTCGAGGTCCGCGCTCTCCGCGTACCGTCGCAGCTCAGCCGCCAGCGACGCCGGAATCGTCGTCTCGCGGTCGATCTCGCTCCGGTCTCTCGACGGAGGCTTCGCCTCGCCCTCGCCGCCCGCGGCCCCGGTTCCCGTGTCGTCAGCCGGGACGGCGAGGAGAGCGAGGTCCGCGTCGCTCTCCGTCTCTCGGAGGTGTCGCGGGGCGACGCGGGTGATCTCGCCGGTCCGGAGTCCGGCTTCGCCGCCGAGGCGGACGACCAGCGCGGCGCGGTACGTCTCCGCCGCGGTCACGAGCGCGTCGTACGCGTCGGCGTCCAACCCCTCTACCATACGTTTCGTATTCACACAGAGACACGAAGTAAATCTTTTGCTGAGAACGGACGATTTGCGGGTTTTGGCGGTCGCGCCGAGGTTGGGAGCGATCTACCGGCCGTGTCACGCCGCGAGAGCCGTCGAAACCGTTTCGCGTTTTCGAAGAAAGCCGAAACGAAAGCGGCACCGAACGGCGAACCGGGAGCACACCGCCCGTTACTCCCCGCGAACCGCCGACTCGATCTCGCCGACGACCTCGGGATTGCGGAGCGCGCTCACGTCGCCGAACTCGTCGCCGCGCGCGATGTCCTCCAGCAGGCGCCGCATGATCTTTCCGGAGCGCGTCTTCGGCAGGTCGGGCGTAAACACGACCCGGTCGGGGCGCGCCACGTCGCCGACCGCTTGCGCCAGTCGCTCGCCGATCGCGTCGCGGATCGACTCGTCCGGGTCGACGTCGCCCCGAGTCGTCACGTACGCGACGATCTGTCCGTCGCCGTCGCCGACGACCGCGGCCTCGGTGACGCCCTCGGCCTCGACGATGGCCGACTCCAGCTCCCCGGTGTTGAACCGGCGGGTGCGGACGTTGATCACGTCGTCGACCCGGCCGAGGATCGTCACGTAGCCGTCCTCGTCGACGGTGGCGCCGTCGCCGGTGCGGTACCGCCACCCGTCCTCGCCGTCCAGCCAGTACTCCCGTCGGTACCGCTCGTCGCCCTCGCGGAGCCCGCGGAGCATGCCGGGCCAGGGCGCGGCGATCGTGAGGTATCCCGGATCGCCGGGATCGACCGGCTCGCCGTCCTCGTCGACGACGCGCGCGTCGATCCCCGGCAGCGGCGGCCCGACCTTCCCGGGCTTCATCGGGGCGATCCCCGGCAGCGTCGCGAGGGAGATGGCGCCCGTCTCGGTCTGCCACCACGTGTCGACGATCGGCGCCTCCCCGCCGCCGACGTGCTCGCGGTACCAGCGCCACGCCTTCGGCGTGATCGACTCGCCGACGGTCCCCAGCAGCCGGATCGAGGACAGGTCGTGGCCGTCGGGGTACTCCGCGCCCCACTTCATGAACGACCGGATCGCGGTCGGCGAGGTGTAGAAGACGCTGACGGCGTTGCGCTCGATCAGGTCCCACACGCGGTCGCGGTCGGGGTAGTCGGGCGACCCCTCGTAGAGGACGCTCGTGGTCCCGACGGAGAGGGGACCGTACACGCCGTAGGAGTGCCCCGTGATCCAGCCGATGTCGGCCGCGCACCAGTAGGTGTCGTCGGGGCGCACGTCGAGCACGTTCCGGGTCGTCCACGCGACGTGCGCGAGGTAGCCGCCGGTCGCGTGCTCGACGCCTTTCGGTCGCCCCGTGGTCCCCGAGGTGTACATCACGAAGAGGAGGTCGGTGGCGTCGCGCGCGACCGGCTCGACCGTCTCCCCGTCGTGGGCGTCAACGATCGCCTCGTACTCGTGTTCGTCGTCGCCGAGGGGAACGTCGAGCGCGTCGCCGAGCCGGTCGACGACCACCGTCGCCGACAGGTCGGCGTCGGCCCGGAGGCGGGCGTTGTCCGCCTTCGACTTCTGGTTGAACGCGTCCTCCCGGCGGTAGTAGCCGTCGCAGGTGACGAGGTACGACGAGTCGGCGGCGTCGATCCGGGTCGCGAGCGCCTCCGCCGAGAGCCCGGCGAACACGACGTTGTGGGGCGCACCGATGCGGGCACAGGCCAGCATCGCGATCGGGAGCTCGGGGATCATCGGGAGGTACAGCGTGACCACGTCGTCCTCCTCGACGCCCAGATCGCGGAGTCCGGCCGCGAGCGCGTTCACCTCCCGGTGGAGGTCGAGGTAGGTGTACGACCTGCGCTCCCCGCGCTTGCCGAACCAGCGGATCGCGAGCTGGTTCCGGCGCTCGTCGAGGTGGCGGTCGACGCAGTTCGCCGCGGCGTTGAGCCGCCCGTCCGGGAACCACTCGTAGAACGGCGGGTCGCTGTCGTCGAGGACGGTCTCGTAGGGGCGATCCCAGTCCAGCAGGTCGGCGGCGCGGTGCCACGCCGACGGCCCCTCCTCGGCGAAGGCCTCGTACAGCTCCGGATCGCTCGCGACGGCCCGATCGCTGAACGCGGTGGGCGGCTCGACAGCCTCGTCGTCGCCGGCGGCGACCCCGTCCATCCGCCGGCCGTCGACTCCGGCGTAATCCATGATACTACCTCGCAATCGAAGGAATGTATACTTTGTCCGCGACCGCGGCACGCGAGCGGAGCCGAGGAGCGGCCCGTGGGATTACGTCGACTCCGCGGGGGCCAGCCCGGCCGCCTTCGACCGGGCGCGGGCGACGATCGAGGGTTTCGCCTCGAAGTCGAGGGTGACCTGATCGTCCGCGTACGCCTCCTCCTCGACGTGGCCGTGGTCGTGGATCCACGAGACGAGGCTCATGGCGTCGTCGGAGAGGGGGAGGACGAGGCGCTCGCGCTCCCAATCGGGGAGTTCGGACTCGACGCGGTCGCGGAGCTCCGCGACGCCGGCGCCCGTCTTCGCCGAGACGGCCACCGGGTCGGGAGCGACCCCCGAGAGCGCGGCGCGCTTGTCCGCCAGCTCGCCCGGGGCCAGCCGGTCGACCTTGTTGAACACGGTGACGATCGGGGCCTCGTTGCGCTCGTAGAGGGTGTCGTGACTCGTGACGAGCTTCTCGCGCATCTCCTCGACGGACTCGCTGGCGTCGACGACGAGCAGCACGAGGTCCGCGCGGTACACCGAGTCGAGCGTCGACTCGAACGACTCCACGAGCCAGTGGGGGAGGTCGGCGATGAAGCCGACCGTGTCGGTTAAGAGTACGTCGCGCTTCTCCATCTCGGCCCGGCGGGTGGTGGTGCCGAGCGTCGTGAACAGCATGTCCTGCGACTCGGCGGTCGTGTCGAGGTCGGGGTGTCGCTCGGCGTTCTCGTCGACGTCGATCTCGGCCGCGAGCCGGCGCATCAGCGTCGACTTGCCGGCGTTGGTGTACCCCGCGAGCGCGACCAGATCGAAGCCGGAGTCGCGGCGCTGCTCGCGGCGGGACTCCTCCTTCTCCGCGATCGACTCCAGCTCGTCGCGGATCTCCGAGATCTGCCGCTTGATGTCGCGCTCGACGCTCTCGTCGTACTCGCCGAGCCCCATGAACCCCGGGCGCTCGTCGCGCTTCGCGAGGCTCGCCTTCGCCTCGGCGCGCGGGAGCTCGTAGCGGAGCTCCGCCAGCTCGACCTGGAGCTGTGCCTTTCGGGTGTTGGCGCGCTGGCCGAAGATCTCGAGGATGAGCGTGAACCGGTCGATCACCTCGACGCCCTCGGGGAGCTCGCCCCCGATGTTGAACGTCTGGTAGGGCCCCACGTCGTTGTCGATGACGACGGCGGTCGCGTCGGTCCGGCGGACCAGGTCGCGGAGCTCGGCGACCTTCCCCTTCCCGAACATGAACGCGGCGTCCTCGGTGCGGGTCTGGGTGAGCTCGCCGACCACGTCGTAGCCCGCGGCGGCCGCGAGCTGCGTGATCTCGGTCAGGTCCGCCGATCCGGACTCGACGCGTTTGGCGACGACGGCGCGTCGCTCGGCGGCGCTCGGCTCGGTGTCGGTGGTCCTCCCCTCGACGCCCCCGGTCATAGCAGGAGGTCGCGAGCGGCGTACGCGGCGTGGTGTGCTGCCTGCACTGTTTCGCGTTCCCCTATGCTCTCGACGTATTTAAAGTCGGGTTGGAAGCTCAGCCCCACCCGATCCGCGGGCTCCTCGTAGAACTCGCCGCCCTCCGCGACGATCGGTCCCTCCGGCGGCTCCGGAAGGTTCCCGACCGCCTCGGCGGTGAGCGCGACGGTCGCCTCGAGGGTCGGCCCCTCGCGGACGGCGGCGAAGCCCATCCCTTCGACCGACCGGATCCGCGCCGAGTCGATACGCGCGTGGACCGCGGCCGCGACCATCAGGTACTCGCCCGCCTCCTCGTGGCGACCGCTGATGTCGACGCCGACGACCTCAGGGGCGGGCGCCCGCCACCTCAGTTCGATCGGGACGGGGATTCGTTCCGGCGGCTATCGGGTCCATACGTCCCCGTAGACCGCCCGTCGAATTGAACGTTTCCGTGGTCGACGTCGTCGCTCCCCCGGCGAGAGTGGCCACAAACATCTTCACCGGAGGCCGGTCAGTGTGGGTATGGTCCGCCGAATCCGAGGTCCCCTCCCCGCGGTAGCACTGGTTCTTGTCGTCCTCTTGGCTGGCTGTTCCGGGTTGCCTGCCACGGACCGACAGGAATCGGCTTCCGAACCGACGGTGGAGAACTTCTCGTATCCGTCGGGGTGGTCACAGGACGGGATCGCAGACGTCCCTGTCGCGCTGGAAACGCACGAGGCGACGGTGAACAACACCTCCCGCAGAAGTCGGTTGAGCATTATCGACGAGGACAGCAATCGCACGACGGTGAGAGCGGTAGACACCGAGTCCGGCACCGCCTCAGTGCGATGGAGCGATACGCTGTTCGGGAGCGACGTTCACTCCTACTACAGCGCCGAGGGCGTGTTCGAGTACGACCGAACGACGGGAGAGCTGACCCGGCGCCTCGACGAGAATTGGACACAAGACCGCGTCGCCTCGCACGAGCGGTTGCGACTGCAACGATCCCTCTCGGAACTCGAAGCGAACGCGACCGAGACGGTCACCGTCGAGGGGACGACGGCCGTCCGGTACAACGTGACCGGTATCAAGGACCCGCTCCGAGTCCCGGCCCACAACGCAACCGGGAACGTCGTCGTCACCGAGAAGGGATACATCGCGGAATTCAATATCACGAGGGGTAACGACGGGTTCACCCGGCAGACGAGACACGACGTTTCCGAGTTCGGAAACGCGACGGTGACCCGGCCCGCGTGGATGCCGGAGGAGTAGCGCTCGACTGCGTCAGGCGAGTCCGCTCCGGCTTACGCCGGATCGAACACCGACCGACTCCGTCGGTCGAGCACGACGAGGCTTACGCCTCGTCAAACAACGTCTCGCCCTCGACCATGTGCTCCTCGACGGTGTCCATGTCGAGCGTGAGGCCGATACCCGGCTTCTCCGGCACCTCGATGTAGCCGTCCTCGATGACGTCCTCCTCGACGAGGTCCTCCCACCAGCCGAGCTCGTAGGAGTGGTACTCGATCGCGAGCGAGTTCGGGATGGAGGTGCCGACGTGAGCCGCCGCCATCGTCGCGATCGGGGAGGCGACGTTGTGCATCGCGACCGGGACGTAGTACTGGTTCGCCACGTCCGCGATCTTGCGGGTCTCGCGCATCCCACCGACCTTCGGCAGGTCGGGCGCGACGATGTCGACCGCCTGGTTCTCGATGAGGCGGCGCTGTTCGGTGACGCGGTAGCGGTTCTCGCCGACAGCGATGGGCGTGGTCGTGCTCTTGGTGACCTCCTCCTGCACCTCGAGGTTCTCCGGCGGCACGGGGTCTTCGAGCCACCACACGTCGTGCTCCTCGATGGCGTCCGCGAGGCGCTTCGCGGAGCCGCCCGAGAACGTCCAGTGGCAGTCGAAGGCCACGTCGGCCTTATCCTTCACGCGCTCGGTGACCTGCTCGACGATCTCCGCCTTGTGGCGGATCTCGCCGGGGCGGAGGTGCCGGTTCGCGCGGTCCTTCTCGAAGCCGCTCGGCACGTCGAGGTCGAACTTCAGGGCGTCGTAGCCGAGCTCGTCGACGACGCGCTCGGCCTCGTCGGCGCACGCCTCGGGATCGGCCTCCTCCTCGGTGTGGCAGTCGCAGTACACGCGCATCTTGTCGCGGTACTTGCCCCCGAGCAGCTGGTAGGCGGGCACGTCGAGGATCTTGCCGGCGACGTCGTGCAGCGCCACCTCGATCCCGGAGATCGCGGTGACGGTGACGCCCTCGACGGAGCCCTCGCCCGACATCTTCTGGATGAGGTGCTCGTACAGCCGGTCGATGTCGAGCGGGTTCTCGCCGACCACGAACGGCTTCATGCGCTCGATGAGCTCCGGCACGCCGGCGCCCCAGTACGCCTCGCCGGTGCCGACGACGCCCGCGTCGGTGTACACGCGGACCAGCGTCCACGGGAAGTTCCCGTCGACCATCGTCGTCTGCACGTCAGTGATCTCGACGTCGCGCCCGCCGCCGCGCGAGCCCGTCGCCCCCATCGTCTCGGCGGAGAGCTCTCGCATCGTGTACTCCGCGTTCGGGTCGTGGAGTGACTCGTAGTTCCGGCTCATAGCACCCGATTTATTCGTAACAGGGTAAACGTTTATGTTCTTCCGGGGTCGGGTCTGGAGCCGTCGCGAACGCCGCGTTCCGCCGGCTACCTAAATAGGGAGTTTTTCATTGACGTACCCGCAACGGTCTGCATGGTCGAACTCACCGATTCGCTGAAGTGTCTCTTTACTGGAACCGTCGAAAAGCGCGGCGGCGAACACGTCGTCACGATCCCCGCCACCGAGATCGACCACGGCACGGTCGAGGCGGGCGAGTCGTACCGGGTCGCGCTCATCAAACGCGAGGGCGACGGCGGGTCGGCGGCGACCGTCGCGACCGACGGGGCCGCGGACCGAGCGGTCTCCGGCGACGGTGCGGGGGGATCGCCGGCGTCGACGACGCGACCGGCGGACGACGCCGGTGCCTCCGGCCCGCCGGTCTCCGAGGGCGACGTGCGAGAGGTGACGATCGAGACCCTCGGGGACAAGGGCGACGGGATCGCGAAGATCGAGCGCGGCTACGTCGTCATCGTCCCCGACTCCGAGCCGGGCGACGAGCCGACCGTCGAGATCACGAGCGTCCGGGAGAACGTCTCGTTCGCGGAAGTCGTTCAGGAGTAGGCAGCGCGGCTCGCCGGCGAGCGCTACCGCGGCGCGTCCGCGGGATCGCTCCGCGAGAACAGCTTCTTGAGGTGCGCCGGCGAGAAGAAGGAGCTCGGCCGGTCCATGTGCACGCCGATCTCGCCCGACAGCGCCCACAACCCGGCCCGCTGCACCGGCTCGGGGAGGGAGTAACACCGGCGGATCGCCGAGCCGAGCCGGATCTCGGTGCCGATCGCGTCGCGCCACCCCGACTCGTACGCGGCGAGCGTCGCCGGGTCCGCCGGGTCGATCGCCTCGGCCGCCACGTCGGCCGCGGTCATCCCGTAGCAGATCCCGCCGCCGGTGAACGGCTTCGTCTGCGCGGCGGCGTCGCCGATGAGGAACGCCCGGTCGGTCGTCACGCGGTCCGGCGGGCCGACCGGAATCGCCCCCGAGCAGAAGCGGTCCGTCGTCACGTCGTACGCGTCGGTGAGTCGGTCGAACATCGCGGACACGTCGTCGCTCGGCGGCGCGGCGAGCCCGTACTCGACGCCCGCGTCGCCGCGGGGGATCCGCCACGCGAAGAACGTCGGCGCGGTGAGGTGGACGTCGACGAGGTCGCCGTCGTCGGGCGCGTCGTCGAACGCGAGCACCCCGTGGAGGAGCTCGTCCGGCTCGGGGAGATCGAGCGACCGCCTCACGCGCGACGTGGGGCCGTCGCAGCCGGCGACCATCCGCGCCTCGACTTCCTCCACGTCGCCCGCTGGCGTCCGGACTTCGACGACGACCCGGTCTGAACGCTCCTCGACGCCGACGACCGTGTGGTTCTCCCGCACGTCCGCGCCGGCGTCGCGCGCGCAGTCGGCGAGCGCGCGGTCGAGCCCGACGCGGTCGATCACGTTCGAGACGGGCTCCGGCTTGTAGAACGGGTACGCTCGCGACTCCGGTCCCCCGACGTGGAACCGCGCGCCGTACACCCGATTCTGGAGGAGTTCGTCGCGGGCGTCGTCGGGGACGTACTCCCACACGTCGTCGGAGACGTGCCCGGAGCAGGCCAGCGGGGTCCCGACCGACCCCTTCTCGAAGACGACGACATCGCGGCCGGCCGCGGCGGCGCGCCGGGCGAACCGCGACCCCGGCGGTCCCGCGCCGACGACGACGAAATCGTGCATGGACGGAGCGTGGTGACGCGGCCTTATAACGACGACGCGGCTTACTCGCGCCGCTCCGCCAGCCACTCCAGCGCCGCGTCCAGGTCGGTCTCCGGAGGCGAGCACGTCCGCCCCTCGCAGACGTAGGCGGTCGGCTCGCCGTCGACCGCGTCGCGAGCGGCCCAGATCGGCGGGGCGTCGTCCATGCCGAGCCGGTCGAGCCACGCCGCGAGACCGTCTTCGGTCGGCGGTCGGGGGGCGACGAGGGCGCCCGGCAGGTAGCGCTCCCCCAGCGCCTCGCGCCACGCGTCCGGCACCGCGTCGGCGGCGACCGTCACCTCGACGCCGCCGGACGCGACGCGGTCGGCCGCGCGCACCAGCGAGACGTGCTCCAGCGGGCTCGCGCGGATCCGGTCCGCGTGGGTCGTCACGACCCGTTCCGCGACGTCGGCGAACTCGCGGTCGGTCCGGAAGCCGTCGAGCGCCGCGAGCGTCTCCGCCGCCACGCCGAGGCTCGACGGGGTCGATCGGTCGGTGAACTCCTGCGGCCGGGCGAAGAGCGTGTCGTCGTCATCTGCGGCGACGTCCGGGTCCCGCGTGAAGTAGATCGTCCCGTCGTCGGCGTCGTAGAAGTCGTCGACGACCGTCGCCGCCAGATCGAGCGCGAACCCGAGCGCCTCGGGGTCGCCGGTGGCCGAGTAGGTATCGAGAGCACCGCGCGCGAGGAACGCGTGGTCGTCGAGGTAGCCCGGCCCCCGCACGTCGCCGTCGAGCCAGCGCCGGGCGAGGTCGCCGGTCTCCTCGTCGTACAGGCGCTCCCGGCAGAACGCGAGCGCCTCGGTCGCGATCTCGGCGTACGGCCCGCCGAGGACCCGCCCGGCCGCGGCGAACGCGGAGATCGCCCGCCCGTTCCACGCCGCCAGGACCTTCTCGTCGCGGGCGGGGCGAGGCCGCGAGTCGCGCGCCTCGAAGAGCGCGACGCGGGCCGCAGTGAGGGCCTCTCGGACCCCCTCCGGCGACAGGTCGTGTTCGTCGGCGAGCGCAGAGACCGACATCGCGAGCGTCGGGACGGTCGTGCCGCGCTCGAAGTTCCCGCCGGATTCGATTCCGTACCGGTCTTTCGCGAGGGCGGCCGCCGGCTCGTCGAGGACCGCGTCGACCTCGCCGGGCGTCCAGACGTAGAAGGCGCCCTCCACGTCGTCGTGATCGCCCCCGTCACCGCCCTCGGAGCCCGCGTCCCCGCGCCGGCTCTCGGGCGGTCGGCTTCGGGCGTCGAGCGTGCTGAAGAAGCCGCCGTCCTCGTGGCGGAGTTCGCGGTCGAGGAATCCGAGGGTCTCGCTCGCGACCCGGGCGTACGAGGCGTCGCCCGTGAGCCGGTAGCCGTCGAGGTACGCGAGCGGGAGCTCCGCGTTGTCGTACAGCATCTTCTCGAAGTGCGGCACCGTCCACTGCCGGTCGACCGCGTACCGGTGGAACCCCCCGCCGATCTGGTCGTACATCCCGCCGCGGGCCATCCCGTCGAGGGTGCCCGTCGCGGCCGTGAGCGCGGCGTCGCGCCCGGTCTGCGCGTACGCCCGCAGGAGCACGTCGATCCGACCGGGCATCGGGAACTTCGCGCCGCCGCTCCCGAACCCGCCGTACTCGTCGTCGTACCCGCGGATCGCGGCGGCCGCGGCCTCGTTGAGGAGGTCGGCGCCCGGGGCGCCCGCGTCGCCGTCGTCTCCGGAGACCGCCGGCTCCGGAACTGACTCCAGCTCGTCGCGGGCGCTCGTGGCCCACTGGTCGGCCCGCCGCTTCATCTCCTCGCGCTGTTCCGGGTCCGCCCACGAGTCCGCGATGCGCTCGCAGAGGTCGCGGAACCCCGGCTGGTTCCGGCGCGGCTCGGGCGGGAAGTAAGTCCCCACGTAGAACGGCTCTCCATCCGGTGTACACCACGCGGAGAGCGGCCATCCGCCCCCGCCGGTGACGAGCTGCGAGACGGTCATGAACGTGCTGTCCACGTCGGGGCGCTCCTCGCGGTCGACCTTCACGGGGACGAACTCCTCGTTGAGCACCGCGGCGACCGACTCGTCCTCGAAGCTCTCCTCGGCCATCACGTGACACCAGTGACACGAGGAGTAGCCGATCGAGACGAACACGGGAACGTCGTGCTCGCGGGCGCGCTCGAACGCCTCCTCGCCCCACGGCTGCCAGTTAACGGGGTTGTCGGCGTGCTGCTGGAGGTACGGGCTCGCCTCCCCGTCGAGGCGGTTCCGTTCGGTCGGCTGTGACATACGTCCGATTCGGCCCGGCGCGGCAAAAACCCGTCACAAGCGCCTCGTCGGACAGAGATACGCACGAATATGCACATTAGCGTGTGGATAGAGGGTAAAGTTTACACTACCGTGCAGTCATCGGTCGCACATGACGGAGACCGTACTCTTGGTGGGGGGCGGCGGGCGAGAACACGCGATCGCCCGCGCCGTCGCCGACGACTGCGCGCTGTACGCCTGCGCGAGCAACCGAAATCCGGGGATCCGCCGGCTCGCCGACGGGTTCGAGATGATCGACGAGACCGACGCCGAGGCGGTCGCCGACTACGCCACCGCGGTCAGCGCGGATCTGGCGGTGATCGGACCGGAGTCCGCCCTCGCCGCGGGCGTCGCCGACGCGCTCGACGAGGCGGGCGTGTACGCGTTCGGCCCGCGGGCCGAGGAAGCGCGGCTGGAGACGGACAAGGCGTACCAGCGGGAGTTCATGGACGAGGCCGACATCCCCGGCTGTCCGGACTACGCGGTGTTCGACGACATCGAGGCCGCCTGCGAGTACGTCGACGCCTACGACGGCGACCTCGCGGTGAAGCCGGTCGGGCTCACCGGCGGCAAGGGCGTGAAGGTGATCGGCGATCAGGTGACCGCCGAGGAGGCCAAGACGTACCTTCGCGACTCCGACTACGACCGGGTCGTGTTGGAGGAGCGGCTCGTCGGCGAGGAGTTCACCGTGCAGGCGTTCGTCGCCAACGGCGAGCTCCGCACGACCCCCGCGGTGCAGGACCACAAGCGCGCCTACGAGGGCGACGAGGGGCCGAACACCGGCGGAATGGGGTCGTACACCGACACCGATCTCTCGCTGCCGTTCATGGGCGGGGGCGACTACGACGCCGCCGTCGACGTGCTGGAGGCGGTCGTCGACGCGCTCCCCGACTACAAGGGCGTCCTCTACGGCCAGTTCATGCTCACGGAGGCGGGTCCGAAGGTCGTCGAGTTCAACGCGCGCTTCGGCGACCCGGAGGCGATGAACACGCTCCCGGTGTTGGAGACGCCCTTCCTCGACGTGCTCACGGCCGCGCGCGACGGCGAGGCCCTCCCCGACCTCGCCTTCTCCGGCGAGGCGACGGTCTGTAAGTACGCCGTGCCCGACGGCTACCCGACCGACCCCGACGCGGGCGCGAAGATCGCCGTCGACGAGGAGAGCGCGGGCGACGCGCTCCTCTACTACGCCAGCGTCGACGAGCGCGACGACGGGCTGTACACCACCACCTCCCGGTCGTTCGCGGTCGTCGGTCGCGGCGACTCCATCGCGGCCGCGGAGGCGGAGGCCGAGGACGCGCTCGCCGCGGCGGGCGACCGGGTCCGCATCCGCCACGACATCGGGACGGCCGACCTCGTCGAGCGTCGGATCGAGCACATGGCCGCTCTCCGCGAGTAGCGCCGCCCCGTCAGCGAGCCTTTTACCGGAGCCGCGCGAACACACTCCCGTGACTCACGAGGACGACCGTCTCGGCGCCGCGGAGACCGGCATCGCGGACACCGACACCGCGGGCACCGTGGACGCAGACACCGCCCGCACCGACCGACTGGAGCGCCACGCGACCGGCGGCGCGCGGAACTCCCTGTGGTCGTGGCCCGACGCGAAGTCGCCGCTCGCGGTCGTCCGCAACTACGTCGTGATCGTGCTCGCCCGGATCTGCCCGAGCCTCCGGCTGAAGAACTGGCTGTTGCGCCGGATCGGCGTCACCGTCGGCGCCGGCGTCTCGTGGGGGTTGGAGTCGACGCCCGACGTGTTCTGGCCCGAGCGGATCGCGGTCGGGGACGACGCCATCATCGGGTACGACGCCACGCTGCTCTGCCACGAGTTCCTCCAGGACGAGTATCGCCTCGGCGACGTTGCCGTCGAAGAGGGCGCGATGATCGGCGCGGGCGCGGTCGTCCTCCCGGGCGTCACGATCGGCGAGGGCGCCCGCGTCGCCGCCAACTCGCTCGTCGCCGACGACGTGCCGCCGAGGACGACGGTCGCCGGCGTGCCGGCCGAGGTCGTTTCGCGGGCGAACGAGGGGAGCGGAGCGGGCGGCGAGTAACCCGGCCGTCTCGGAGTTACGCCCCGGCGTCGTCCGCCGACTCGTCGGCGTCCGGAGCGTCCTCGGCGTCCGGAGCGTCCTCGGCGTCGCCGCCGTTCGCCGCGGCGATCGCTTCGGCGTCGGTGATGTGAGCCTCGGTGCTCACGCTCTCCAGGTCGACGCCGACCTCGCGCGCGACCGCGTCGAGGACGGCCCGCTGTTCGGCCATCTCGTTTTCGAGCTGCTGGACCCGTTCTGAGGTGTCGATCACCGTCGTCTGCGTCTCCTCGACCTCGTTGCGGAGCTCGTTGATCTTCTGGTACGTGCGCTCCGCCTTGTCGGCGAGCGTCTGGATCTTCTTCGCCGTGTCCCCGAATCCCATACCGGTCGATCGGCGCCGAGATACGTGGGCCTTTCCGTTCGGCGCCGGCTCGCGGTCGCCGTGTCCGCCAGCCCCGGACCGCGACGGTGGACTTTTGGCCGAACCGCCCCGAGGTACCGGTATGAGCGTCGAACGCGTCCTCTTAACGAACGACGACGGGATCGACGCCGTCGGGCTCAGAGCGCTCTACGACGCGCTCGCGGCCGACTACGACGTGGTCGCGGTCGCGCCGACCGGCGACCGGTCGTCAGCCGGTCGCGCCCTCTCGGACGGCGTCGACATCGCGGACCACGAGCTCGGCTACGCGGTCGACGGCACCCCGGTCGACTGCGTCGTCGCGGGGCTCGACACGCTGGTCCCGGACGCCGACGTCGTGGTCGCGGGCTGTAACGAAGGGGCGAACCTCGGCGCGTACACCCTCGGTCGGTCCGGAACCGTCTCCGCCGCGGTCGAGGCCGCCTTCTTCGACGTGCCCGCGGTGGCGACCTCCATGTACGTCCCGGGCGGTGACGACTGGTGGAAGCGGGACCTGGAGCCGGCGGAGTTCTCGCACGCGACCCGCGCGACGCGGTACCTCGTCGCGGAGGCGACCGCGACGGGGGCGTTCGACCGCGCCGACTACCTCAACGTCAACGCCCCGATCGCGGACGGGGGAGGAGAGACGCCGGCGCCGATGCGCGTCACCGCCCCCTCACCGTGGTACGGGATGGAGGCGGCGCACGACGGAAACGGTCGCGTCACCTTCTCGGACCCGATCTGGGGGCGGATGAACGAGGGCGATGTCCCGGACTCGGTCGGCACCGACCGCCGGGCGGTCGTCGACGGCGAGGTCTCCGTCTCGCCGCTGTCGGTCCCCCACGCGGCCGAGCCGGACGCGGGGCTCGACGAACTCGTGGCGGCCTACGGCCAGACGACCGAGAACGCTCGGTGACCCGATCGCCTCGGTCGAGTCTACTCCTCGTCGGCGCTGACGGTGACCTTCGCCTCGCTGACCACGCGGTCGCCCATCTCGTAGCCGGGCTCGTACACCTCGTGGACGGTCCCCTCCGGCTGGTCGCTCTCGACCCGCAACATCACCTGATGGCGAGCGGGGTCGACGGCTTCGCCGGGGTCGGGATCGATGGGGTCGACGCCCTCGTCGGCGAGCACCTCGTCGAACTTCTCCAGCGTCGATTCGACGCCCGGTCGGAGGTCGCTCCCCTCCTCCTGATCGAGCGCGCGCAGGAGGTCGTTGCGGACGGGCGTGATGCGCTCGACGAGGGCCTCCGAGGCGCGCTCGCGGATCTCGTCCTGCTTGCGCTTGGCGCGCTGCTTGTAGTTGCTGAAGTCGGCCTTCACGCGAGCGAGCTTGCTCGTCAGCTCCTCCACTTCCTCCTCGGCTTCGAGGAGGTCGGCGCGCGTCTCGTCGAGATCCGCTTCCAGCGCCGCGACCTCGCGCGCGAGCGCCTCGTCGTGCTCGGCGACGGCGGCGGCCAGCGCCTCGTCACGGGCGCCGCCGTTCGCGTCGGCCGACTCGCCGCTCGTTCCCTCGGCGGTCGCGTCCGCGGTGCCGTTCGTCCGCGCGGCGTCGTCGGGGGACTCGACCTCGACGTCGACGGCGTCGTCGTCGCTCATACCCGATCGAAGTCGGTCGGCGTGCATAAGCGTTGCAGAACGGAGCGACCGTGGCGGCGGCGCGGAGTCCGTCGGAGGGACACGGAAGCCGGCTTCCGACCGAGTTTATGATGCTCCCGGTCGATCGCACGACCCGCATGCCCGCCCGCCCCTCGACCTTCTCGATCGTCGCGCGAGACCCGGAGACCGACGCCGTCGGCGTCGCGGTCCAGTCGAAGTTCATCGGCGTCGGCGCCGTCGTCCCGTTCGCGAGCGCGGACGCCGGCAACGAGGCCGGCGGCGACAAGCGCGGCGAGCAGTCGGCGGCGCTGTACGTCGCCAAGCCGGAGGGCGGGTACGACAGGCGCAACGACCGATGGGTCGACGTGCGCGTCGACGACCACGACGCGCCGATCGACGAGCTGGAGCGGGTGTTCAAGCTGTACGACGTGACCCTGCTGGAGCGCGAGGCGCCCGCGGACACCCGAGAGCTGACCGGCGAGGCCGCCGCGGCGGTGTCGGCCGCGCTCGCGGACCTCGGGTTCCTCGACGAGGGCGAGGCCGCCGCCGACGATTCCGAGGCGTTCGGCGATGCCGAGCGCGAGGCCCTCGAAACGTTCCGCGGGATGAACAACTTCGAGAACCACCCCGTCCCCGTGCTGGAGGACGCGCTCGCTCGCGGGTGGGCCGACGCCGCGGGCGAGGGGGAAGAGCGCCTCGTCGACGCGGTGTGGCACGGGCTCTCGCGACTCGACCGGGAGTAGGCGAACCCGACCGCGCCCGACCCGCGGGAGTATTTAAATCGGGACACCTAAGCGGTCGTCATGACTGCGCCGAACCGGAACACGCTGTGGGCGCGCGCCCTCGTCGACGAGCTCGTCGCCGCCGGCGTCGACGCCGTCGTTGCCTCGCCCGGAAGTCGCTCGACGCCGCTGACGATGGCCGCCGTGCGCAACGACGACCTGCGCGTCTTCTCCCAGTTGGACGAGCGCTCGGCCGCCTACTTCGCGCTGGGACGCGCGCGTCGGACCGGGGCGGTGACGCCGCTGATCTGCACCTCCGGCACCGCCGCCGCCAACTACCACCCCGCCGTGATGGAGGCGAGCGAGGCCCGCGTCCCCCTGCTCGCGCTCACGGCCGACCGCCCGCCGGAGCTCCGCGACTCGGGCGCGAACCAGACCGCCGATCAGGAGAAGCTGTACGGCGACGCCGTCCGGTTCTACAAGGACCTGCCAGAGCCCGCGCCGAACGATCGGGCGCTCCGGTCGCTCCGGACCACCGTCGCCCGCGCGGTCGGGACCGCCGAGGGCGCCGACCCCGGGCCGGTCCACCTCAACGTCCCCTTCAAGAAGCCGCTGGAGCCGACTCCCGTCTCCGACGACGTGCCCGCCGACCTCGATCCGACCGCGGAGCGCGGGCGCGACGGCCCCTACGTCGACGTGACCCCCGGATCGCCCGAGCCGGGCGACGAGGAGCTCCAGCGGCTCGCCAACGAGCTGTCGACGACCGACCGCGGGCTGATCGTCGCCGGCCCCGCGGACCCGCCGGGGCTCGACGCCGAGGCCGTCACCGCGCTGTCGCACGCGACGGGGTTCCCGGTTCTCGCCGACCCCCTCTCCGGCGTCCGGTTCGGCGGGCACACGCGCGTCGCGCCGGTCATCGGCGCCTACGACGCGTACCTCTCGGCGGAGGTCGCCGGCGCGTCCGGGACCGGGGCCGACTGGACCGACCCCGAACTCGTCCTCCGGCTCGGCGCGTCGCCGACCGCCAAGCGCCTCCGCAAGTACCTGGCCGAGACGGGCGCCGACCAGTATCAGGTCGACCCCGCCGGACGCTGGCGCGAGGCGGAGTTCGCGGCGACCGACCTCGTCGTCACCGAACCGAGCCGCCTCTGCGCCCGCCTCTCCCGGCTCGTCGTCGGGGGGAACGGCGACGCCGACTGGCGCGCGCAGTGGGAGGACGCCGACCGGACCGCCGGCGCGATTCACGGCCGGGCGGAGGACGGCGACGACCCCGCGACCGACGACACCCCCTTCCACGAGGGCGACGCGCTCCGCGTCGTCGCCGACGCGCTCCCCGACCCCGCGACGCTGTTCGTCTCCAACTCGATGCCCGTCCGCGACCTGGACCGCTTCGTCGGGCCGACGACGACGAGCGTCACCGCCCTCGGCAACCGCGGCGTCTCCGGCATCGACGGCATCGTCTCCAGCGCCCTGGGCGCCGGGTCGGCGACGACCGACGACCTCACGCTCGTCGTCGGCGATCTGGCGCTGTACCACGACGGCAACGGGCTGCTCGCGCTCGACCGCTGCGACGTGGACGCAACGATCGTGCTGATCAACAACGACGGCGGCGGGATCTTCCACGCGCTCCCGATCGAGTCGTTCGAGCCGGAGTTCACGGAGGCGTTCAAAACGCCGCACGGCATCGAGTTCGAGCCGCTGGCCGACCTCCACGGGCTGGCGTACGCGCGGATCGACGCGCGGCCCGAGGAGCGACCGGAAGCGGCCGAATCCGCCGCGGCCGTCGCCGACGACCTCGCGGACGCGTACCGGCGGGCCCGCGACGCCGACGGCTCGCACCTGATCGAGGTGCGGACCGACGCCGAGACGAGCCACCGCACCCGCGAGCGCCTCGAAGCGGCGGTCGAGCGCGCGGTGCACGGTGACGAACGAGCGTAACCCGGCCCGCTCACTCGACCGCGGCCGTCGCGGTCGCGCTCAGGTCGCGCTCCTCGGCGGTCACCTCGCCGACGATGCGGTACTCGCCCGACGGCGGGTCTTCCCACGTTCCCTCGTACGCGGTCGCCTCGCCCGGTTCGAGCGTCTCGCTCCCGAGCACCTGCGTGAACAGTCGCCCGGTGCCGTACCGCCAGACTGGGTCGCCGGCTGTACCGCCACCTCCGCCCTCTTCGTCACTCCCGTAGGCGGCGAAGTCGGCGCGCTGGCCGGTCCGGAACCGCAGCGTCTCCGGCGCGTCTCCGACGTTGCGCACCGTTAGGGCGAGGACGATCCCGTCGCCGTCGTCGGTGGCGTCGACGGCGAGCGCGGCGTCGAGCATGGACGGGCATCGCGCGGGAACCGGGTTAAAAGCACGTGGCGGCCGGCTCGTCGCGCGGCGGGACCGTCACGGGAGGCCACACCTGACCGGTCCGGCGACGACGCGCCTAAGTCGCGGCTCCCCGTACGAGAGCGCGTGCAGGTCGTCGGCTACGAGTCGGGCGAGGGGTTCACCGTCGCCAGCGGCGGCGCGGTCGAGTTCGTCGAGGCGACCCCCGGGACGGAGCTCGCCTTCGGGCTCGGCGAGCGCCGCTGTGCGGGAACGGTTCACGACGGCGAGCACGTCGCCTGCGACGCCGACGACGCCCCGTACTGCGACGCCCACCGACACGTCTGGGTCTGCGCTCGCTGCACGGGGTCGTGTCTGAAAGACGAGATGGACTGCCACGAGGCGCACGCGGTGTACCTCGCGGCGTTCGCGCCCGACGTGCTGAAGGTGGGCGTCACGCGCCTGTGGCGGCTGGAGACCCGTCTCCGCGAGCAGGGGGCCGACCGCGCGGCCCACGTCCGAACGTACCCGGACGGGCGGGTCGCGCGCGAGGTTGAGGCCGAACTGGCGACGCGCGACGGCCTCGTCGACCGGGTGCGCGTTCCGACCAAGCTCTCGGAATTCGGGCGCGGCGTGGACGCGGCGGCGTGGGAGGCGCTGCTGGACGGGTTCGATCCGATCGAGCGGTTCGCGTTCGACTACGGCCTCGACCTCGACGACCGTCCCGTCGCCGAGACGATGGCAGCGGGGACGGTGCGCGGCTGGAAGGGGCGCGTGCTCGTGCTCGACCGCGGCGGGTCGACGTACGCGGTCGACGCCAGGGAGCTGGTGGGGTACGAGCTGACCGAGGAAGTTCCGAACCGCGAACTGCAGTCGAGTCTGGGCGCGTTCGGCGAGTGAACCCCCGAGGAACCGACGCGCTGGCCGCCGCTCACTCGGCGCGCTCGAACCGGTGTCGCACCACGTCGGCGTCGTCGTCCCAGTCGAAGTTACCGCCGTGCGCGCGCACCATTCGCTCCTTGTACGCCTCCAGCGACGGCGACCCCTCCCGTTTCGCGTCCTCGTCGGTCATGTCGCCGAGGGTGCGCTCGGTCACCGCGGTGAGTTCGAAGGTCACGCCGTCGATCTCGAACGTGTCGCCTTCCTCGCCGTACCGGTTCCCGCGGTGAAGCTGGGTCACGTCGCCGTCGAGCGCGCTCTGTTTCACGCGGTCGTTCGGCAGCAGGTCGGCCGGGTCGTTGGCGGCGTCGTCCGCCGCGTCGTTCTCGGACATACCCGTCCGTTGGGCGCGGATCGGTTTATACGCGTGGCCGGGGGCGCCGCCGGAGCGATCCGTGCTGACGCGCCGCGCGTTCTGCGAATCTCGAAGCCGTCGACGGCGACCGTATCCACGGACGTGAACACCCGCGTCGGCGGCCGAGCCGAGGGATTCAAGATACTGCCGGTCCCCTTCTCGGACGATGCGTCAGGACCACCTCATCACCGCGACGCAGCTCTCGCGGGATGACATCGAGGCGGTGCTCGACCGGGCCCGGGCGGTCGCCGACGACCCCGCCGCCTACGCGGACCGGCACGCCGGGCGCGTGCTCGCGCTCTGTTTCTTCGAGCCGAGCACGCGCACCCGGATGAGCTTCGACAGCGCGGCCAAACGCCTCGGCATCGACACCATCGACATGGGCGACGTGGACTCCTCGTCGGTGTCGAAGGGGGAGTCGCTCACGGACACCGTGCGCGTCATCGAGGGGTACGCGGACGCCCTCGTCCTCCGCCACCCGAGCGAGGGCGCCGCGACGCTGGCCGCGGAGCACGTCTCCGTCCCGGTCGTCAACGCCGGCGACGGCGCCGGCCAACACCCCTCTCAGACCCTCCTCGATCTCCACACGATCCGCGAGAACCACGGGCTCGACGACCTCACGGTCGGCATCATGGGCGACCTGAAGTACGGTCGCACGGTGCACTCGCTCGCGGCGGCGCTCACGGAATTCGACGCCAACCAGCACTTCATCAGCCCGGAGTCGCTGCGGCTCCCGCGCTCCGTGCGCTTCGACCTCCACGAGACCGGCGCGCAGATCCGCGAACACGAGGAGCTGGAACCGGTGCTCGAGGAGCTCGACGTGCTGTACGTCACCCGGATCCAGAAGGAGCGGTTCCCGGACGAGAACGAGTATCACCGCGTCGCCGGCGAGTACCAGATCGACGCCGAGACGCTCGAAGACGCGTCCGACGACCTCACCGTGATGCACCCGCTCCCGCGCGTCGACGAGATCGCGCCCGACGTGGACGAGACCGACCACGCGACCTACTTCGAGCAGGCGCACAACGGGATCCCGGTGCGGATGGCGCTGCTCGACACCCTCCTCGAAAACGCCGAGGCCACCGAGGGGATGGAGGTGGACCGATGAGCGACCACGAGCTGCGGGTCTCGAAGATCCGCGACGGCACCGTCATCGACCACGTCGAGGGCGGGCAGGCGCTCAACGTGCTCGCCATCTTGGGCATCGACGGCTCCGAGGGGTACGGGGTCTCGGTGGGGATGAACGTCCCCTCGGACCGGCTCGGCCGCAAGGACATCGTGAAGGTGGAGGAGCGAGAGCTCTCGCAGTCCGAGGTCGACGTGCTCTCGCTCATCGCGCCCGAGGCGACGATCAACATCGTCCGCGACTTCGAAGTGGTCGAGAAGAACCGCGTCACGCGCCCCGACAGCGTGACGGGCGTGCTCTCGTGTCCGAACCGGAACTGCATCACGAACGCCGACGAGCCGGTCGACACCCGGTTCGACGTGGTCGCCGACGGCGTTCGCTGCGACTACTGCTCGACGATCCTCCGCGCCGACATCGCCAACCACATCGACGTGTGACGGCCGGCGGCTCCCGGCCGCGATCGGCGAGGCTCCGGTAGATTTTAGCGGCCGCCGCCCGACGCGTCAGGTATGAGCAAGAAACTGAAGCTCGTCCTGGTCCTGTCGTTGGTCGCCCTCGCGTACTTCCTGTTCGCCGGCGACAAGGAGCCGGTCGAAGTCGAGTAATCGGACCGCCGCGCGACCCGCCGCCGAAGCGTTCGCCGACCACTCCTCGCGGGCGGATGCCCGCCGTTTTTACCCGTCAGTCACGTAGCGGCGCACATGTACGGGGTCGTCACGCGAAACGCCGACGAGGTCGAGATGGAGCCGTTCGACCTCGGCTTCTACGAGGTGAAAGACGTCACGGGGCGGGCGGCCGCGCCCCTGCCGAACGCCGTGAACATGGTGTCGTGTTTCGGCGACAACGCCGCGGCGAGCGAGAACCCCGAGCTCGTCCCGGTCGACGAGCGCGGCGAGCCGGCGACCCGCGACCGCGACTACTTCGACTGGGCGTACATCTGCCCCACCCACCCGGAGTACCGCGAGGGACTGCTGGAGATCATCGAGGACTGCGCCGCCGAAAACGAGGACGTGCGCCTCGACGACGTGGGGTTCCCGCGGGAGGGGTTCTGTCACTGCGATCGCTGCGAGCGGCGCTTCGCCGAGAGCGACCGCGACGACTGGACCGACTGGCGCGCCGACGTGATCACCGAGTTCGTCGCCGACGCCGCCGAGCGCGTGCCCGGTCGCGTGCTGCTCACGCTGTACCCGGACCCCTACCCCGACCACCTGCGAGCGCGGGCCGGCCTCGACTTCGATCGGCTCGCCGAGCACGTCGACGAGTTTGTGGTCCCGCTGTACGACACCGAATACGCCACGACCTACTGGCTGGAGACCATCGCCCGCGGGTTCCGCTCGCGGCTCGGCGGCGACTACGACGTGCACGGCGCGCCGCCCGAGACGCCGTTCTCGCTGGAGCTGTACGCGGTGGAAGTCGACGTCGACGACCTGATCCACGCCACGGAGGTCGCGGAGCGCTACGCGAAGGACGTGTTCTTCGGCTACGACGCCAACAACGCCGCCGCCGCGCTCCGCCGGAAGGACGCCGACGAGCGCGAGGGCGAAGTCCACCGACCCGACTGATCAGGTCGTCGGAGCAACACCGTCTCCGGTGACCGCCTCCGGCAACCCACTCACCTGTCCGACCGCCTCCGCCGGCGCACTCACCCGGACCCACTGTCTCTGTCGCTCACCCGGCCCGACCGGCGCCGCACGAACGAGGGTTTAAGTATCGGAGCGGCTGACCATTACTCGACCGGCCGCCGGTGTGCGACACCACTGGTCGTCTCGCGTTCGCGTGAGGCGGCCACCTTTCAACGTCCGCACCGTAGCGGCGGTCGTCCTACACGCTGAGCCGACGGCTCGTCGGTCGAGTCGCCGAACGCGAACGGCGCATTACCTGCCGCAGAGACGTGGATACGCGCTGACGACGACAGTTACGCCAGCTCCGCGACCGCGTCGCCGATCCGATCGATCGCGGCGTCGACGTCGTCCCCGTCGACGTCGAGGTGCGTGGTGAACCGCGTCGTGTGCTCGGCGAACTCCACGCCGCCGACGCCGGCCTCCTCGCAGGCCGCCACGAGGTCCGCGGCCGCGATTCCGCTGTCGTCGGTGTGGGCGACGACGATGTTGGTGTCGGGCTCGGGCGCCCGGACCCCGTCGAGCGCGTCGAGGCCGGTCGCCAGCCGCTCCGCGTTGGCGTGGTCGTCGGCGAGCCGGTCGACGTTCTCCAGCGCGAGCAGGCCCGGCGCGGCGATCATCCCCGCCTGCCGCATCCCGCCGCCGAACAGCTTGCGGACGCGCCGAGCCTCCTCGACGAACGCCTCGTCGCCGGCGACGATCGAGCCGACCGGCGCGCCGAGCCCCTTGGAGAGGCAGAACGTGACGGTGTCGACGGGATCGACGATCTCGCTCGCGTCGACGCCGAGCGCGACCGCGGCGTTGAACACGCGCGCCCCGTCGAGGTGGACCGGTACGTCGGCGTCGCGGGCGACCTCGGCGGCCGCCGCGATCTGCTCGACCGGGACCGCCGTGCCGCCGCGGTAGTTGTGGGTGTTCTCCAGCGAGAGGAGCCCGGTCCCGGGGCGGTGGAGGTCCTCCTCGACGAGCCCCTCTCGGACGGCCTCCGGCGTCGGGACGCATCGGTCGCCCGCGTCGATCGTCCGGGTCTGGGCGCCAGAGAGCTTCGCCGCGCCCGCCAGCTCCCATCGGTAGATGTGGGACTCGCGTTCCAGGAGGAGCTCCTGACCGGGCTCGGTGTGGACGTGGACGGCGATCTGGTTGGCCATCGTCCCGGAGGGGACGTACAGCGCGGCCTCCGTCCCGACCGCGTCGGCGGCGCGGCGCTCCAGCTCGTTGACGGTGGGGTCGTCGCGGTACACGTCGTCGCCGACCTCGGCGTCGCGGGCGGCCTCGCGCATCGCCGCTGAGGGCGCGGTGACGGTGTCGGATCGCAGGTCGATGAACGCGGCGGCTTCGGACATTCGTTGGTATCGGTTCGACGGCCGGTGGGAAATAGGTCGCGCTCCGGACGGGGTCGACCGTCATCACGCGGCGGGTGAGGATCGCGTCCGGTCCCTTCTTAACCGACGCGGCCGTTCTCCGGCGCATGGCAACGGAAGTCGCCGACGACGCAGCCGACGCCCCCGACGCGTACGACGCCCTCCTCGACCGCGTTCGACGCTGGAACACGGTCGGGAGCGCCGCCGGCGTGCTCGGGTGGGACCAGCAGGTGATGATGCCCGAGGGCGGCACTCCCGCCCGGTCGAAGCAGCTCTCGACGCTCTCGTCGCTCCGTCACGACCTCCTCACCGACGAGGAGACGGGTGACCTGCTCGACGAGCTCGCCGACGCCGAGCTCACCGACGAACAGGCGGCGGTCGTCCGCGAGGTCCGTCGCGAGTACGAGCGCGCCGACGCCGTCCCCGTCGAGCTCGTCGAGGAAATCTCCGAGGCGAGCACGGAGGCGCTGCAGGCGTGGGAAGCGGCGAAAGCCGAGGACGACTTCGACGCGTTCGCGCCGCACCTGGAGAAACACGTCGAGCTGAAGCGCGAGTACGCCGAGCACATCGACCCCGACCGCGACCCCTACGAGGTGTTGTTCGAGGAGTTCGAACCGTGCCTCTCGATGGAGCGCGCGGAGTCGATCCTGACCGAGCTCCGCGAGACGCTCGTCCCCATGATCGACGCGATCCGCGAGTCCGACGCCGACCTCGCCGTCGACACCTTCGAGGGGACGTTCCCCGAAGACGAACAGGAGGCGCTCGCGCGCGAGACCCTCGAACTGGTCGGCTACGACTTCGACCGCGGCCGGCTCGACGTCTCCTCGCACCCGTTCACCGCCGGGAACCAGTTCGACTGCCGCGTGACCACCCGATTCGACGAGTCCGACCCGCTCGGCGCCGTCAGCTCCACGATCCACGAGTTCGGCCACGCGCAGTACAACCTCGGGCTCCCGCAGGAGCAGTTCGGGACGCCGCTCGGCGAGTCCCGAGACCTGTCGGTTCACGAGTCGCAGTCGCGGCTCTGGGAGAACCACGTCGGCCGCAGCCGAGCGTTCTGGGAGCTGTTCCTCCCGACGTTCAAAGAGCACTTCCCGGAGACCGACGACGCGACCGTCGAGGACGCCTATCAGGCGGTCAACCAGGTCCACGAGGACAACCTCATCCGCGTCGAGGCCGACGAGCTCACCTACCACCTCCACATCGTCGTCCGGTTCGAGATCGAGCGCGACCTGGTTCGCGGCGATCTCGCGGTCGAGGACGTGCCCGAGGTCTGGAACGACAAGTACGAGGAGTACCTCGGGATCCGGCCCGACAACGACGCCGAGGGCTGTCTCCAGGACATCCACTGGAGCCACGGCAACTTCGGCTACTTCCCCACCTACTCGCTCGGCTCCGTCATGGCCGCCCAGCTGTTCGAGGCCGCCGAGAGCGAGATCGACGACCTCGACGCGAAGATCGCCGACGGCGACTTCGACGACCTCCGCGAGTGGCTCTCGGAGAACGTTCACCGGCACGGCTCCCGCTACGAGACGAACGAGCTGGTCAAACGGGCGACCGGCGACGAATTCGACGCGGACGCCTTCACCGACTACGTCGAGCAGAAGTACGGCGAGCTGTACGGGATCTAGCTCGCGTACGCGGCGGTCGGGGTTTTTAGCGATACGCCGCCACTCGTAGCGCATGCTCGGTCAGGTGTCTCCGCCGGAGTGGGCGACAGACGTCTTCTCGGCGTACGATCAGGTGTTTCCGGAGCTGTTCTGGTTTCTCGTGGGGTTCGGGGTCGTCTACCTCGTCGGTCAGGCGTTTCTCGTTCCCCTCCTGACCCGCGTCGTGAGAGCGCGCAACCTGAACAACCCGACGATCGAGACCGCCGCGAAGACGTACCTACGGGTGCTCTTCATCGGCTTTGCGACCCTCTCGGGCATCATCACCGCCGGCTACGGACGGGTGCTCTCCGACTCGGCGGTCATTATCGCGGCGCTCACGTTCGCGCTCGGGATCGCCGGACAGCAGGTGTTCGGGTCGCTTATCAGCGGGATGTTCCTCGTCGCCGACCCGGATTTCAACGTCGGCGACTGGATCGAGTGGCCGGGCGGGAGCGGCACCGTCGAAGAGGTCGACTTCCGCGTCACTCGGATCCGGACGCCGAACAACGAGACCGTCTCGGTCCCCAACACCGAACTCACGACCAACGCCATCACCCGACCCTACGGTCGGAACACGTACCGAATCACGGAACAGGCGTCCGTCGCCTATTACGAGGACGCCGAGCGGGCCCTGCTGGAGTTGCGACAGATCGCCGCGACGCTCGATCCGATCCTCGGTGATCCGGCGCCGAACGCCCGCCTCGTCGAACTCGGCGACAACGCGATCACGATACAGGCGGAGTTCTGGGTCGACGACCCGAGAGACAAGGACCTGATGACGATTCGCTCCGACTTCCGCCGGGCGGTGAAACGGCGCTTCGACGAGGAGGGGATCACGCTCGCCCCCCCGTCTGCCCAGTTGCTCTCGGGGGAAGTGACCGTGACGGAGCGCCCGCCCGACTCGTCCGCTTCGAGCGGCGAGTGAACGCGAACTCGGCGGCCTCGGGTACCCCGACTTCGACAGAGCCGTTATGCGCCCAGTCGGAGCCCGGTCATCAGGACGATGATCCCGAGCATCGCTGCGGCCTCGAACAGGCCGACGACGAGGTTCTTCTTCTCGATCGCTTCGAGCCGCGACGGGTCGGGGTCCGCCGATCGGCTTTCGTAGTACGCGCTGAGGTGGATCCGGTTCGGCACGAGGAGCCCGAAGACGAACAGGCCCCAGCCCAGGCCCAGAGACAGCGTCGGCCACCGTCCGCCGAAGCCGTAGCCGAGTCCGAATTCAGATCCGAGCAAGAGCGTCCCCGAGATGGCGGTCGTCAGCGAGAAGCCGACCAGGAAAAACACCACCTTGGGGGTGAGCGCCGTCGTCACCGCCGTCGCGGTGTCGCGGTCCAACCCGCCGAGGGCCGGCCCGATCACCGCCGGGAAGATCAGCGCGAACCCGAACCACACCGCGCCGGCGGCGACGTGGGTATAAAAAAGGAGCGTGGTGCTCGACAACAGCACGCTCGCGACCACGAACGACAGCGGCACCGCGATGCTCCCCACCGCGAACGCCGGGTTCGCGGCCGATGCCAGATGCTGAACGCGATCCACTACGCTTCCATCTGTCACGCGACCCTGCTCGTGACTCACAGCCATGGGTCGAGGAAGGGTAACATGTTTGGTAATAGTAACGGTCGGGGCAGTCCTTTGACAGGAATGCGACGCCGACTCCGATCCGGTCGGACGTGTCGTTCTTCGGGAAGGTCACGTCACTCGCCGGCTCGTGAGTGATTGCCCCCGCCGGTCGGCCGCTCGTTTATCATGGCCTCCCCCCGGTCGGCCGCTCGTTTATCATGGCCTCCCCCTGGTCGGCCACTCTGCTCGCGGCTGCGCCGCTCGCAACGGGGCCTCGCATCGCTCGGCCCCGCTACTTCTCGATGATACTTTCCTCAACCGCCTCGCCGAAGTGGCGCGCCACGTCCTCGTAGTAGACGAGCGCCTCGTCGCCCTCCTCGAGGTCGGTGACCGCCTTCTTGCCCTCCGCGGTCGCGACCTTCACCGTCTCGGCGTTCTGGATCAGCGTCTCGACGCGGTCGGTCCCCTCCTCCGTCTCGACCTCCGCCTGTAGCCGGAACATCGGCCGCTTCTCGATCTTCACGCGCCCGACGATCGCCTCGCGGGTGTGCCCGGCGGTGTCGACGATCTGCACCTCGTCGCCGCTCGTCAGCTCCGCGAGGTAGTTGGTGCCGCCCTCGGCGTTGCGGACGTACGCGTGGACCGCGCCGGCGTTCACGCGGAACGGGCGCGACTCGACGTACGGCGACTCCGCGGTCTCGGCGTGGACGAAGAACAGCCCGCGCGACATCGACCCCACGAGCATCCCCTCGTCGTCGTCCATCAGCGAGCCGGTGTCGATACAGACGCGGTCGGCCATCCCGGTGCGCTCGACCGCGGTGACCTCGGCGTGCCGGAGGTCGAGCGTCTCGCGGTCGGCGGCGTCGCGGGCGTCGACCGCCCCGCGGATCTCGTCGGGGGAGTCCGCGTCGAGGAGGACGCCGTCGGCGCCGATCTCCAGCGTCTCGAAGGCGGTCCGGGCCTCGGCGGCGGTCGTCGCGCCCGCGACGAGGTGCGTCTCCTCGCCGACCCGCGCGATCAGGTTCTCAAGCGGGATGATCGACCAGTCCTCGCCGACGATGACCGTGAAGTCGGCGTCGGTCGCGGCCTCCTCGGCGAAGCGCTCGTACTCGGTGCCGAGCACCCGGACGTAGACGCCCTGCGCGCGGTCGTCGCGCCGGCGGACCGTCGTGAGGTCCGCGGAGCCCGACAGGTCCTCGGGCATGTCGATCGTGCCGTCGCCCTCGCCGCCCTTCCCGACGAAGTAGGCGTCGGCCTCGGGGGCGTCCTCGGCGTCGTCGATCACGTCCGCCTCCGAGCGGAACGCGGCGACCGAGATGTCGCCGAGGTCGCGGACGCGCCCCACGTCGGTCTCGTCGACGAGTACCCAGTCCGCGCCGGCCTCGATGGCCGCCGTGATCCGTCGCTTGCGCGCCTCCCAGTCGCCGACGTCGCCGTCGGCCTTCACCCAGACCGTGCGTGTCATTGTCGGAACCTCACGGCGGGCGGGCTTGAAAACTGCGGAAGGGTCGGGCGTTGCGCGTGGCGACGGGGCGCGAAGACGACAACGCACTCATCGCTGATGCCGTGTCGTCCGGTGTACGCTTTCGAGGAGACACGCCGCCTGCTGACGCGCCTGTCGGAGCGGCCGGCTTACGCCTCGACGAACCCGCCCGCGGCGAGCGCCTCATCGACCGACGCGTCGTCGTGGATGACCGCCGACACCGCGCGAGCGATCCCTTCCGGATCCTCGTGTTGGAAGATCGACCGTCCCATCGACACGCCGGCCGCGTCGCCGTCCATCGCGCCGCGCACCATCTCCACCGTTTCGCGGTCCGTCCCCTTCGCGCCGCCCGCGATGACGACCGGGAGGCGGGTCGACTCCGTCACGCGAGCGAAGGAGTCGCCGTCGCCGGAGTAGCCCGTCTTCACCACGTCGGCGCCGAGCTCCTCGGCGAGCCGGACGGCGTGCCCGAGCGACTCCGCGTCCGTGCTGTCGACGCCGGGTCCGCGCGCGTACGCCATCGCGAGCACGGGGAGGCCGAGCCGGTCGGCGTCCGCGGTCAGCTCCGCGAGCTCCTCGATCTGGTCCGGCTCGTGGTCCGACCCGACGTTGATGTGGAACGAGACGGCGTCGGCGCCCGCGCGTACCGCGTCCTCGGCGGTGGCGGTGACGCGCTTGTCGCTCTCGTCGGGGCCGATCGTGGTCGACCCGTTCACATGGACGATGTAGCCCGCGTCGTTCTTGTTCTCGTGGACGCGCGGCGCGATCCCCTTCTGGGTGAGCACCGCGTCCGCGCCGCCGCTCGTGACGCCGTCGATCGTCGACTCGATGTCGACGAGCCCCTCGACGGCGCCCATCGTGAGCCCGTGGTCCATCGGGACGATGAGGTATCGGTCGTTTGTGGAGATGCGGTCGAGTCGTGCTGAGAGTCCTGCTGTCATGATGGTGTCGGTCGTTGTGTGAGTGTGTGGCAATCGTAGGTAAGTGGGTTTCGTTCGGGGTCGTATTGGCTCGAAATCGGAGTCACCGCGACTCCGGCGCCTCGACGCGGGCGGCGTAGCCCCGCTCGGCGCCCCCCTTCAGCTCCCGCGAGAGCGCCTCCAGCCGGTCGGCGACCTCGGCGGTCGACAGATCCTCCTCGACGCCCTCGGCGACGATGTCGACGAGCGCCGACCCGACGATGATCCCGTCGGCGCCGCCCGCGACGATGCGCTCGGCGTGCTCGCCGGCCGAGATACCGAACCCGACGGCCTTCGGCACGTCGTACTCGCGGAGCCGGTCGAGGCTCTGCGTGGTCTGGTCGGACACGTCGCTGCGCGCGCCGGTCGTCCCGAGCCGCGCCTGCACGTAGACGTAGCCGGACACCCGGCTCATGATCCGGTCGAGACGGTCGCCGACGGTGGTGGGCGCGACGATGAACACGAGGTCGAGTCCGAACTCGTCGCACGCCTCGCGCAGCGGGTCGGCCTCCTCCGCCGGGAGGTCGGGGACCACGAGCCCCTCGATGCCGGCCGCGGCGGCGCGCTCGACGAACGGCCTGGGACCGGACTCCTGCCCGTACTGGTAGATCAGGTTGTAGTACGTCATACAGACGAGCGGCGCCTCGACCTCCAACTCCTCCGCGAAGCCGAAGAACCGGTCCGGCGTCATGCCGGCGTCGAGCGCGCGGACCAGCGCCCCCTGAATCGTTGACCCCTCCGCGATCGGCTCGGAGAAGGGGAGTCCGAGCTCGATCACGTCCGCGCCGCCGCGGTCGAGCGCCTCGACGTACGCCTTCGACGACTCGTAGTCCGGATCGCCGACGGCGAGGTACGGAATGTAGGCGGGACCGTCGGCGAACGCCTCGGCGATCGCGGCCGAGTTGCCCGTCTCCACCATTCAGATCCCCCCCGTGAACATCGACATGTCGGGCGCCTCGTCGATGTCGCGTTTATCCGTCTCCTCGATGGCGGCGTCGAGGTCCTTGTCGCCGCGCCCGGAGACGTTCACCACGACGCGCTCGCCGAGGTCCTCATGGTGCTCCTCGAGGAACCCGAACGCGTGCGCGGTCTCCAGCGCGGGGATGATCCCCTCGGTCGAGGAGAGGCGGTGGAACCCCTCGAGCGCCGCGTCGTCGTCGACGGCGACCGGGTTCACCCGCCCCTCGTCGACGAGACACGCGAGCTCGGGGCCGACGCCGGCGTAGTCGAGCCCGGAGGAGATCGAGTGGCTCTCCATGATCTGCCCGTCGGAGTCCTGCAGGAGCTTCGTGCGCGCGCCGTGGAGCACGCCCTCCTCGCCCGTGTACAGCGACGCCGAGTTCGGAGCGACGCCCGCCTCCTCGTTGACCTCCAGGGTCGAGCCGCCCGCCTCGACCGCGTGCAGATCGACCGCCTCGTCGTCGACGAAGTCGGCGAACGCGCCCATGGTGTTCGATCCGCCGCCCGCGCAGGCGACCACGTCGGTCGGGAGGCCGCCGGTCTTCTCGATCGACTGCTCGCGCGCCTCCTCGGAGATGACCGCCTGGAAGTCGCGGACCATCACCGGGAACGGGTGCGGGCCGACGATCGAGCCGATGACGTAGTGGGTGTTCTCGACGGTAGTCGCCCAGTCGCGCATCGTCTCGGAGATGGCCTCCTTCAGCGTCCCCCGTCCCGCGGTGACCGGGTTCACCTCGGCGCCGTTGAGCTTCATCCGGAAGACGTTGGGGCGCTGGCGGTTGATGTCGCGCTCGCCCATGTAGATCTCGCAGGGCATGTCGAGGTGGGCGGCCGCCATCGCGGTCGCGGTGCCGTGCTGGCCGGCGCCCGTCTCGGCGATGATGCGCTCTTTGCCCATGTACTTCGCCAGCAGGGCCTGCCCGAGCGCGTTGTTCAACTTGTGCGCGCCGCCGTGAAGCAGGTCCTCGCGCTTGAGGAACACCTCGCGGTCGTAGCGCTCGGAGAGCCGGTCGGCGCGCTGGAGCGGCGTCGGTCGGCCGCCGAACTCCGCGAGCCGCTCGCGGAACTCGTCCATGAACCCGTCCTCGTTGTTGAGGACGTAGCGCTCGTAGGCGTCCGTGAGCTCCCCGATCGCGGGCATCAGCGCCTCCGGCACGTACTGGCCGCCGTAGCGCCCGAACTTCCCGTCGTCGCGGCCCCGCTCGCGGCCGGGCCGTCGCGTGCTCTCCGTCTCGTCCGTCGTCCGTGTGTCGGTCTCGCTCATGTCGTGTGCTCCGTAGTCACGTCTGGTGTTCCGTCGCGCGCTCCGCCCGCACCAACTCCCGCGTGTTCGCCGTCACGTCGCCGTCCATGATCGCGCTCCCGACGAGGAGCGCGTCGGCGCCCGCCGCGCGCATCCGTCGAACGTCGTCGGGCGAGCCGATCCCGCTCTCGGCGATCAGGGTCACCTCGTCCGGGACGTGGGGCGCCACCGACTCGAAGGTTCCGAGGTCGACGACCAGCTCGGCGAGGTCGCGGTTGTTCACGCCGACGATCGTCGCGCCCGCGTCCACCGCGCGCTCCAGCTCGTCGCGGTCGTGGACCTCGACGAGGACCTGGAAGCCGCGGTCGCGCGCGGCGGCGAGCAGGTCGGGGAGGTCATCGCCGACGAACCGGGCGATAAGCAGGACCACGTCGCTCTCGACGGCGTCGAGCTGCGACTCCGCGACGACGAAGTCCTTGCGGAGGACGGGGACGTCGACCGCCTCGCGCACGCGTTCGAGCACCTCGACGCTCCCGCCGAAGTGCGCCGGCTCGGTGAGCACGCTCAGCGCGGCCGCGCCCCCGGCCACCATGCCCTCCGCGAGCGCGACCGGATCGTCCTCGCGAGTGCCCTCGGTGGTCGGGCTCGTGGGCTTCACCTCTGCGATCACGGGGACGCGCCCGTCGTCCTCGGCCCGGTCGAACGCCGCGCGCAGACCGCGCGGCTCGACGGCGACCTCGCCGGATCGGCCCTCGGCCGCCCGGTCGCGGGCCGCCGACAGGATCGATCTGACCGCCGGGGCCAGCTCGGTTTGATCCTCCATTAGTGTACACTAATGCACGCATCTGTTCATAAGACTTGCGGGCGCGGTCGTCTCCGTGCGGCGAGTCGCCCCCTGGTCGGCCGGTGAGCGACGCTCGCGATCGCGGCACCGGGCGGGCGCTTCCCGGCGATTTAACCGTCGCAACCACGGAGCACGGGTATGAACACGACGGGGACATCGGGCGTCTTCGCCCGCGAGTTCGACGAGATCGAGCGAGCGGTCGAGGTCGGCTTCGCCGGCGGCCGCGTCATCTCGGTGTCGTTCCCGGCGACGGCGCCGGCGGACGCGACCGCGGACCACGAGCTGCTCGATCGGATCGCGGCGTACCTCGGGGGCGAGCGCGAGACGTTCGACGACGTCGCGACCGGGCTCACGGTGCCGACCGACCGCAGGGCGGTCCTCGAAGCGCTCGACACGATCCCGTACGGCGAGGAGGTCTCGGTCAGCCGGCTGACGCGGCTGGCCGCGCTCGACGCCGACGACCCCGACGATCTCGAACTGGTGACCGGCGCGCTCCGCGACAATCCGATTCCGATTCTCTTCCCCGACCACCGCGTGCGGGGCGGGCCGTACGCCACGCCGGGCGACGTGCGCGAGACACTGCGGCGCGTCGAAGGGGTGTAGAGCTGCCGCGCTGTGTCGGCGTGGGTCGCGCCCTACCGCCCGTGCTCTTCGATGTTCTCCCAGACGACGGTCATCAGCTCGCCCGTCTTCTCGACGAGGTCGTCGACGGCGTCGCCGCAGTCGCCCGGCGCGCAGCCGAGGTCCCGGATCGCCTTCGTCGCCGACACGTGATGGACGTGGACCAGATCGTCGCCCTCGCGTTCGTACACGAGCGTGGTGCACGGTAACATTCCCGCGAGCGTCGGATCGATCGAGAGCGCGTCGTGTGCGATCTCCGGGTGACAGACGACGATCAGCGCGGTCCGCTCCACGTCGTCGTGGCCGAGCATCCCCTCGATCATCTCGTCGAGGCGGGTGACGCGGACCGTCTCGAAGTCGGCGAGCTCGTGTTCGATCTGCACGAACGGCACCGCGTCGTCGAACGGCATCTCGAGGGTCGTGTGGAGCGCCTCGTCCGCGGTCGGCGCGGGCGATTCGGCCGCAGTGTCGCTCATGGCGGCGTTTCCGGAGGCGGCAGTAAAAACCCACCGCGCCGGTCAACCGCTGCCGCTACCTCGGACGAGACGCGTCGCTTGCCGGTCGAGACGGACTTATCGGGCGGAGCCGTCAGGGTTCACCCATGATCGAGCTCTCTCGGGCGGTGTACGACGACATCGTCTACCACGCGTACGGCGGCGGCGAGGCGGAGATCTGCGGCGTCCTCGCGGGTACTTACGGTGACGACGGGGAGCCGAGCGTCGTCACCGACACGTATCGGGCCGAAAACGTCGCCGAAA
The DNA here is from genome assembly GCF_052439115.2 of Halorubrum sp. FL23. NCBI lineage: Archaea > Methanobacteriati > Methanobacteriota > Halobacteria > Halobacteriales > Haloferacaceae > Halorubrum > Halorubrum sp. FL23. The sequence continues at coordinate 210,931 of NZ_JBQVRO020000006.1, forward strand.
CGCCCCAGATCCGATACCTGATCGACCCCGAAGAGCAGTTCGAGCTCATCGAGACGATCGAAGACGACGGGCTCGACGTGGTCGGGTTCTACCACTCGCACCCCACCGGCCCGACCCACCCGAGCGAGACCGACGCGGCGCGGGCGACGTGGCCCGACCACTCGTACGTCATCTGCGCGCTGGACGGCTACCCGTTCGTCGGCTCCTGGCGCTGGCGCGGGGACGACGACGAGTTCGAACAGGAGACCGTCTCGGTTCGGAGCGAGCGGTAGGACGACCCATCGTCGATGCCGATCCGCGCGGAGACCGTCAGCGACCGGGGCCCGTCCGCGTTCGCGGCGCCGCCTCCGCGACGAGCGCCTCGAAGTTCTCGAACACCTGCCCCGGCGTGACGTCGTCGAAGGAGAACCGTTCGGGGGCCCAGTCGAACTGTTCGCGCAGGGTCTCGCGGTGTTCGGCGGTGATCTCCGGGTGGAACTGGACGGTCCACAGCGGCGCGGTCCGGTGACGGCTCCCGAATATCCGGGCGTGGTCCGCCGAGGCGATCGCCTCCATACCCGCTCCCAACTCGGTCACCGCGTCGCCGTGGAGCGAGACGACCACCGGATCGACCCCGTCGAACAGGGGGTCGTCGTCTAGGCTCGCCTCGACCAGCGTCGCGGTGGTCCCGACCTCCTCGACGGTGCCGCCGAGCGCGCTGTTCACCACCTGATGCCCGAAACAGACGCCGAGCGTCGGGATCTCTCGATCGACGAGTTCGCGCACGAGCGCCTCCTGGTCGGCGATCCACGGGCGGCTCTCCGCCTCGTAGACGCCCGCCGTGCTTCCGGTCAACACGACGCCGTCGGCCTCGTCGAGCGGGACCCGTTCGCCCGCGACGAAATCGATCTCGGTGGCGGTCGGGAACCGCGACGCGAGCGCGTCGCAGTGGTACTCGCAGTCGGGGTTCACCTCGCTGCGAACCACGTACAGGTCGGGCGGGTCCGCGTCGGTGGCAGGCATACGTCCCGCAAGTTGTCGTCGGAAGGGCCTCAGCGTTTCGGCCAGGCGAACGGGTGAGTCGGGCGGACAGGGGAAGAGTCGGGCGGAGCAGGGGGGCAGTCGGGCGGAGCAGAGGATGAGTGAGCCCGAACGGTCCCGATTCACGCTCCCCGATCTCGCACCTCAGTCGCTGGCTTCGATCTCGGGATTCGTCTCGTCGCCGTCTTCGTCGCCGCCGACGTCGATGGCGCAGGAGGCGGAGTACTCCACGTCGTGGACCGACTCGATGGCGGGGTCGTCGCCGCAGACGGGACAGTCGTCGCGCTTGGGGATCTCCACCTTGTCGAACTCCATGTCGAGCGCGTCGAAGAAGAGCATAGATCCGTCGAGCGTCTCGCCCTCGCCGATGATGTGTTTGACTGTCTCGGTCGCCTGCAGACAGCCGACGGTGCCGGGAAGGACGCCGAGGACGCCGGCGGTCGCGCAGTTCGGGACCATCCCGGCCGGCGGCGCCTCGGGGAACAGACAGCGGTAACACGGCGAGTCGTCGTCGCCCGCGAACGTCGTCACCTGCCCCTCGAACTTGAAGATGGAGCCGTGCGAGAAGGGGACGCCGGCGAGCGTGCAGGCGTCGTTGACGAGGTACCGCGTCGCGAAGTTGTCCGTGCCGTCGACGACGAAGTCGTAGCCCTCGATCAGCTCTTCGATGTTGTCGGGCCGGACGCGCAGCTCGTGTTTCCGCACGTCGATGTCCGGGTTGAGCTGCTCGACGAAGTCGGCGGCGGAGTCGACCTTCTTGCGCCCCACGTCGTCGTTCCCGTGGATCACCTGCCGCTGGAGGTTCGACAGCTCCACCTCGTCGTCGTCGGCGATCCCGAGCGTGCCGACGCCGGCGGCCGCGAGGTACTGGATGATCGGCGCGCCGAGCCCGCCCGCGCCGAGGACGAGGACCTCGGCGTCGAGCAGGGCCTTCTGTCCCTCCGGCCCCACGTCGTCCATGATGATGTGTCTGGAGTACCGGTCGAGCTGGGTCGGATCGAGGTCGAGATCGCTCATTTGGAGCCGTTACACACCGGATCCTGATAAGGCGGCCGTCCGTCAGAGGTACTGCCGCCTTCTCGGAGATGCGATCGCCGCGCACGACCGGTCGGCGGAGCCTCACGACGGGGCGACCCCGCCGCGCGTCGCCGTCTGTCGGCGGAGCCGACCGATGCGTTCCGTTTCCCCGCCGAACGTCGCGTGTTAGACCGGGGTGGAGCTTGCCGTCGACGGACCCCTTTTTCAGTCGGATGGCGAACTGCGGGTATGGCTACGATTAAACTGCCGGCCGTGCTGGTCGGAGGATCCTCGACGTCGGAGGTCGAAGTCGACGGCGAGACGGTCCGCGAACTGTTCGAGAACCACGCGGCGGAGCACGGCTCGGAGCTCAGAGACAGCGTCATCGAGGGCGGCGAGATCAAGGAGTTCATCAACGTCTACGTCGAGGGAACGCCGGTCGACAGCCTCGACGCCGACGTACCCGACGACGCGCAGGTCCGGGTCATCCCCGCCGCCAGCGGCGGCCGGTAGACGACCGGGAGAAGACCGGTAGGCGGGGACCGTCGCTGACGACGACCGACCGCCGGCGGCGCTCTCCTATAAGTACTCCTCCCAGAGCGGGATGTCCGCGTACTTGTCGCCGCGGTCGCAGAGCATGAACACGACCACGTCGTCGTCCGCGAGCGCGCCGGCCTCGTCGAGCCCCGCGACCGCGGCGGCGCCCCCGCCGGCGGACGTGCCCACGACGAACTGGTCGTCGACTCGGAGGTGGTCGCGGACCGTCGGCTCGTCGTGCTGGCCGAGGTCCGCGATCGCGATCTCGCGGTCCAGATAGCGCTCTCGGAGTGCGCGCGCGCGGTCGTACGCGTCCCCGGTCGTGACGTACTCCGTCCGGTCGAGGACCGACTCGTCGTACGTGTCGGGGTGGTAGTGATCGCCCGACTTGAGGTATTTCAGCCCGTCGATGGCGTGCAGCCGCTCGTCCGGCTCGAAGCCGACGATCTCGACCGCGCCGTCGGTCAGTTCGGTCAGCCCGCGCCCGGTTCCGGTGATCGTCCCGCCGGTGCCGACGCCGGCGACGAAGTGGGTCACCTCGCCGCCGGTCGCCTCGTATATCTCGCGGGCGGTCGTGCGCTCGTGCGTGCCGGGGTTGTCGGGGTTCTCGTACTGGTTCGGTCGGTAGTAGGCGTCGGGGTCCGCGGCGACGATCTCCTCGCAGCGCTCGATCACCGCGTCGTACCCGCGGTTGGCGTCGACGAAGTGGATCTCCGCGCCGGCGTCGCGGACCGCGTCGACCTTCCCGCCCGCGGCGTTGTCCGGCATGACGATCTCCACGTCGTACCCCCGGGCGCTCGCGAGCCGCGCGACCTCGCTACCCGTGTTGCCCGAGGTCGGCTCGATAACGGTGTCGCCGGGGTCGAGGGCGCCGCGCTCCTCCGCGCCGTCCAACATCCCCTTCGCGATCCGCGATTTGATCGAACCGCCGCCGTGCGGCGCGTCGTAGAGGTTGAACCACTCGGCTTTCGCGTACACGGCCGCGTCGGACTCGATGTCGAGATCGAGCGCCAGGAGCGGCGTCTCGAAGATGGTCGATTCGTCGACGGCGTACTCGCTCATGGGTCTCGTAGCGCGGTCCTCAATAAGAGTCCGACGGAAACGGCGTTCCCGGCGGCTATCGCGGTCGTTCGGGGCGATCGGCCGTCAGAGATACGGGAGAAGCCTGCCGGTCACGAAAGGGGTTACCGAGGCAGATGCGTACCCGTTTCGCATGAGTCAACCATCGTGGGACGACGTCGTCGAGATGCCCGACGAGCTCGACGACGAGACCGCCGAGGCGCTCGTAGACGACGCGACCGAGATACAGGACATGACCGGCGAGGTCTGTCCGTATCCCCAAGTCGAGGCGAAGAAGTCCATCGCGGGGCTCTCCCCCGGCGACGTGCTGGTCCAGGAGACCGACCACGTCCCGAGCACGGAGAACGTCCCGAAGGCGGTCGGCGACGACGCCACCGCGAAGGTGTGGAAGTCCGGCGACGGTCGCTACCGCATCTTCCTGCGGAAGGAGTAACCATGGTCGAGGAACTCACCCCCGAGGAAGTCCACGAGCGCGTCGAGGAGGGAGACGTTCGCGTCATCGACACGCGACCGCCCGCGCAGTACGAGCAGGGTCACATCCCGGGCGCGATCAACGTCCCGCTGGGCGATCTCCCCTCGCGCGTCCCCGACGTCGACTGGGACGACACCGACGTCGTCTGCGCGTGTCCGGTCGGTCAGTCGTCGAAGCAGGCCGCGATGCTGATCAGCAGCTACGAGGGCGTCGAGGACGGCGTGCTCGTCGCCAGCATGGCCGGCGGCTACGAGGAGTGGGACTTCGAACTCGAGGAAGGCGCCGCGGCGGACGCCTGAGCGACGGTCGGCTCTCTCGCCGTTTTCTCACCGTCGAGTGGCTTCCCGGCCGGACGGCGCCGACGCTGGGTCAGTAGTGATACCGCGGTGCGGTGCTGCGGGAGCGGGGCCCGAAGCGCCCCATAGCTCCGACACCCGCGCAGCCGCCCGATCGGCCAAGAAATCCGACGCCGATCGAGAGCGCTGGTTAAATCGCGCAGCCGACCTCGCGGTACATGTAGTGGGTCATCGCGTAGACGCCGAGGATGATCCCGGCGCCGGCGAGGAAGGAGTGCACGGAGAGCAGCGCGATCCCCGAAAAGAGGTTCGCGATGTTGCAGCCGGCGGCGAGCCGCGAGCCGACGCCCATCAGGAGGCCGCCGATCGCGTAGTTCGGTACCCGGTTCAGCTTCGGCTTGCGAATCCGGAAGTCGCCGGAGGCGTACGCCGCGATGAACGAGCCGACGATGAGCGACGCGATCATCACCATGTCGATCGTCAGCGAGATGTCGCCGTCGCGGAACAGGATCGAGCCCCAGTACTCGACGCTCGCCACGTCGAAGCCGGCCCCCGCGAGCAGGTAGCCGGCCCAGCGCGCCTCGCTGCCGGTGATCGCCCAGTGGCCGTGCACGGCGAACCAGAGGCTCGCGACGAGCGCCATCGCCACGCCGGCGGTCCGCGCGTCCCACGAGTCGCGGAGCCGGACCTTCAGCGGGCGGTCGTCGTCGCGGAGCGCGCGGACGTATTCGACGGTCCCGTCGGCGATGCCGCGCAGCCCGACGGAGACGGCCGAGAGGGTTCGGGAGGCGCCGATCGCCGCCTGCGCGCGGGTGTCGGCGCCCACGCCGGTCCCGCCGGAGGGATCGTCGGGGAGCTGACTGCGACCCGTCACGAACGCGTACGCGATGGTGCCGACCCCCACGGCGCCGACCCCGGTGGCGGCCGGCGAGAACGGCAGCGAGAGGTACAGCGTCCGCCCCTCGAACGGGTTCAGCGTCGCGAAGTAGTACGTCTCGGCGACGGGGAACGCGAACGCGAACAGGACGTAGCCGACGAACATGAACAGGAGCACGAGCCAGAACTGGAGGTACCCCTGCCCGGCCCGATAGAGGGTCCCGGAGGCGCAGCCGCCGGCGAGGGTCATCCCGAGCCCGAAGACGAAGCCGCCGAACAGCGAGCCGAGCCCCCACGCGGGCGTCCAGAAGCCGCGGAAGTAGCCGAACGTGGCCTGCACGCTCCAGAACACGGTCATCACCGCGATTCCCGCGAGCAACCCCTTCAGGACGCGGGTGTCTTTGAACGCGACGAAGTCGCGGAAGGCGCTGACGAAACAGAACCGCGCCTTCTGTAACAGGACCCCGAACGACAACCCGACCGCGATAGAGACGCCGACGTAGGCGACGGGCGACAGCAACATTGTCCGTCAACACCGCTCCCGGCCCTAAAGGGCCGCCGGAGACGGTAACGGCTCCCTCGGGTCGGAGCCTGCCGTAACACTTGCCCCTACGAGGGACACGGGGCAACGAACGAGGCGTCCGGGGAGGCTTTAGCCGTGAGACGCCTCGCGGCGGTATGAGCGACCACTGCTACTGCGGGTAGATGACGGGGAAGGATTCATCCCCCGACGGCGGCGACTCCGCCCCCGCCGAGGACCCGACCCGACGCGGCCTGTTGCGCGCGGCGGCCGGCGCGACCGTCGCGGGGGCGGCGAGCACGGCCGGCTGTCTCGGCGTGACGACCCCCGCCGACGTGGCGGCGCGAAGCGAGGTGTCGGGGAACGTGGGCCACTTCGTCGGGCCGAGCTGGCTCGCCGACAACCGCGACGAGGCCGTCGTGCTCGACGCTCGCGACGCCGAGCGCTTCCGCGAGGAGCGCATCCACCGCGCCCGGCGCGTGCCGTTCGAGGCGATCACGGCCCGCGAGTCGACCGACGCGGGCGACGCGCCCGACGCCGACGCGATCGCGGCCGCCTTCGGCGAGATCGGCGTGGCCCCGGACGACGACGTGCTCGTCTACGGCGCGAGCGTGGGGTCGCGGGTCACCCGCGTCGCGTTCGCGCTCGCCGCGATCGGACACGAGGGGTCGATCCGCGTTCTCAACGGGGGGCTCTCCGCGTGGAACGGCCGGCTCGGAACGGGATCGCGAGACCGCGTCTCACCGACCGACTACGACCCGGATCCCGCGTCGTCGACGTGGGTCACCCGCGAGTGGCTCGCCGACCGCGTCGGGACGTTCAACGGCGACGGGCCGGGGCTCGTCGACGTGCGAGTGCCGGAGGCGTACCTCGCCGCCCCTGGCTCGGACGCCCTGCGCGAGGACCACGACCGGCACGGCCACCTCCCGGGCGCGGTCGACGTGCACTGGGTCGGGAACGTCGCGGGCCGGCGGATGACCGACCCCGGTCGGCTCGTCCGACTGTACGAGGTGGAGGCCGAGCTGGACCGGAGCGGGACCGTCGTCGTCTACGGCGACGACAACGTGGACCCGACCTCGACGTGGCTGTCGCTGAAGGCGATCGGCTTCGAGGACGTGCGGCTGTACGACGGCGGCTTCGGCGAGTGGGCGAACGCCGACGGCGACCGCGGGCGGTACCCCGTCGAGACGGCGACGGACGTCGTGGTCGAGACCGAGGGGAACGTCGGCGGCGACGACGGCGGCGGCGACTTCTCCTGTACGGGATGACCGGGACGGACGCCGGACCGGAGGGGCGCGGGGACGACGCGCCCGTCGACCGCGTCCTCGCGGTCCCCTGCGAGGGGGACGACCTCCTCGCGCTGTTCGCGCTCGACACCGGAGAGCGGCTCGGCGAGGTCCCGGTGGGGAGCCACCCGGTCCACGCGACCACGTGTCGGGGGCGGACCGTCGTCGCGACCATGGGGGAGCGCGCCGTCACCGCGGTCGACCCGAACGGCGAGGTGGCCCGAGTCGACACCGGCGTGTTGGGGCCGTCGCACTTCGCGACCGCGAACGGCGAGCTCTACGTCTCCTGTTCCGCCGGCGACGCCCTCGCCGTCATCGACCCCGAGTCCCTGACGCTCGTCGACCGCGTCGCCGTCGGCGCGGAGCCGCACGAGATCGCGGTCGCCCCGAGCGGCGATCGGCTCTACGCCGGAAGCCGCCGCGAGGGCGTCGTCGACGTCGTCGACACCGGCCGCCGCGAGCGGGTCCGCGCGATCGACGCCGGCCCGGACGCCCGCGTGCAGGGCGTCGCGCTCGCTCCCGACGGGAACCGCGGCTACGCGGTCGACCAGCGCGGCGCTCGCGTGGTCGCCTTCGACGTCGGAGAGGGGTCGGCTTCGCCCGCCGCCGCGCCGATCCGCGACGAGGCGACGGTCGGCGCCGACCCGTACGACCTCGTCGCGACCGCGGACCGCGTGCTCGTCCCCGGCCGCGGCGACGGCGTCGTCCACGAGCTCGACCGGAGCCTGAAGCCGATCGCGGTCCACGAGGGGTTCTCGCGCCCCGTCGACGTCTTCGACATCGGCGGCGAGTGGTGGGTGCTCGACGCGGGCGCCGCCGGGCTCCGATCGATCGACGGCGCCGTCGTCGAGACGCCGGCGCCCGGATTGGTCGCGACCCCGGTGGGCGAGGGGAAACTCGCCGTCTCTCACTACGACGACGACCGCGTGTCTCTCGTCGACATCGGCTCTGGGACCGTCTGGACCGCGACTTCGCCGGCGTACCCGTTCGGGTCCGTCGTGGTCTGAGCGCCACCGGCGGGGGTCGCCGAGTTCGACCACACCGACGAGCACGGTCGCGAGCGCTCCGAGCCGACGGGGACGGCGGAGCGCGGGGCAGTCGCCTCAGATCTCGAAGTCGGGCGTGTCGAACGCCCCCTCGTCGGACTCCACGTCGTACCCCTCGATCGCCGTGAGCGCCAGATCAAGCGTCGCCTCGGCGTCCCAGCGCCCCGTGTTGATCGCCAGGTCGTAGATGGAGCGGTCCGAGAGGTCGATCCCGTAGTACGACTGGTAGCGCTGCTCTTCGATCACCTCGCGGACCTGCATCTCCGAGGTCATCTCCTCGCGGTCGAGGGTGCGGTCGGCGCGCACCTCGTCGGCGGCGTCGAGCCAGATCCGGATGTCGGCGCGGTTGCCGGCGATCCAGCCGGCGAGCCGCGACTCGAGGACGAACGCCTTGTTCGCGGTCCCCCACTTCTCGGCGATTCGGCGGAGTCGCTTGTCGAGCGCGCGGTCGATCTCCTCGGACTCGCCGGCCTTCGCGATCAGCTGCGAGAGGCTCATGTCGCGCTCGGCGGCGATCTCCCGGAACAGCTCGCCGCCGGAGACGTAGCCGCAGTCGAGCGCGGCCGCGATCCCCTCCACGAGCGTCGTCGCGCCGCACCCCGGCGGTCCCGAGACGGTGATGAAGAGGTTCCGGTCGATTTCCCGTTCCGCCGGCGCCGAGGTTCCACTCATACGTGCGGCGCCACGGGCGGATCCCGGATAAACCGGCCGGTTCGGGCGAAACCGGGACGAATCTCGCGAAGCCGGGTGCCCCGACCCACCGGCGGCGCACGTCGCTCCCGACGTAACCGATTTCCCGCGCCGCGCCCAGAGACCGACAGTGAGCGAACGCACGGACGGCGGCGCGGCCGGGAGTGAGGCCGAGCCGTCGCCGTCCGCGCGAGCCCTCCTCCGCGAAGCCCTCGCGGGCGAGGACGCGCCCGCCGTGGAGTTCGACCCGGAGTCGGTTCCGCTCCCCGACGCCGACGTGCTCGACCGGCTCTCGCCGCCGGTCCGCCGGTGGTGGGTCTCGGAGTTCGCCGCGCACGTCGGCGAGAACGGCGGCCTGTTCACCCCGCCACAGCGCGGGGCGATCCCCCGCGTCGACGAGGGAGAGAACTGCCTCGTCGCCGCCCCGACGGGGAGCGGGAAGACGCTCGCCGCCTTCACCGCGGTCCTCGACGACCTCTTCGCGCGCGAGCGGGCCGGCGAACTGGAGAACGCCGTCTACTGCCTCTACGTCTCCCCGCTGAAGTCGCTCGCGAACGACATCGAGCGCAACCTCGAAGCGCCGCTCGACGGGATCGCGGCGGAGACGGCGTCCGGGGGCGGACCGGACGAAGACGGGGAGGCCGATCCCGGTGTCCGGCAAGCGATCCGGCACGGCGACACGAGCGAGGCCGACCGGCGGGCCATGCTGGAGGAGACGCCGCACGTGCTCAACACCACGCCGGAGACGCTGGCGATCCTGCTCGACGCCCCGCGGTTCAGGGAGAAACTCCGCGCCGTCGAGTACGTCGTCGTCGACGAGATCCACGCGCTGGCGGGGAACAAGCGCGGCACGCACCTCTCGGTGTCGCTGGAGCGGCTGACGGCGTTGGCCGACGGCTCACCGACACGGGTCGGCTGTTCCGCGACGGTCGAGCCGCTCGACGAGGTCGCCGACTTCCTCGTCGGTCGCGAGCGCGTCGACGGCGCGGTCGGCGACGCCGAGGGGTTCGCCACGCGCGACTGCGAGGTCGTGGACGCCCGGTTCGGCCGGGAGTTCGACCTGCGGCTCCGGACGCCGGCCGCCGACCTCATCCACACGCCGGACTCGGTCGCCACCGACCGATTCTACGACGCGCTCCGCGACCTGATCGAGGACCACGAGAACACGCTGGTGTTCGCGAACTCCCGGTCCGGCGCCGAGCGCACCCTCCGCGAGCTTCGCGAGCGGTTCGACTACGACGAGTCGGACTCGGGCTGTCACCACGGGAGCCTCGGCGAGAGCCAGCGCACCCGGATCGAGGCAGGGCTGAAGGCGGGGACGCTGGACGTGGTGACCACCTCGACGAGCCTCGAACTCGGCATCGACATGCCCCACCTCGACCTGGTCGTCCAGGTGGGGTCGCCGAAGTCGGTCGCGGCGCTGCTCCAGCGCGTCGGGCGGGCGGGCCACAGCCCCGGCGAGACCGTCGAGGGGCGGGTGTTCGCGCTCGACCGCGACGAGTTAGTCGAGTGCGCGGCGATGCTCGCGCGCGCCGAGGCGGGGTTCGTCGACGGCGTGTCGCTCCCCGAGGGCGCCGCCGACGTGGCCGCCCAACACGTCTACGGGATGGCGATCAACGGGGTCCGCCCGGACCGGGAGATCCGCGAGGTCCTCCGGCGGGCGCACCCGTACCGCGCGTTCGGCGCGGACGCGTACGAGCGGCTCATGCGGTACCTCACCGGCGACTACGAGGGGTTGACGGAGCGGAACGTCTACCCGAAGGTGTGGCGCGACGCGAACGACCCGCCGGACGACGAACACCACTACGATGAATATCCGGTCGGCGAGACGCTCGTCGGGAAGCGCGGTCGGCTCGCGCGGGTCATCTACATGACGAACGTCGGGACGATCCCCGACTCGTTCGGCTGCGACGTGGTCACCCGCGACGGCGAGCCGGTCGGGACGCTCGACGAGAACTACCTCGACACGCTCGCGCCGGGCGACGTGTTCGCGCTGGGCGGCGAGCGGTTCGCGTTCCGCTACCGGCGCGGCTCGAAGGTGTACGCCGACCGGACGGACGAGCGGCCGACCGTGCCCACCTGGTACGCCGAGCGGCTCCCCCTGTCGGCCGACCTCGCGGCGGAGGTGCTCGCGTTTCAGGGCGACCTGCTCGACAGGCTGACGCGCGATGGCCCGCCCGCAGTCCGAGCCTGGCTGCGGGAGCTCCCGATCGACGGGAACGCGGTGCGGGCGATCACCCGGACCTACGACGAGCAGGTCGCGTACGCGGGCGCCGAGAGCGTGTCGACCCCGTCGCGGCTCGTGGTCGAGGAGGTGCTCGACCGCGACGCGTACAAGCGGCGGTTCCACGTCCACGCGACGTACGGCCGGCGGTTCAACGAGGGGCTCTCGCGGCTGGTCGCCGCCGAGTGCGCCGCCCGGACCGACGCCGAGCCGACGGTCGCGGTCGCCGACCGGGGGTTCAGTCTCGTCCTCCCGCTGAACCGCAAAGTCGACGTGGCGGGGATCCTCCGCGACCTGGACCCCGCGGCCGTCCGCGACGACCTCCGGGCGGCGCTGGGGGGTACCGACCTCCTCCAGCGCTACTTCCGGATCAACGCGACGCGCTCGCTCATGATCCTCAAGCGGTACAAGGGGTACGAGAAGTCCGCCGCCGAACAGCAGGTGTCCGCCGAGACGCTGCTCTCGCTCGCGGAGGGGCTCGACGACTTCGCGGTGATCGAGGAGACGTACCGCGAACTGTTAGACGACCGGCTCGACGCGCCCCGGATCCGCGACGTGGTCGAGCGGATCGCCGCCGGCGACCTCGCGGTCGTCGATCGGACGGTCGACTCGCCGACCCCCCTCGCCTTCGGGCTCGCGACGCTCGCCGACTCCGACGCGGTGCTCGCCGACGACGAGTCGGCGGCGCTCCGGGCGTTCCACGACCGAGTGCAGCGGGCGATAGAGGACTCCTAACCGCCACCCGACCCCGGCGCCTCCGGCGGGATCACCTCCGGGAGCCCGTTGAGGAGCGACACCGTATAGTGGAGGAACACGGCGAGCGCGACGACCGACAGGAGCACCAAGAAGAGCAGAATCATCCGCTCGTCGCTCCGCACGACCGCGCTGGCGTCGGCGACGAATCGGCGGAGGGCCCGCTGCGGCTGCATGGGCACTGATACGGGGCGGGGGGACGTAAAGAGACGGGCGCTTGGGGGCGCGGCGCCCGCACCGAACGGCTCAGTCGCTCTCGGCGGTCGGCGTCCCCGAGCGGGACAGCGGCTCCCCGTCGACGGGTTCGTCCGGGTTCGCGTCGATCGCGGCCTCGCTGAGCCCCAGTTGGGCGTCGACGTCGGCGTCCTCGCGGACGTGGACCGTCCCGCGGTGGATCGCGATCGCGTCCGCGAGGTGGAGTCGGACCGCGTCGAGCAGCACGTCGGCTTCGAGGGGTTGCCCGCGGCGCTTGATCTCGGCGACGTCGGCGCCCGCGGGGATGTCGAACGCGCGCTGGGCGATCACCGGCCCCTGATCGAGGTCGGTGGTCACGTAGTGGGCGGTGACGCCGGCGACGCGGACGCCGGCGTCCTTCGCCTGCCGGTACGCCTCCGCGCCGGGGAACGCCGGCAGCAGGGAGGGGTGGACGTTGATGATCCGACCCTCGTAGCGGAACACGACCTCCGGCGAGAGGATGCGCATGTAGCGGGCCAGGGCGATCAGGTCCACGTCGTACTCGGCCAGCAGGTCGAGGAGACGCTCCTCGTCGGTGTTGCCGTTGCCGTCGCCAACGTCGTAGAAGGGCTTGTCGTAGCGCTCCGCGAGCGACCGGAGGTCCCCGCGGTTACCGATCACGACCGGGATCTCCGCCTCCTCGCCGTCGTCGGCGAGGTCGCCGTTGGCCTCGGCCTCGAGCAGGGCCTCTGGCGCGTGGGTCTCCTTGGTGACCAACAGCGCGATCCGGCGGGCGTCGCGGTCGCTCGGGAACCGGACCTGGATGTCCACGCCGAGTTCGCGCCCGAGCTCGGCGAGCGCGCGGCGGAGCTCGCCGCGAGAGGTGTCCATCTCCGAGGCGTCGACGCGGGTCGTCATCCGGAAGACGCCCTCGCGGACCGCCTGGTCGAGGTCCTCGATGTTGATTCCCCGCTCGAACAGCAGGGAGGTGACCCGCGCGATGAGTCCGGTCTTGTCTCCTCCGACGACCGTGATTTCGGTCAGTTCGCGGGTCATGCGACGATCACCTCCGATGGTTCGAGCGGCTGCATACATTCGGTGGAGAACACGGAGGGGTTTGCCCCTTTCGCTCCGCGCCGCACCTCCGACTACGCCGATCGACCGGTACATATCCATGAACGTGGATATAAAAGACGTTCCAAAACGGTTTTTACACACGACTCCGCACTACCGGACATGACGGCATACACCGCGACGGTGACGGTCCGCCTGAAGCGGGGCGTCCTCGATCCGGAGGCCGAGACGACCCAGCAGGCCCTCGAACGCCTCGGGTTCGAGCTGTCGGACCTCCGGTCCGCCGACCGGTTCGAGGTCGACCTCGACGCCGCCGACGCCGACGAGGCCGCCGACCGCGCCGACGAGATGGCCGAGCGGCTGCTCGCGAACCCGACGATCCACGACTACGAGGTCGCGGTCGCGGAGCGATGACGGTCGCCGTCGTCGAGACGACGCCGATCGTCACCGGCTCGGAGATCGCGGCCGCCCACGCGAGGTGGTCGGCGTGACGGTCGCCGTCGTCCAGTTCGGCGGCTCCAACTGCGACCGCGACGCGGTCCGCGCGCTCGAGCACGTCGGCGTCGACGCCGAACGCGTCTGGCACGAGGACGGGCTCCCCGCCGACGCCGAGGGGATCGTGCTCCCCGGCGGGTTCTCCTACGGCGACTACCTCCGCGCCGGTGCGATGGCCGCCCGCGCTCCGATCATGGAGGAGGTCCGCGAGGCCGCCGCCGACGGCGTCCCCGTGATCGGCGTCTGCAACGGCGCGCAGATCGGCTCCGAGTCCGGGCTCACGGACGGCGCGTTCACCACGAACGCCTCCGCGCGCTTCCAGTGTGAACCCGTCCACCTCCGCGTCGAGCGCGCGGACACGCCCTGGACCGCGGCCTACGAGGAGGGAGAGGTCATCGAGGTCCCCATCGCACACGGCGAGGGACGATTCGAGATCGACGAGGCGGCCCACGCCGACCTCGTCGCCGACGACCGCGTGCTCTTCCGCTACTGCGACGCCGACGGGAACGTCACCGACGCGGCCAACCCCAACGGCTCGACCGACAACGTCGCCGGCGTCCTCGGCGAGCGCGAGTCGGTCGCCGTGCTGATGCCGCACCCCGAGCGCGCCACGCTCCCCGACCTCGGCCGGAGCACGGACGGGGCGGGTATCCTCCGGGCGTTCGCCTGATCGACCGCCGACCCGCCGACTCCGCTAGCGCTGGCGCCCTGACAGCGAGCGCTCCGCGCTCGCCCCTCCGCGGTCGCCCTCGCGGTCGTCACCGCCGTCGGTCTCCTTGTCCCCGAGCTCGCGTTCCAGCGCCCGCTCGAACTCGGCCTCGGTGAGTTCTCCCTCGGTGTACCGCCGCTGGATCCGGGCGATCGGGTCGGCCTCTCCGTCGCCGTCGGCCACCTCGTCGGCCCGACCGCGCTCGTCGCCCTCGGCGAGCGCGCGGACCCCGACGTAGCCCAGCACGATGAGGGCCGCGAACGCGAGGAACGTGAGCGCGAAGAAGACGAACGGGAAGGCCCCCGACCCGCCCATCATCCCGCCGCCCATCATTCCGCCGCCCATCATCCCCGGATCACCCACCGTGCCGACGCCCGACGCCCCGGTGCCGCCGGACGCGCTCGCGCTCGTCGTCGGGACGCGATAGCCGCGGACGCGGCGAACGCGCCCCCGGCGGCGACGCGTTCGGCCCGATCGAACGTAGTCATGTGTGATAGATACACTGCTACGCATAAATACGGTGGCGCCCGGTCTCAGACTCGCGGAATCCCGTCTGTTTTTGCGGCCCGCCGCCGAACCACGTCACATGCAAGCGCGCCACATCGACCACGTCAACCTCCGGATCCCCGCCGACGGCGTCGACGACGCCCGGGAGTTCTACGGCGAGAAGCTCGGGTTCGGGATCGAAGACGCGCTGTACGCGGCCGGCGAGAAGCCGTTCTTCGACGTGCGGCTGTCGGCGACCGCCGTCGTCCACTGCTGGCCGACCGCGGAGTTCGAACCCCCGACGGCGACGAACTACGACCACGTCGCCGTCGTCGTCGAGGGGTCGGCCGACGAGATCGAAGCCGAGTTGGCGGCCGCGGGCGTCGAGATCGAGAAGTCGCTCGACGAGCCGCTCGGCGCGGTCGGCGAGTCGTCCGCGGTGTACGTCCGGGACCCGTTCGGGTACCGGGTGGAGCTGAAAGCGCGGGTGTAAGCGCGGGGAGATCCAACCCCACCCGAACCCGTTCGCATGCCCGAGCAACCCTTGTTTCCTTGCGTCCGTTTAAGACCCCTGAGCGTTACGGTCAGATATGAGCGAACAGCAGCCGAAGTCGGAGGGATCGCGCTCCCGACGACGCGACAACGCGGACCGGTTTGCGGGCGAAAAGGACGAGAGCCTGCGGAGCAGAGACGTGACCGAAGGGGCGGACAAGGCCCCGCACCGCGCGATGTTCCGCGCGATGGGGTTCGACGACGAGGACCTCTCCTCGCCGATCATCGGCGTGCCGAACCCGGCGGCCGACATCACGCCGTGTAACGTCCACCTCGACGACGTGGCGGACGCCGCGCTCGACGGGATCGACGCGGCGGGCGGGATGCCGATCGAGTTCGGGACGATCACCATCTCCGACGCCATCTCGATGGGGACCGAGGGGATGAAGGCGAGCCTCATCTCCCGCGAGGTGATCGCCGACAGCGTCGAACTCGTCTCCTTCGGCGAGCGGATGGACGCGCTGGTGACGGTGGCGGGGTGTGACAAGAACCTCCCCGGCATGCTGATGGCGTCGATCCGCACCGACCTCCCGTCGGTGTTCCTCTACGGCGGTTCGATCATGCCCGGCCAGCACGACGGCCGCGACGTGACCATCGTGCAGGTGTTCGAGGGCGTCGGCGCCTACGCCGAGGGCGACATGAGCGGCGAGGAGCTCGACGACCTGGAGCGCCACGCCTGCCCCGGCGCGGGCTCTTGCGGCGGCATGTTCACCGCGAACACGATGGCCTCCATCTCCGAGGCGCTCGGGATGGCGCCGCTCGGCTCCGCCTCCGCGCCCGCCGAGAACCCGGAGCGCTACGAGGTCGCCGAGCGCGCCGGCGAGCTCGCTTTAGAGTGCATCGAGGAGGACCGCCGCCCCTCGGACATCCTCTCGCGGAAGTCGTTCGAGAACGCGATCGCGCTCCAGACCGCGATCGGCGGCTCGACGAACGGCGTGCTCCACCTCCTCGCGCTGGCGGCGGAGGCCGACGTGGACCTCTCGATCGAGGACTTCGACGAGATCTCGCGGCGCACGCCGAAGATCGCCGACCTCCAGCCCGGCGGCAACAGCGTCATGAACGACCTCCACGAGGTCGGCGGCGTGCCGGTCGTGCTCCGCCGCCTGCTCGAGGCCGACCTGCTCCACGGCGACGCGATGACCGTCACCGGGCGCACCCTCGCCGAGGAGCTCGCCGAGCTTGAGGAGCGCGGCGCGCTCCCCGACGAGTCGGAGATCGAGGCCGACTTCCTCTACACCGTCGACGACCCCAAGGAGCCCGAGGGCGCCATCAAGATCCTCGACGGGAACCTCGCGCCCGACGGCTCGGTGCTGAAGGTGACCGGCGACGACGAGTTCTACCACGAGGGGCCGGCCCGCGTGTTCGAGAACGAGGAGGACGCCATGGAGTACGTCCAGTCGGGGGCGGTCGACTCCGGCGACGTGATCGTGATCCGCAACGAGGGGCCGACCGGCGGCCCCGGCATGCGCGAGATGCTCGGCGTCACCGCCGCCGTCGTCGGCGCGGGCCACGAGGACGACGTGGCGCTGCTCACCGACGGGCGCTTCTCCGGCGGGACCCGCGGCCCGATGATCGGCCACGTCGCCCCCGAGGCGGCCGACGGCGGCCCGATCGGGCTCATCGAGGACGGCGACCACATCACCGTCGACATCCCGGAACGCGACCTCACCGTCGACCTCTCCGAGGAAGAGCTGGCCGAGCGCCGCGAGGAGTGGGAGGCGCCGGAGCCGCAGTACGAGGGCGGCATCCTCGCGAAGTACGCCCGCGACTTCGCCGGCGCGTCCGACGGCGCCGTGACGAACCCGCGGTTGACGCGCGACCTGTAAGGAGGCGACCGCTCGTCTCCGAGCGGAGAGAACCAACGTCGAATCGGCTTCCGCCCCCTCTACGCGTCCGTCACCCCGCCGTCGGTGTGCGCCGGCCGGACGGACTCGGCGCGCCAGACGTTGCTCCGGCGGCCGGCCCGCGACAGCTCCATCTTGACGACCGAGCCTACCGGGAGGTCCGCGACGCGATCGCGGGCGTCCTCGTCGGCGTACTCGACGACGTGGTACGTCTCGTTGCGCGGATGTGCACGAACCGTGGTGCAATTGTGATCGTTCTGCTCGGAAATGACGGTGTACGCGTTTGTCTTCGACATCTTACTCCGTTATTCTTGGACATACTACTTCAATACTCCGTATATTCACTACGGTCGTCGGTCAGGTAGTAATACGGATATAAGGTGTATAACAGCCGAAACGACGGTCGCGCCTCGCGGCGCGCGTCCGAACCGATCGACCGGCGTGAGCCGCCGAACAACGCGATCGAGGCGGACGGGTCAGCGGACGACGGTGACCGGCGCCGCGGATTCTTGGACGATCTTCTCCGCGATGTTCCCGACGAGCAGGCGGTCCGCGAGGCTGCCGCTGTGGCTGCCGATGACGACGACGTCGAACTCCTCGCTCGCGTCGGCGACCGCCCGCGCCGGGTGGCCGGCCATCACGTCCGTCTTGACCTCGATCCCGCTCTCGGCGGCGATGTCGTGGACGCGCTCGAACAGGTCGCTCGCCTGTTCCCGCGCCGCCTCCTCGGTGTCGTCGGCGAGCGCGAGGCCGGCCGCGCCGCCCATCATCGACGACGGCTCCCCCACCACGTGGAGCACGACGATCTCCGCGTCCGGGTGCGCCTCCAGCGCGAACCGGAGCGCCCGCTTCGCCATCTCCGACTCGTCCATCGGCACCAGCACGCGAGATATCATGGGAACCCTTCGCGTGACGCACGGATAAGTGGTGTGTTCGCATGGGTCACCCACACTGCGCCAGACCAGCACGCATATCTCCGCGGACCCCGCACCGGGAGGCATGGAATCCAGTCGGGCGGACGACGACCCCGTCGGCGTGGCGCTGTTCGTCGACGGGCCGAACGTGTTGCGGGAGGAGTTCGACGTTGATCTCGACGACGTGCGGACCGCGGCGGAGGCGGAGGGCCACCTCGTCACGACGCGGCTCTACCTCGACGAGCACGCGACGCCGGGGCTGATTCAGGCCGCGGAGGCCCGCGGCTTCGAGGTCGTCGTCACGAGCGGCGACGTCGACGTGAAGCTCGCGGTCGACGCCGCGCGCTTCGCGGCCGAAAGCCGGATGTCGACGCTCGCGATCGCGTCGCGGGACACCGACTTCAAGCCGGTCGTCGAGACCGCGAACGGCTACGGGATCCGGACCCTCGCGATCGCGCCCGGCGAGTTCGGGCGGTCCGACGCCCTGCGGAACGCCACGACCGACTCGGTGACGCTCGACGGGAGCGAGGGCGACGGGGACGACGGGTCGTAGCCGGCGACGAGTCGCAGCCGCCGGCGCCGTCCTCACTCCTCGCGCTCGTCGCGGACCGCCCGACGCCCCGTGACCCGACCGAGGAGGAGCGCCCCGAACCCGCCGGTGGCGGCGGCGAGCCCGCCGAACCCGACCGCGGTCGGGAGGAGACCCACCCGCGCTATCGCGGCGTCGACGCCGACCCGGAACCAGCCGAGGTTCGGCACCGCGAACAGCGCCTTGGCCGTGATCCACTCCTCGCGGACGACCGGAGCGATCCCGACGCTCTGATCGTATCCGCCGTTGGCGTCGCCGTAGGTGACGTAGCCGTCGTAGGGCGCCGGACAGGTCGCGAGCGTCGCACAGTCACCGTCGAGCAGCGCCGGATCGGCTCGGTCCGTCCAGTCCTCGCCGGCGCTCACCGGGAAGGCGATCCGGTGCAGTATCGGCCGTGTCCCGTCGTTCGGCGGGTCGAACACGACCACGTCGCCGGCGCGTCCGAACGTGGTCGGTGCGCCCGCCTCCGCCGCCCCGACGATCCCGCCCCACGGGAACCGGTCGGTCGACGTGACGACGACGAGGTCGCCGCGCTCGACCTCCGGGGCCATGCTCCCGCTCTCGACCGCGACGAACGGGGGCCACGCGCCCGCGACCGCGGCGACGACGACCGCGACCAACAGGACCGCGGCGGCCGGCGCGAGCAGGCCGGAGAGGTTCCGCATCACGTGCGGTACGGGGGGAGGAAGCGGCTTGAGGCTGTCGACGGCGGCGGTCGTTTCGCGCCCGGGACACGGAGCCCCGATCCCTCGACGGGGCCCCGATAGCAAGACCTTAGGCCGGGCCGAGAGACGGTGCTGCCATGTCAGACCGACGCACCCCGCTGTACGGGGCCCACGCGGATCGCGGTGCGAAGTTCACCGACTTCGGTGGGTGGCAGATGCCGGTCGAGTTCGACTCGATCAGCGAGGAGCACGCCGCGGTCCGCGGTTCGCTCGGCGTCTTCGACGTGTCGCACATGGGCGAGATCGAGGTGTCGGGGCCGGACGCGACGGCGCTGATGAACCGGCTCACGACCAACGACGTGACCGCGCTCGACCCGGGCGACTCCCAGTACGCCGCGATCACGAACGCGGGCGGCGTCATGCTCGACGACACGGTGGTGTACCGCCTTCCGGACGGGATCGAGGCGGGCGAGGGCGCCGACGCGCTCGCCGGCCTCGACCGCGACCTCGACGCCGGCTCCGGCGACCCCGCCTACCTCTTCGTGCCCAACGCGGGCCACGACGGACAGCTGTACGACCGATGGGTCGACTACCGGGACGGCGAGGGCCTCGACGCCGCGGTCGCGAACGCGACCGACGACTGGGCCATGCTCGCCGTGCAGGGTCCGGACGCGGCCGACGCCCTCGACGAGGCGACCCCCGCCGACCGGGTCGCCGGCCTCTCGAAGTTCGAGGCGACGGTCGCCGCGGTCGCCGGGGCCGACAGCTGGGTCGCCCGGACGGGGTACACCGGAGAGGACGGCTTCGAGGTGATGTGCCCCGCGGGCGACGCCGAGGCGATCTGTGAGGCGTTCGTCGACGCGCCGCGCGCCGCCCAACCCTGCGGGCTGGGCGCGCGTGACACCCTCCGAACGGAGATGGGATACCTCCTCTCCGGGCAGGATTTCGATCCCGAAAGCGAGCCGCGGAGCCCCTACGAGGCGCGGATCGGCTTCGTCGTGAAGCTCGACACGGAGTTCGTCGGGCGCGACGCCCTCGAAGCCCAGAAAGAGGAGGGCGTCGACGAGCGGTTCGTCGGCGTCCGCCTGCTCGACCGGGGCGTCCCCCGACACGGGTACGCCGTCACCGACGGCGACCTCACGCGGGTCGGCCAGCTCACCTCCGGCACGATGAGCCCCACGCTCGACGAGCCGATCGGACTGGGGTACCTCCACGAGCATTACACCGAACCGGGCACCGAGGTGAGCGTCGTCGTGCGCGGCGACGAGAAGCGCGCCGAAGTCGTCATCCCCCCGTTCCTGGACCGGTAGGGCCGGGTTCGACGTTTCAACGGGGCTCCCGAGACCCCCATCGAGTGATTCAGTCGGGGTGGCGTCGGTCGGTACAGTCACCGACCGCCGCCTTCGGGGCGATCAGATGAGACCGGTGATGATCTGCCTGAGATATCGGATCTCGACGAAGCCGGCGAACAGCGCGTACACCAACAGTCGTCCGAGGGTCTCCGCCGTGATCAGGCCGAGCATTTCGAGGTAGGGTGCAAGCACCGCGAGAACGCCGATCGTCGCCCCGCCGGCGGTAGTCGCTCCGAGTGCGCGATCGGCGGTGGCTGTTCCGCGGATGCGACTGGCACCGACCACGAACACGAGGAAGATCGCTGAAGGGATCAGCGTGACGAACGAAAGGAGCCCACCGGGACTTAAAAACCAGTCCGCCTGGCTGTTTCCTCCCGTTTTGAGGACGTAGCTCTCGTTGCCGTCTTCGACGATCACGTGCGCTTCCGAAGGCGACAGATACGAGCCGTACGTGAACTCGTCCGGGAGCTCGTCTTCGCGATACCCGTCGCAGACGAGCATGAACTCCTGACAGACGTCCGGCGTGTAAGAGCCCTCCGCGTTTCTCGTCCGATCGAACAGCTCCCGTGCGACCGGCGAGATCTCATCGTACTCGTAGACGGGGAGTTCGCCCTCGCCCTCCCACTCGGACACCAGCGTGTGAGAGTACTGGTCGGCGTGTATCTCCGTGTACGGCGGCGAAAACGTTCCCGGGTAGAAGAGGAGGGCGACCAGAAGCACGGCGGTCACGATTCCGAGGACTTGGAGGTGTTGATCGGAGAGCGGGCCCATCGTGTCCGGTCGAGACGTAGCAGATCGGTAAATGCTTTCCGCGGAGGCGGCCGTCGGTCCACCTACTCCCCGAGCGCCCGCTTCTCCTTCGCCACGACCTCGACGCCGGAGATTCCGGTGTCCGGATAGCCGCCGTCGGCGTCCTTCTCCGCGGCCTTCACCATGTCCCAGACGACGTTGAGCCCCGTCGTCACGCCCTCCAGCGCCTCCATCTCGCAGCCGGTCTTCCCGGTCGTCTCCACGTCGACCGTCAGCTCGATCCGGTCGTCGCCGACGACGAACTCGGTGTCGACGTTCGTGATCGGGATCTGGTGACACATCGGGATCGTCTCCCACGTGTGTTTGACGGCCTGCACCGCGCCCACCCGGGCGGTCGCGAGCACGTCGCCCTTCCCGACCTCGTCGGCCTCGACGGCCGCGATCGTCGAGGGCGTCAACCGGATTTCGCCGCGCGCGACCGCGCGACGGCTCGTGTCGGGCTTCTCTCCCACGTCGACCATCCTGACCTCGCCGGAGGCGTCGGTGTGAGTCAGCTCGTCGGCGGAGCCCTCTTCGGGATCGTCACTCATCACGCATCGCCTCGGGAAGCCGGTCGATTAAGTCCGTCGCCACGAGGCCGTACCCCGCGTCGTCCGCCGCGGCGTCCCCCGCTAGCCCGTTGACGTACACGCCGACCGCGGCCGCCCGAAACGGATCTGTCACGGCCGCGAGCGCGCCGACCGCGCCCGCGAGCACGTCGCCGGTTCCGCCGACGGTCATCCCCGGATTCCCCGTGCGGTTCAGCCGGACCGCCTCCCCGTCGCTGACCACGTCCGTCGCGCCCTTCACCAGCAGGGTGTGACCGATCTCGTCGGCGAACGACCGCACGAGCGCCGCGCGCTCGTCGGGGTCGCCGGCGGTCTCGCCGCCCATGCCCACCAGTTCGCCCTGGTGCGGCGTGCAGATCAGCTCGGCGTCCGTGTCGATCTCGGGAACGACGCGGAGCGCGTCGGCGTCGACGACCGCGCGCCCGTCGTACCGCGACAGGAACGCTCGGACGAACTGGTGCGTTTCGTCGCCGTCGCCGATCCCCGGGCCGAGCACGACGACGTCGTTGCCGGCGGCCAGATCCAGCGCGCGGTCGACGTGTGCGGGGCGGAGCCGATCGCCCGACAGCTCGCGGACGATGAGGTCGGCCGAGTACCCCTGGACCGTCTCCGCGACGGTCTCCGGACAGGCCACGCGCACGAGGTCGGCGCCGGTTCGGAGCGCGGACCGGGCCGAGAGGGAGGGCGCGCCGGTGTACGGCCCGCCGCCGATCACCAACACCTCGCCGTTCTCCCCCTTGTGAGAGGTCGGGTCGCGCGCGATGCCGAGCAGGTCGCCGGGGCCGGTGAACCGCTCCGCGGCCGCCGGGATACCGATGTCCGCGACGGTCACGGCCGCGTCGAGCGACCCCAGTCCGGGCTTCTCGTCGTGGAAGGTCACGACGCGGTCGGCCTCGACGCAGACCGCGTCGCCGGCCTCGCTTCCGGTCGGCTCGCCGGTGTCGGCGTCGATGCCGCTCGGCACGTCGACGGCGACGACCGCGGCTCCGCTCTCGTTCGCCAGTCGCGCCGCGGTTCGCTCCGGCTCCCGAAGGGCGCCCGTCACCCCGGTCCCGAGCATCGCGTCGACGACCACGTCCGGGTCGTCGAGCGCGAGGTCGGCGGCGTCGGTGACCGTCGCGGTCGATAGGTCGGCGCTCCGGAGCGCCGCCCAGTTCTCGCGCGCGATCTCGGTCCGGATCGACGCGGGGCGGCCGAGCAGGCGGACGGTCACGTCGTACGCCGAGAGGAAGCGCGCCGCGACGAACGCGTCTCCACCGTTGTTCCCGCGCCCGCAGAGCAGTTCGACGCTCGCCCCGGGCTCCGCGATCGCTCGGACTTCCCGGGCGACGGCGTTGCCCGACGACTCCATCAGCTGCTTCCGCGGGACGCCGAGGGCGGCCGCGTTGGCGTCGACCGCCGCCATCCGATCGGTGGTGATCATGGGCGGAGATTCGCGTGCCGGGTGGTTAATGGTGGGGCCGCGAAGGGACGGCGCCGCCGAGGGGACGGGACCGCGTGGGTCGCGAAATGAAAATGTTGATAGCCGTCCGAGGGGAACCCGCGACGTAACAACCGTGGCACAGTCTGGATACGACGACGGCGCTACGGGCCCATCAGCTCGCGACGGCGCGACCGCGACCGGCGCGGCGGTCGCCCCCGCGGACGCGGTCCGCGACGGATCGGCGCAGTCGCCCGACTCCGGTGAGCTCTCCGACGGCGGCGCGAGACAGACGACACGCCGACGGCGAGCCCACGCATGAACATCGGATTCTTCACCGACAGCTACTTGCCCGGCATCGACGGCGTGACGTACACGATCCGCGCGTGGCGGGACCGGCTCGAGGACCGCGGCCACGAGGTGTACGTCGTCTACCCGGCGAGCAGTCACGACCCCGACGAGCGCGAGATCCCCGTCCCGTCGCTGCCGAACCCCTTCTACCGGCAGTATCGCGTTCCGACCTACCGACGCCTCTCGACGCTTCCCGACCTGGACGTGGTCCACTGCCACGGCCCGGCCTCGACCGGCCTGATGGGCCGTCGATACGCGAAGAAGCGCGGTGTGACTTCCGTGTACACTCACCACACCCCCGTGGAGGACTACTTCGTCCAGGGGTTGAAACTGCAGTCGCTGGCCGGCATCGCCGGGCGGGCGTACGTGGCCTACGAGAACCGGTTCCTCCAGTCGTTCGACTGCGTCACCGCCTCGACCTCGCGCATCCGCCGAAACGTGACGCCCCGGAGGCTGCCAGTCGGGATCGAGGCCGACACGTTCCGGCCGGTCGCGGACTCGCGGTTCGCGAGCGACGAGCCGACGGTGGGGTACAGCGGCCGGATGACCCGGAAGAAACACGTCGGCGAGCTGCTCCGGCTCGCCGACCGCCGACCGGACCTGCGGTTCGAACTGGTCGGCGAGGGGCCGGTCCGGGACGACCTCGAACGCGGCGCGCCGGCGAACGTGCAGTTCCGGGATTTCCTCCCTCGCGAGGACCTCCCGGCGTTCTACTCCGCGCTCGACGTGTTCGTCACCGCCTCGACCTGCGACACGCTCGGGCTCTCGACGCTCGAGGCGAACGCCTGCGGGACACCGGTCGCCGCCGCCGACGTCCCCCCGTTCGACCGGACCATCGGCGACGACAACGGCGCCCGGTTCGAACACGGCGACCTCGACGACATGGAGCGCGCCGTCGTCGACTGCCTCGAGGGCGACAGACCGACCCGCGAGGCGGTCGAGGAGTTCTCCGTCGAGCGGACGATAGACGAGCTAGAGGAGATATACGGGGTGTCGTAGATGGGCGCGGACAACGTCGACGTGTTTCAGCGGCTGGTGTTCAGCGTCCCGTCGCTCTCGCGGCAGATCCCCGCGATGGCACTGCTCGCCGTCGCCTACAGCGTCGTCGCGTTCACCGCCTTCTCGATGTTCACGCCGCTGTCCCCGGAGCCGTCGACGCTGCTTCCGGTCGCGGTCCTCCTGTTCCTGCTCCCCTTCCTGTTCGCCGGCGAGCTGTTTCACCGGGTCCTCCCGGGGTACCCGCGGACGTGGAGCTTCTTCCTGGCGCTGACGAACCAGTTGGTGACGTTCGTCCACGTCTTGGTCCTCTCCGGAGCCAACGACGTGGGGAACGCGTGGAGCATCGTCTGGCTCCTCTTTATCACGGTGTACCTGATCAACATCCTCGTGCTCGTGATCTCGACGGGGATCGACCACTACAAGCGGATTCTCTTCGTCGGGCTCGCCGAGCCGGCGGCGCTGATCGCCGCCTTCTACGCGTTCGCCGGCGGCGATCTCGGCTTCACGACGTACCGGCACGTGTTCGCGTTCGCCTCGCTGCTCATCGCGGCGGCGTTCCTCGTGTTGGTGCTCGGGATCGTGGACTACCTCATTCGGAGCAACACCGAGGTCTCCGCGTTCGAACTCACCTCCGGCATCCTGCGGAACGACCGCGCCTCCCTCGACCTGGGCGTCGAGGCCGAGCCCGCCGTCGAGACGCTCGCGATCGACAACGGCGATCGGCTCACCCTCGCCGCGCCGTGGGTCCACCCCGGCCCCCTCGGCGGGTTCGGCGGGGGGCAGCTGAGCGGAAACGTCATCGACGCCCTCAACGACGGCGAGGAGGGCGCCGACGGCGAGAGCGGGTTCTTCCTCCACGTCCCGTGTACGCACAAAGAGGACCTCTCGAATCCGGGCGACGCCGAGAAGATCCTCGACGCCGTCGCCGACCCCGAGCGCGTCGCCCGCGCGTCGCGGCTGGTGAGTCACGACTACGGCGAGATCGAGTTCTACGGCCGGCGGATCGGCGACAAGCAGGTGATATTCCTTCACGGCGAGGGGATCGACGACTACGACACGGGCGTGTTCATGAGCGACGTCGACAAGTCGGAGGTGCTGCTCGTGGACCTCCACAAACACGACCTCCAGAACGGCCCGGAGAAGGAGGTGCTGTACGGCTCCGCCGAGGCGGACCGGCTGAAACGCCACTTCGACGACTTCCGCGAGCGGCTCGCCGACGCGCCGCGTTCCGACTACGCGGCCGGCTTCTCTGTCCGCCACGCGGACCAAGACGTCGCGGCGATCGTCGAGTCGGTCGACGGGCAAGAGGTCCTGTTGATGGGGATCGACACCAACGGAGTTACGCCGGACGTGCGGGAGCTGGCGGCCGACTACCGCGAGACGTTCGACGAGGTCCTGATCTTCTCGACGGACACGCACGCCTCGATCCACGAGCTCGCGAACACGACGCGATCGGACACCGACGCGCTGACGGCGGCGGTCGAGCGCGCCGCCGGCGACGTGGCCCCGGCGACGGTCGGCCTGACGAGCCGGCGGACCCGCCCGCTCAAGCTTCTGAAGAACGATTACAACGGCCTCGTCTTCAGCGTCAACATCCTGATCCGGCTCACGATCATCGCGCTCGCGATGCTGTACGCGCTGCTCGTCATCTGGCTGTTCTTCTGACGGGCCGGACCGCCCCGGGTCGGCCTTCGCCCCCGACCGGTCGTCGACGCGGCGCGCCCGCGCAGCGCTCGTCCCTACGGGGCGACCACGTCGGACACCTCGAACCGCGCGCCGCCGTCGGCGCCCTCCTCGACCGCGATCCGCCACCCGTGGGCCTCGACGACCCCCTCGACGATCGCGAGGCCGAGACCGATCCCCTCCGATCCGGTCGTGAACCCCGTCTTGAAGACCCGCTCCCGGTCCGCCTCCGGAATTCCGGGGCCGTCGTCTTCGACGTAGAAGCCGCCCCCGTCGTCGAGCGGTCCGACGCGGATCGACACGTCGTCTCCCCCGTGTTCGATCGCGTTCCGGAACAGATTCTCGAAGAGGTGGCGCACGCGGCTGGGGTCCGCCTTGAACCGGAGATCCGCCGCCACGCTCAGGCTCGCGTCGTCGGTCCGCACCGCGTCCCAGCACTCCTCGACGACCGCGTCCAGCGAGAGGAGCTCCGTCTCCTCGACCTCCTGTCCCTGTCTGGCCACCGTGAGCACGTCGGCGATCAGGTCCTCCATCCGGTCGAGGGACCGCGCGGCGATCTCGAGGTGCTCGCTGTCGCGGGAGGAGCGTTCGATGTCGACGCGCCCCTGGGCGACGTTCAGCGGACTTCTGAGGTCGTGCGAGACGACGCTGGCGAACTGATCGAGCCGGTCGATCTTCGCGTCGGTCCGCGCCTCCTGGAGCTCCGTTTCCAGCATCCGAGCGATCAGCTCCGCGAACAGCGTCTCGGCCTCGTCGAACGGCTCCGCGCGCGGCTCCATCGAAACGAAACAGAGCGTTCCGAAGAGCTCGCCGTCGATGGTGATCGCGCTGCCGTGGTAGCAGTGGAGCCCGTACCGCTGGAACGCGGGGTCGTCGGCCAACCCCTGCTCCGGCGCGTCGTGTAGCCTCACGGGGCTCTCGCCGTCGATCGCCAGCCGGCAGTACGTGTTCCGGAGATCCAGCTGGAGCCCGGCCGGGAACGTCCCGCCCTCGGGGTCGGTGCTCGCGATCGCCCGCCAGTAGTCGCTCTCGGGGTCGATCCGCGTCAGGTGACCGTTCTCCACGCCCAGATACGTCTCTCCGACCGACAGCGCCAGCGTCGCCTTCTCTTCGAACGGGAGATCCCGGCCCATCACCTCGTAGAGCCGCTCCCGGGCCTCCGTCGCGCTGAGAGCATCGCCCATGTATAACGTTCGAATACCGGGCACACCGACAAAAATGGCCCTGTTAGCTGGGTGTCGACTCTCGCCGGTCAATGCGTGTCTCGCGTTCATGCGTCACGGGTGGGAGTCACAAGCCCCGCAGGCGCGGTGTCACTGGACCGTTCGGACGCCGAGCACCGACGCGGAGACGCCGCCGATCGCCACCGGCATCCAGTAGACGCCGCCGCGGAACACGAGCACGGCGGCGGTGACCGCGGACGCCGGGACGCCCGTCGTGGGGACGAGTAGCGCGACGAACGCCGCCTCGATCCCGCCGAGCCCGCCCGGGAGTGGGGTCGCGCCAGCGACGTACGCCAGCGGAACGGCGAACAGCGGGACCACCGGCGAGATCTGGTGGCCGACGGCGGCGAACGCGACCGTGAGCGCGGCGGCCTGGAACAGCCAGCCGGACAGCGAGAGCCCCACGGCCGCGGCGAGCCGCCCCGGGCTCGTGCCGACGCGCTCGATGTCCTCGAAGAAGTTCCCCAGCCTGTTGGCGATCCCGGCCTCGACCGTCGCGGCGTCGAACCGGTCCAGCCGCCCGGCGAGCCCGCCGACCGCGCTGGGGAGCCGGTCGACGACGACTCGCCGGTACCGCCAGCCCAGACCGATCCCCGTGACGATCGCCGCGATCAGCGCGACGGCGACGGCGACGGCGATCTCGATCCGTTCTCCGACCGCGGCGGTGGTCGCGTAGTAGCCGACGCCGAGGAACACGATCGAGATGGAGGGGACGACGTTGAGCACGTCGACGCTGGCGATGCCGACGAGCCCCGTCTCGTAGCGCGACCCGGAGACCCGCGCGATGAGCGCGGCGGCCACCGGCTCGCCGCCCGCCTGCCCGAACGGGGTGATGTTGTTGGCGAAGACGGCCCCGGAGTAGACGAGGAACGACGTGGCGACCGAGAGGGAGACCTCCAGCGAACCGAGGACGGTCCGGAGCATGAGGCTCCACGCGACCAGCCAACAGAGCGCGAACCCGAACGTCGCCGCGACCAGGGCCGGCTCCGCCGCCAGCAGAGTCTCGATCACGCGGTCCGCTCCGACGACGACGAAGAGGACGGCGAAGACCGCGACCGCCGCGACTCCGCCGATGACCAGTCCGCGCCGCTGGCTCCCGTCCATAGGGGGTATGGCGGGGTGTCGGACTTGAAACGTCTGATTGGTTCTCGCCCGTCTCGCGGGGCGGTATTCCGAACGAGCGCGGCTATCGAACTGCCACAGATCGGGCTTCTCAGGCCGGGAGGAGCCGGATACGCTTCCCGAGGCGGCACCAACAAGAATACAACCGTCGACGGGGAACTGTCGCGTACTTATGGACGATCAGCGGTTCCTCGAATCGGAGTGGGATTACTGTCTGGTGTTGGACGCGTGCCGCTACGACGTGTTCGAGGACGTGTACGACGAGTACCTCGACGGCGACTTAGAGAAGCGTCGGAGCGTCGGGTCGTCGACGCCGGAGTGGGCCTCCCGGACGTTCACCGGCGACCACGACATCGCGTACTTCTCCGGGAACCCGTTCATCAACGATCTGGGGATCCCGCTGAACGAGCTGAAGTGGGGCGCGAGCTGCGACTACGAGTGGACCGCCTCCGAGCACATCAGCGACATTCACGACGTCTGGAAGACCGGCTGGGACGACGATCTGGGCACCGTCCCGCCGGAGGGGATGACAGAGGCGTACCGCAACAACCTCGACGCCATCGAGCGCGCCGACCGGACCGTGCTCCACTACATGCAGCCGCACGCGCCGTACCTCTCGCGCGGATCGGGCCAGAAGCTCAAGCAGATCCAGAAGGGGATCAAACGGCAGGAGGAGGAAGAGGCCGAGGGCGGTGACGCGGCAGACGACGGCGGCCTCCTCTCGTCGCTCAGCGACTCGGTCCGACCGAAGATCGAGAGCCGACTCGACGACAGCGAGTTCGCCCAGAAGGCGGGGTTGTGGCTGGAGCTCGACCCCAAGGATCTCATGACGGACGGCACCCGCGTGACCGCGCTCAAGCTGTACGAGGAGAACCTCCGGATCGCCCTGGAGTCCGTCTCCGAACTCGTCGACGAGCTCGACGGCGACGTGGTCGTCACCGCGGACCACGGCGAGGCGTTCGGCGAGGAGGGCGTGTGGGAACACCACATCGAGACGTACATCCCCCCGCTGATGGAGGTCCCGTGGCTGGAAGTGGAGTGAGCGTCGCCGGTTCGAGCCGCAGCTTCGGGACGGCCCCTGTTCCGCGATGAAGGTCAGCCACTACTTCGAGTTCGAGGACCACGTCACCGGCGGCATCCACGAGTCCGTCGTCCACCAGCGGAAGATGCTCGATCGCGAGGGGATCGCGTACACGACCGAGCCGACCCTCGACGCGGACGTGTTCCACTGCAACCTGATGGGGCCCCGATCGGTGTGGTACGCGAAGCGCGCGAGCGACCGCGGGATCCCCGTGGTCGCGCACACCCACGTCACCGCGGAGGACTTCGGCGACAGCTTCCGTTTCACCAACGCGCTCGCGAAACCCCTCAAACCGTACCTCAGCCGGGCGTACGGGCTCGCCGACGCGCTGGTCTGCCCCTCCGAGTACAACCGCGGCGTGATCGAGGGGTACACCGACGCGCCGACGACCGTCATCTCGAACGGCGTCGACCGCGAGAAGCTCGCCGGCTTCGAGTCGCTGGAGGCCGAGTACCGCGAGCGCTACGACCTCGACCCGCCGACCGTCTTCCTCGTCGGCCACGTGATCAAGCGGAAGGGGTTGGAGACGTTCGTCGATCTGGCCCGCGAGCTCCCCGATATCGACTTCGCGTGGTTCGGGCCGCTCGACCTCTCGCTGAAGGGTCGGGAGACCACTCGACTCATCGAGGAGTCGCCGGACAACTGCACGTTCACCGGCTTCGTCGACGACGTGCGTGGCGCGTTCGCCGCCGGCGACGTGTTCCTGTTCCCGACCCACGAGGAGAACGAGGGGATCGCGCTGCTGGAGGCGATGACCGCCGGGACGGCCGTGGTCGTCCGCGACATCGAGACGTTCTCGTGGCTCGACGACGGCGAGGACTGCCTGAAGGTCGACCCCGACGGCGACGACGAGACGGCGGCGTTCGCCGACGCGATACGCCGGCTGTCCGACCCCGCACTCCGCGAGCGACTGGGGTCGAACGCGGCGGCGCGCAGCGCGTCGTTCTCGCTCGACGCGATCGCCGAGCGATACCGGGCGCTGTACGAGTCGCTCTGAGCGTTGGCCACCCCGCCACCGGTTGCGGGACGCTGCTCGCGAGAGACGCGAACTGGACGCGCGACGCCGATCGACGATCAAACACCCCCGGTGGGTGGGTCTCTCTATCCTCGATCCCTGGAAACAACGCGGCCCTACCCACCGATCTCGGCTTCGAGGATCCACGATCGGTGTTTATCAATCTCGACGCGAATACGTCGCTATGACCCACGGTTCGCTCGGGAAGCGGCGCGATTTCCGAGCCCTGTTCGATCACCTCGACGGAGTCGCGCTGTGGACGGCCACCGAACCGGGAACGTTCGACTACATCAGCGCCGGGTTCGAAGACATCTGGGGGCTCCCTCCCGGCGATGTCAAAGACGACATCAGCCTGCTGATCGACAGTATCCATCCGGACGACCGCGAGCGGGTGCGTGCAAACATCGAGGAATCGGCCCACGGAGTCCGTGACAAGGCGTACGAGGGCCGCGTCATCCAACCCGACGGATCGGTTCGGTGGGTGCTCACGCGTCAGGTCGCGCTTCGAGACGATGCCGGCGAGGTCACCGAAGTCGTCGGCATCTGTACGGACATCACCGAGCAACAGCGCCGCGAACGGGAGCTCGAACTGCTGAACCGAATCGTCCGCCACGACATCCGAAACGATATGGCAGTCGTGCTCGGCTGGTTGGAGTTGCTCGAATCCCACGTCGACGCCGAAGGGGAAGAGTACCTCCGCAAGATCCTCGCCAGCGGAGAGCACGTCGTCGAACTGACCGAGACCGCACGCGATTACGTCGAAACGGTCGTCTCAGACGGGGATCTCTCCGTGGAGCCGGTCTCGCTTCGAACGGCCCTGACGACCGAACTGTCGCTCCGCGAGGAGTCGTTTCCAGAAGCCGAGTTCGCCGTCGATGAACCGGTCCCCGACGTCGCGGTGGCAGCCGACAGCATGCTCAGCTCGGTGTTCCGGAACCTCCTGAACAACGCCGTTCAGCACAACGACAAGGACGCACCGTTCGTCGAGGTGTCGTGCGCTGTCCGAGACGACGCTGTCGAAGTCCGAATCGCGGACAACGGGCCGGGAATCCCGGACGACAAGAAGGAGATCGTGTTCGGGAAAGGCGAGCGGGGACTTGGAAGTCCGGGAACGGGAATCGGGCTGTACCTCGTTCAGTCACTCGTCGCTCAGTACGGCGGCAGCGTTCGGATCGAAGACAACGAGCCGACGGGCTCCGTGTTCATCGTCGACCTCCCACGCGTCGAGTGAGGCCACCGCGATCGCGCCTGCGGTCGATCGGTCGTCAGTGATTCGAGCTGGCGTCGTTAGCGTTCGCCCCGTGCCGCCGGGAGCACGACGCTCGCCGACGTCGTAATTTTCTAAAAAATGATGGTAAGAGCGTCTTAACAGAAACTGTATATTTCAAACGTCACCGTTCGTCGCGTCGGGATCTGCGAGACACACCGTAGTTCCCGCTGTTTCGTGGGCTGATAGCGACGTATTTGTCGCAGAGGAACCGACACAACTACCCAGTGACCTGCCGGTTCAGCCAACGGCACCGAACCAGTGAGAAGAGCCGTGGAAGTGACACGGCCGCACGTATAACCGGCGAGTCGAACCGGAATCGTTCGGATCGAATCGTTCGGTTCGAATCGTTCGGATCGCATCTATCGATGGGTATCCGTCGCTCCGCAGGTCGAGGTTCCGATCCGTATGGGTTTGTGAAAGCGTAACTTCACGATCGCAGCGATCGCCCGCTCGATCATCGGCACTACGACGCAGAGTGTCGATCCGACCGCTTCACGAATCTGATTGCTGGTGTAATACTAAGAAACATAACCTATCTTTCTATTATATTCGGTTTATATTTTGGATTTTAGCGACAGCCAACGGAGCCCGTCGACGCCCGCCTGACCGCCGATCGGTCACGCGTCGCGCCGGTAGTCGAGGTACTGATCGTCTTGCATCACCTGCGAGCGCCCCCCGTCGATCAGGATACTCTCGCCGGTGATGAAGCTCGCGTCGTCGCTCGCGAGGAAGGCGGCGAGCCCGGCCACGTCGGCGGGGGTTCCGAGCCTCCCCACCGGGTGGATCTCCTCCGTATACTCGTAGTCGTCGCCCAACTCCTCCTCGGTGCGGTCGATCTCGATCCAGCCGGGGTTGATCGTGTTCACCGTGATCCCGTCCGGGCCGAGCTCCAACGCCATCGCGCGGGTCATCCCGTTGATCCCGGCTTTGACCGCGTTGTACGGGAACAGCCCCGGCATCGTGAGGAACGCGTGGTTCGAGGACGTGTTGAGGATGGTCCCGCCCGGGGGCATGTGGTCGGCGGCGTGTTTCGCGCACAGCCAGAACGCCCGGAAGTCGGTTTCGAGGACGAACTCCCAGTCGTCCGTCGTCGCTTCGCGTGCGGTCGTCTCCGTCTGGACCCCCGCGTTGTTCACTAATACGTCGATCCGACCGTACTCCGCCGCCGCGTGTTCGATGAGCGCCTCGATCTCCGCGGGCTCGCGCATGTCCGCTTCGATGAAGGTGGCCTCGCCGCCCGCCGACTCGATATCGTCGACCACAGCTTGACCGGCGGCGACCGATCGACCGGTCACCACGACGGCGGCGCCCTCGGCGGCGAAGCGACGGGCGACGCCCTCGCCGATCCCCCGCGTCGACCCGGTGACGACGGCGACGGTGTCCGCGTGTCTGTTCGCGACGGCGTTCTCGGTCGGGTCGGTCGATATCACGTCCACTACTGGCGAGCGCTCGGGCAAATAATCACCGTCTGGAGGGGCCGCACCGAGGCGCTCGGCGCCGAACCGCTATCGGCCGCTTACCACTCGGCGACGCTCCCGTCCGCGTGGCGCCACACGGGGTTGTGCCAGTCCACGTCTCGTTCGGCCTGCGCGCGGACGTGCTCCTCGTCGATCTCGATCCCGAGACCGGGCGCATCGGGGATCTGGACGTACCCGTCCTCGTAGTCGAAGACGGACGGGTCCGCGAGGTAGTCGAGCACGTCGCTCGTCTCGTTGTAGTGGATGTTGAGGCTCTGCTCCTGGATGAAGGCGTTCGGCGAGCAGGCGTCGACCTGCAGGCAGGAGGCTAACGCGATCGGCCCCAGCGGGCAGTGGGGCGCCATCGCCACGTCGTACGCCTCGGCCATCGCGGCGATCTTGTTCACCTCGGTGATCCCGCCCGCGTGCGAGAGGTCCGGTTGAATCACGTCGACGGCGCCGTCCTCGAAGACCTCCTTGAAGTCCCACCGGGAATACATGCGCTCGCCGGTCGCGATCGGCGTCGTCGTGTGTTGGGCGATCTGCGGAAGGGCGTCGTTGTGCCCGGAGAGGACGGGTTCCTCGACGAACATCGGGTCGTACGGTTCGAGCGCCTCGACGAGCCGCTTCGCCATCGGCTTGGAGACGCGACCGTGGAAGTCGACGCCGATGCCGACCTCGTCGCCGACGGCCTCCCGGACCTCCCGCAGGCGCGTCGCCGCGGCGTCGACGGTGGCGGGGTCGTCGATCCGCTCGATCTCCTCGGTCGCGTTCATCTTCAGCGCGGTGAACCCCGCCTCGACCTGTTCTCGGGCCTGTTCCGCCACGTCGGACGGGCGGTCGCCGCCGATCCACTGGTACACTCGGATCCGCTCTCGCGCCGCGCCGCCGAGGAGTTCGTACACCGGAACGTCGAGCCGTTTCCCTTTGATGTCCCAGAGCGCCTGATC
Organism: Halorubrum sp. FL23; assembly: GCF_052439115.2. Classification (NCBI taxonomy): domain Archaea; kingdom Methanobacteriati; phylum Methanobacteriota; class Halobacteria; order Halobacteriales; family Haloferacaceae; genus Halorubrum; species Halorubrum sp. FL23. Next base: position 245,531 of record NZ_JBQVRO020000006.1, read on the forward strand.
GATGCCGGCGATGGCGCTCATCAGGACGGGACCCCCGCGATAGAACCCGCCCCGGTACATCGCCTGCCAGTGGTCCTCGATCCGACCGGCCTCCTTCCCGAGCAGGTAGGTGTCGAACAGCTCTTCGACCGCGGTTCGCACGGTCTTCGATCGCCCCTCGACGACCGGCTCCCCCCACCCGACCGTGCCGTCGGCGGTCTCCACGCGGAGGAAGAGCCACCGCGGCGGCACTTCGAACAGTTCGTAGTCGACGATTTCAGCCATTCCTTGGTGGGTGTATCCAACCGTTTCTGTTAGTCGTTTCGGGTACCGCTACGGCGAGGGCGGTCGGTTGCGCGGTGTCGTTGCCGGCGTCTCGACGCGTATCCATTACAAAATTAAGGGCGTAATTATCGTGGCGAGTCGCCGTCGTCAACGGCCTCGATTCCGCGGAAGACGGCGCTCGAAGGGCACCCTCCCACAGCGCTCGCCGACGCCATCGGTCGCGAGCCGTCTCATTTATCACGCTCACCGTCCGGTGTAACGGTATGCAGGCACAACGAGTCGATCAGATCCGGGAGGGCGGCGTGGTCGCGATCCTCCGCGGCGTGGACCCGGAGTCGGCGGTCGACGTGGCGGACGCCGTGGTCGAGGGCGGCGTCACGGCGCTCGAAGTGACCGCGGACACGCCGAGCGTCACGGAGACGATCGGCACGCTCGCCGACCGCTTCGACGACGTGCTCGTCGGGGCCGGGACGGTTCTGGACGCCGAGACGGCGCGGGCGGTACAGCTCGCGGGCGCCCAGTTCCTCGTCACGCCGACGGTCGACGACGGCGTGATCGAGGTCGGGAACCGCTACGGAACGCCGGTCGCGACCGGCGCGTTCACGCCGACGGAGGCGCTCCGGGCGTACGAGGTCGGTGCCGACCTCGTGAAACTGTTCCCGGCCTCGACGGGCGGACCGGACCACGTCGCCGCTCTCGGCGGCCCGCTCCCGCAGATCCCAATCGTCCCGACCGGCGGGGTCGGTCCGGACAACGCCGGTGCGTACATCGAGGCGGGAGCCGCGGCGGTCGGCGTCGGCAGCGCGATCGTCGACGCCACCGCGGTCGCTGACGGCGACTACGAGAGTATCGCCGAGAACGCGCGTCGAACGGTCGACGCCGTCGCGGCCGCCAGGGACCGATAGCCGACCGCGATCGGCAATTCGGGAACAGCCATTCGGGAACAGTCGGCTCCCGTCTCTCCGCCGTTTCTCGCTGAGCCGTGGGTCCAGCCGTTACGCTGGGCGTTTCATCCTTGCCTCCGCGAGGCGAGGATGGGTTCATTCTGTATCGCGACATACGATATATCCGTTCGTTCTCACACGGGTTTTCGTCGTTTTATTAGCAACGAATTTTCGGTCAGTCCCGCAGATTGGTCGAATCCCCGCCGACTCCGGAACGATTACCCCGCCTGCACACACACCACCGGCCATGACCGATTCCGACTGGGGCGACTGGCTGCCGCGTGCGGTCGCGGAGGCCGACCCCGACACGGTGTCGCTGTGGTACCTCGGCTGCAACGGGTTCGCGATCAAGGGGAGCGAGGGGACCGTCCTCTGGATCGACCCCTACGTCGGCACGGGCGACCCCCCGCGCACGGTCCGAATGATCCCGGTCCCGTTCGACCCCGAGGACGTCGACGAAGCGGACGCGGTGCTGGCGACCCACGAACACACGGACCACGTTCACGGCCCCTCGCAGGCGCCGATCCTCGCGAACACCGAGGCCGACTTCGTCGCCCCCGACGACTCGCTCGCGGTCGCCCGCGAGGAGGAGCGCTGGACCGAGCACTGGGACGTGGACGAGGAGGCGTTCCTCGAAGTGACCGAGGGCGACGAGCTGAAGGTAGGCGAGTTCACCGTCCACGTCGTCGAAACGCAGGACGCAGACGCGACGCACCCGGTTGGGTACGTCATCGAACACGACTCGGGTACCCTGTTCCACGCCGGCGACAGCAAGCCTTCGGCGTCGTTCGAGGGGCTCGCCGAGGAGTTCGACATCGATCTCGGGATCTTGGCGTTCGGCTCCGTCGGCAGGATCCCGGACAAGGAGACGGGTGACCCCGTCGAGACGAAGTGGTACAGCGACGAAAACGAGATTGCCGCCGCCGCCGAGGATCTGGCGCTCGACCGACTCGTCCCCACCCACTGGGACATGTGGAAGGGGTTGACCGCGGACCCGACCGCGCTCCACGAGCACGTCCGGAGTCGTTCGCACCCGAACCGCTTGGAGGTCGTCGAGATCGGCGACCGGATCGACCTGTAAGCCGACGGCCTCAGACCCGCCGACACCGCGGGATTTCACCGATCGGTGGTTATCAGCGCCGAAACGCGGCCCGTGGATTTTAAGCCCCTGCTCCGGGAGGTTTCCGTATGAGCGAACGGACGGCAGAAGCGACGACGACCGTCGACGAGGACGGTATTCGCGTCGAGAAGTCCTTCACGGACGACGCGTTCCCCGTGCCCGCGGTGATGTACGAGCTCTCCTCAACCCGCGAGGACCCAGTGCGCGTGCGCATCGTCGACCGGATCCCCGAGTCGTTCCCGATGGACCGGATCGGGTTCCACCCGGAGTACGAAAGCGAGAACTGGACCGCCTACAAGGACCACCGGGTGGAGTTCGAGCGCGTGATCGACCCCGGCGAGGAGATCGAGACGGTGTTCGGCATCCGCGACGACGATCCCGACCTCGACGGCTTCCTCGGGACGCCCGTGATCGAGCACGTCCCGGTCGGCGAGGAGATCGAGGACGTTCTCGGCGCCGGCGACACAGACGCCGTCAGAGAGGTACTCTCCGGGGACCGCGCGACGCTGCCGGGAATGGACGAACCGCTCCCCCCCGAAGATGACGCGTCCGAACCGGTCGGTGAGGAACCGATCGGCGAGGGCTCGGTTGACGAGGAACCGATCGACGAGGAGTCGGCCGACGAGGAACCGGCCGTCAGTGCCTCGGAAACCGACGACGGCGACGCCGAGGCGGTCGCTGAAGCGGAACCGTCGCCCGACACGGCGGACGCCGACGCACCCCCGACGGCCACGGAGGAAGACGAGGAGTCCGACCACGCGGAGGCCCCCGAACCGCGAGCAGTCGCCGCCGGAACCGCCGCCGTCACGTCGCGCGACGAGGCGTCGGTAGCGGAGGAGTCCGATACCGACGAGGCTGAAGCCACCGAGCCCATCGACGATAAGCGACACGAACAGACGGACACAACCCCAGCGCCTCCGGCGAAAGAGGGGCTCGCGGCGGCGCTCGCGTCGGAGATCCGCGCGGGCGAGGTGGACGATGACGACCTCGAAACCCTCCGATCCGAACTCGACGTTGGCGTTCCCCGCAGCGTGGACGTGCGGATCGCCCGGCTGCAGTCGAGCGTCGCCGACATCGAGGCGTACGCCGACGCACTCGCGGAGTTCATCGACGGCGAGGGGACCGCCCGCGAAATCCTCGACGAACTCGACGAGAAAGTCGACGCCGTCGAGTCCGAGATGGCCGCGATCGACGACCGGTTCGCGTCCGCCGACGCGGACCGAGAGGACCTGCGCGAGGAGGTCTCGCAGGTCGACGAGTCGGTGGCGTCGGTGACCGACGAGGTCGATTCCGTCACCGATCGCGTCGACGGCATCGACGACCGGGTCGGTGGCGTGGAATCGGACGTGTCGGAGGTCGAAGAGTCTGTTTCCGGCGTGAAAGAGACCGTCTCCGGCGTCGAGGAATCGGTCGCGACCGTCGAGGAGACCGTCGACGGCGTGACGGACGACGTGTCTCGGCTCGACGACGAGACGACGGGCCTCGACGAGGCGGTCGACGACCTCGGCGACGACATCGAGACGCTGTACGAGGAGGTCGACGACGCCGCCGCGGGGCTGGAGGCAACGGAGAAGCGCGTGGACGACGTGGAGGGGCGGATGGAGCGGTTCGACGAGGAGTTCGACGACCTCTGGGACGACCTCGCGGAGGTCGACACCCGCCTGACCGACATCGAGGAGCGGCTCGGCGAGGATCTCGACGACGTGGAGGCGGAGCTCGACGCGATCAACGACCACCTCGAAGAGCTCGAAGCCTTCAGAAAGCGGCTCAACGAGGCCTTCGGCCCCTGAATACGGGTCCACCGACCCCTCGAAATCGCACCGAACCGAAAGCGCAACCCGTTTTACTCGCGGCGGCCCAGTTCCGGTAATGAGCGAACCGGTACCGGTCGCCGTGCCGCGGAAAGGCCGCCCGCTCGAGGCGGTCCTCGAACGGATCGCGGCCGTCGGTCCCGACGACCGGCTCGACGCGCTCGCGGACCGCGTGAGCAACACGCTCCGGTACGAGAAGGCCGTCACGAAGGGGCGGGTCGACGCCGATGACGGCCCGTACGAGCGCCTGACCGAGTACTCCGACCCCGACCACCCGGCCCAGCCCGAGTTCACGCTGCTGCGCGACGATCGGGACGGCAAGCCCCGGCGGATCGTCTTCGACGCGGCTACCGTCGACCTCGGAGACGTGACGCTGAAGCTCGTCGGCCGCGAGGAGCCGTTTCGGGCCCTTCGGACCCACGAGTTCGCGATCGGATTCGACTCCGCGGACCTCGTGTTGGAGGAGGTCGTCGGGATCCGATCGAGCGGTCTCGGCCAGATCGCCGACATCAACGAGCGGATCGACCCCGTCGACACCGACGTGCGCGTGGTCAACGGGCTCGGAGATACGGTGTACCATACGCTGATGGGGCGACCGGAGGGGATCGACCCCGGCGTCGACCTCGACCGGGCGTTCGTCGCGGAGCACGAGGGACCGCTCTGTATCTCGCCGCGCTACGAGCGACTCGTCACCGCCGTGCTGGGGACGGATGCGCTGGAGGGCGTCGACTTCGTTTACCCGAACGCAGACGAGGAGGAGGAGGCCGCTATCGCCCGAACCGGACTCGGCGTCTACCTCACGGTCACCGGCTCGACGGCCCGGGAACACGGGCTCGTCGTCGGCGAGCACCTGTTCCCCAGCGAGACCGTGCTGATGCGGAACGCCGCCGAACGCGACCCGGCCGTCGAACGCGCGCTCGACGCGATCGCGGTCGAGGAGTCGTCCTCCGAGATCCGGGTCTAACCCGGCCACTTTCTATAGCGGCATACGATATAGGCGTCGCCGGGCGATCGCCGTTTCCGGGACCCGAACAGCCGAGACGTGGTGCGTTCGACCGAAGGTCGGTGTTTTGCCGCTGAGGCGCCGTAGCGGGTCCGCAGCTGGCTCGCCGCGTTCTCTCTCCCTGCTCCACAAGCATCCCGTCAGCGCCGGGAGAACGCGCTCACGCGTCCGAAGAAGATGCCGCCACGCCGACTCCGGTGCCTCCAGCCCGGCGGGTCGTAGCGTCTGGATCGGCGTGGACCGAGACGATCGCCTTTTGCTCCGAGAAACTCGGTCACCCGCACCGACACCAATACCCCGGTCGACTGTGCGATACTGGCACAGTATGCGTCAGCGAGTATCGAGCGTCGGTTCGGCTCTCATTTCATATCTCGTTTTGTATCACTACGCGGCCGTTTTGGTAGTACTATAAAAATGGATATGCCGTGCTTACCTCGGTAATGGTGGGCCTACAGTGCTGTATAAGTGAATTTATCCCGAATTGTGGGGTAGATTGAAGATGGAGGCCCGAGTAGCCCGGATCGAACGATGAGCGACGACCGGCGCTCGGTGAAGACGTACGTCCCCGAACGGCAGAAGGCGACCTGGCAGGATCACGCCGATGAGTTGGGGATGTCACAAAGCGAGTTCGTCAGAACGATGGTACAGGCCGGGAGACGCGGGTTTTCGATCGAGGCGAGCGAAACCCCCGCCGAACCCGATCCGACGGGGTCTGACCCCGGGGGTAGCGGCCTCGAAAGACGGGTCGAAGCGGCGCTCGCCGACGGCGTGCTCTCGTGGGAGGAACTCGTCGACGCGGTGTTCGACGACTTCGAGGGCCGGCTGGAAGACGCGCTCGATTCACTCCAGGACCAAAACCGAGTTCGGTACAACGGACGGAAGGGAGGGTACACGCTGATCGATGAGTAGCACGCGAGCCCCGGCCGAGGTCGACGACCCGGTCGCGTACTTCCTCGAGGACCTCACCTACCACGGGAAAACCGAGCGGACGCGCGACTCCTACGAGCGCGTGCTTCGTCGGTTCGAGTCGTTTCTCGATCCCGGAACGACGCCGGCGTCGGCGACCCATCGCGACTGCATGGCGTTCGTTCACTCGCTGCGCGGCGACGTGGCCGACAGTACGGTGGCGACGTACGCCGCGTATCTGCACCGATTTTACGGGTACATGACCGAGGTGGGCGTCTTCGAAGGGAACCCGATGACGCTGGTGATGGAGGAGATGGACGAGACGGTGGATAAGGACCCGGCGCGGCGGGACGTGTCGATCCCGGCGATGCGCGAGTTCGTCGCCGGCGTTCGACACCCGCTCCACCGCGCGCTCGTCGTCACTCTGTTGAAGACCGGCATGCGGGTCGGCGAGCTCTGCAACCTCGATCTCCGCGATCTCGCGATCGACGACGAGGAGGTCGAGGCGGCGTACGCGCTCGGGACGCGACCGGCCCTCGCGGACCGCCCGAATTCGCTGTACGTCACGCCGGACGCCGCCGTCGGCGAGGAGCTGAACGGCGAAGTCCGCACCGCATCGAACAAGCGCAAGCGGGCCACCGTGATCCCGGTCGACGAAGAGCTGTCCCGGACGCTGAAACGGTGGCTCGCCGTTCGACCGGACGGCGCGTCGGCCGCGGACCCGCTGTTCGTCGGCACCGCGGAGGGATGGGGCGAGCGACTCGACCCACAGGCGGTCAGACACGTCGTCGAGCGCCACGCCCGAGACGCGGGCTGGTACCGCACGGGCGGCGGCGCCGCAGAGAACGTGACGCCACACTACTTCCGTCACTTCTTCACGACGCATCTCCGGGACCGGACGGGGGACCGCGGCGTCGTCAAGTACCTCCGCGGCGACGTCGCCGACGACGTGATCGACACCTACACCCACAACTGGGGAGACCAGGTCCGAGAGACGTACGAAGCGAACGTGTACCGGCTGTTGGGGTAGGACGGCACCGCAGTTTCGCTCGCACACATTTCTGTCGTGACGACGGCAACACAGATCGTGTTCGATCGCAGCCGGATAAATCGCATGTCGCTATACAGAAATAGTGCCGTGGAGTTGCGAATACCATCAATCCTATGCACGGGTCGGCGGCTGAACGCGGCGTGACTAGCGGATCAAGAACCGAG